>JAJEAC010000074.1 GCA_022824315.1 Silicimonas sp.
GGATGGCGGGCTTTCCGGCCTGGTTTGGGACGGATTCGATGTTGAAGGCCATGGCGGGCACCGGTTATGGGAACATGCTGTGCACAACGAAGCCCGATTCGTCTATGGTGTCAAGCGAAACCTGCAAGAAAATCTGCATCGCCATTCAATTTCCGCTGGGCGGCCCGTCGGGCGCGCCGGAAATGGCGGCGGCGCGCGTTATGGCAACATGAATCCAGTTACGGGGGCCCTGAAATGGTGAATTCCCGTTTCATGTCAACGGGTTGGATGCAAAAATGCCGGTTTGAAGTTCCGGTTAGCGGGAGACGGATCGATTTTCGGGTTTTGCACCGATCCGACGACGCTCGACACCGCAAGGTGGACAGCATGCTATCTGACGACGGGCAAGCATATCGGGTTTTACTGGTCCTTTGTCACCGTCCTTGTTCTCCTGGCAGTCACCGCTCCCACCGCCTTGCTCTTCGGCTTTGGCGGCGCGTCGGCCGCTCGGAGCCAGGTCCTGCCGCTTCGCTGGTTCGGCACGATATACATCTCCATCGTGCGCGGCGTGCCGGATATCGCGTTCTTTCTCTTCTTCGTCATTGCCCTTGACCAGGGCTTCGAGTTCCTGCGTCACCAGTATCTGTGCCCGGACTGGACCGACAGGATCTGGCAGGGCAACGATTTCGTCGTCTGCAGTGCAGCCAAGCTTCCGCTGGGCAACGCACCGCAATGGGTTCACGAAGTCTACGGTTTCTTTCTTGCCGTCCTGACTTTCGCGATCGTCTTTGGCGCCTTCGCCGCGAACGTGCTCCACGGTGCGATGCAGGCGGTGCCACGCGGGCAGATCGAGACGGCAGAAGCCTACGGCATGACGCCACGGCAAGCCTTTTGGCACGTGCTCGTCCCGCAAATGTGGATATACGCGCTCCCCGGCCTGTCCAATCTCTGGATGCTGCTGATCAAGGCGACACCGCTGCTCTTCCTGCTTGGCGTTGAAGACATCGTCTATTGGGCGCGCGAGCTGGGCGGCACGAAACAGGCGCGCTTCTCCGACTACCCGCATGGCGACTGGCGGATCTGGTACTTCCTCGCACTGCTTGTGTTCTACCTTGCCTTCACCAGGCTCAGCGAAGTCGTCCTGTCACGACTCACGCGCCGGCTCAGCCACGGACAGGCCACCATCGGGGCGACGGCATGAGCTGCTGGCAAACCGTCCAGGACTACGGCCTGCGCGCGATCGGCATCGGCGAGCGCCTCCTGCCGCGCGAAGGCTTCGACCTATGCCAGCAATTCACCCTGATCGGTTCGGGGCTCATCTGGAACGTCTATTTCGGCCTTCTCGCACTGATTGTCGGCTTTTTCATCGCCAACGCGGTCGCGCTGTGCAAGGCTTCCTCCAATCCCTGGATCAGGAAGCCTGCCGAGTGGTTCATCCTCGTCTTCCGCGGCTCGCCGCTCTTCATCCAGTTCTTCCTGGCGTATTTCATTTTCCTGCGCGTCAAGCAGGCGGGCTACATGCCCTGGCTCACGTCGGCGCAGGCCGGCGCCCTGATCGTTCTCGTGCTGAACACCGCCGCCTATTCCGGGGAGATCTTCTTTGGCGCATTGCGCACGGTGCCCCGCGGCGAGGTCGAGGCAGCTGATGCCTATGGCTTCACGGGGTGGAAGAGGTTTGTCTCGATCATCTGGCCGACGACCATGAGGCTCGCATGGCCAGCCTACACCAACGAGGCCATATTCCTCTTTCACGCAACGACGCTGGTCTTCTTTTCCGGGTTCCCGACCTGGAGACAGCAGGGCGACGCACTCTACTACGCGAACTATTTTGCGGACAAAACGTTCAACCCGTTCGTTCCCTACCCGATCGTCGCCTTCTACTTCATCCTGTTGACCCTGGCCCTGATCGGATCATTCGGCCTCGTCAACCGGCGGCTCAACCGCCACCTGCCGCAGGAACGCCGCGCAAGGTTGAAATTCCGCCCCAACATCATCCGGTAGCGCAAGCAGCGCATCTGCGAACCCGATCCCGGCGCGGCCTGATTTCGGGCAAAACGCGCGTAAAACGGGACTTTGCGCCTTGGAGCAGGCGACGCTTGCCCTCGGCGGCGGAAACAACTAGGCGGCACCCATGATCCAGTCTGATGATCGCCTGATTGTCGCGCTTGACGTCCCGGACGCACTCGCGGGTCTTGATCTCGCGGCGCGTCTTGGCGACAGCGTGTCCTTCTACAAGATCGGGCTTGGCATGCTCACGGGCGGCGGCTTCGCGCTGGCAAGCGAGCTCAGGCAGGATCACGGCAAGCGCATCTTCCTGGACATGAAGCTCTTCGACATCGGTGCAACGATCGAGGCCGCCACGCGCGGCCTTGCCCGATCCGGCATCGATTTCCTGACCGTCCACGGAGACCCGCACGTGGTGCGCGCCGCCTGCGAAGGTGCGGCTGATTCCGCGATGAATGTCTTGGCGGTCACGTTCCTCACATCCCTCGACCGAAGCGATCTTGATGCCGCCCAGACAAGGCCGGGAGAGATTGCCGATCTCGTGGCCGAGCGGGCCGGGCGGGCAATCGAGGCCGGAGCCGACGGCGTCATTGCCTCGCCGCTTGAGGTCCGTGCAATCCGCGCGTTGCCTGAAGCCAAGGGCAAGCTGATCGTCACGCCCGGGGTGCGGCCGACCGGCACCGATCCCGGCGATCAAAAACGGATCGCAACGCCGGTCGATGCCATCCGGGACGGTGCCGACCACGTGGTCGTCGGACGCCCCATCCATCGCGCGCCCGATCCCGTGAAGGCGGCGCGAGACATCATCGCCTCGATCAGGGACATGAACTGACTGCAAGGGCGCCGCCGTGTCGCCTCGTCGCGAAGGCCACCAATCGCCCTGCCTCGACCGTTCGTCACGGACCAGGCGCGTGTCGTCACCTGCAGAAGCGCGACGGCAGGAGGGAGCCAACCACGTCAGCGGGCAATGATGGCTTCCTGTCGAACACGAGGTCGGCCAGAAGCGCCGCTGCTGCGGGAGCCGTTTGGAATCCGAAGCCTCCCTGGCCTGCCATCCAGAAAAAGCCCGGATGGCCGGGCGCTTCGCCAATGACGAGCGCGCGGTCAGGCGCGAAGGTTCTGAGGCCCGCCCAGTTGGTTTCCATGCGCACGACCGGCTCGGTCACGTATCGCTCGTAGCGCGCCAGGCCTTCGGCGAGCACCATGTCGTCCGCCCATGCATCCATCGGCTCCATCGCATGCTCCTCGGCTGCCGAGACGATCCAGCCACCCGCGTCGGGCTTTGCGTACCAGGATTCGCCCGGACCCGCCAGTAATGGCCAGTCCCTGACGTCATGCCCGCCCGGCGCCGGCAGCCGCGCGACTGACCTGCGGTAGGGCTGCAGCCCGATTCGCGCCACACCTGCCATCCCCGCGATTTCGTCAGCCCAAGCCCCGGCAGCATTGATCACGACATCGGCCACGATCTCCTCGTCCCCGACCGAAAGACGCCAGGAATCGGGGCGCTCGATCTTCGTGACGCCGGCCCCGACTCTTATTGTTGCACCGTGTCTCCGCGCTTCTGACGCCATGGCCTGCAAGAGCCGGTTCGTGTCGATGTCCTGAGCGTTCTCGGTATACCCGGCCCGCACGACGGCGCGAGACAGGATCGGCACCCGCGAACGCGCCTCACGTATTGGAATTTCCGCAAGGCCCAGCGCGGCCATGTCAGCCTCGAACGCACCCGCGTCGTCCTGCAATGCAACTGCCATGAGACCCCGGGGGGACAAGGCATTGAGCGACTCGTGAACCGGACGCGACGCCTGGTTGAGGGCACGGACGACGTCGTTCCCGTAGTCCTCGATGAACATCGCCGCCGAACGCCCGCTCGCGTGGTAGCCAAGCGCGGTCTCGCGTTCCAGCACCAGAACGCGGGTCGACGGCGCCAATGTTGCGGCGGCAGCGAGTCCTGCAATGCCGCCGCCGATTATGGTGACACGCGTCACGCTTCCTCCAACCGGTCGGTCGCGGGAGGAGGCGCGGGCGACAGCGCCGAAAGCCGGGCAAGGAGCGCGTCGTCGATTTCGAAATCGATGGCCGCGAGTGATGGTGCAAGCTGCTCCGTCGACTTGGCCGAGACGATGGGCCCCCAAATGCCCGGATGCCGCGCGACCCATGCCACCGCAAGGGTCGCCGGGGCCGCGCCGACCTCTTCCGCGATCTTGACCAGATCCGCTACGGCCTCGTGCATCCAGTCGAACCCGTAGCGGAACGCGTAGATGTCACTGGTGGTGAGACGACCGGTCCCTCCGGAAGCGTATTTCCCGGTCAGGAGACCGCCACCGAGCGGGGAATAGGGACATGCAGCCAGACCCTCCGCACGTGCCATTGGCAGGATCTCGACTTCCGCCTGCCGCTTCACCAGGTTGTACATCGGCTGAAGGAACCGGATCTCGACACCAAGCTCGCGTGCGACCTCTCGCGCCTTCATCACCTGCCACGCGGCGAAATTGGAAACGCCAAAGGCACGCACCGAACCGTCTTCCATGTACCTGGCAAGCGTCTCGAATGTCTCTTCAAGCGGCGTCTCTCCATCCCAGCGGTGGAGATACAGGAGATCGACGGTCTCCAGTCCGAGCCGCTTTCGGCTCGCGCCGAATTCCTCGTCGATCCGCGACCGGCATGCACCGTGATACCCGCATTTCGTGGCGATGAAGACGTCGTCGCGCTCGGGTGCGACCAGCCGCCCGGCAATTTCCTCGGAACGGCCCTCGGAGTAGAGAAACGCCGTGTCGAAGAAATTGATGCCCGCCTCCCGGCAAGCCGAATACATCTCCGCAGAGGCGGTTTCGTCCGCTGCGCCGCCGAACTGCATCGTGCCGAAGCTGAACCTCGACAGGGCCTGCCCCGAAATCGTTATCAAGTCCGGCATCGGTTCAGCTCGATTTCGTTTCCGGAGCTCCCCGGTTCGGGAATGGCGCAAACGGACGGCAAGATTCAACCCGGCGCGCCGGCGAGTCCGTCGGCGCGCCGGGTCGAGCAGACGATCAATTGGGAATTTCGCCCGTGATCCCCTCGACATAGAAGTTCATGCCAAGCAGCGTTCCGTCATCGGCGGTCTCGCCTTCCGCCAGCCACGGCGATCCATCCTGCTTGTTCAGCGGACCGGTGAACGCATGATACTCGCCGCTTGCGATCGCATCGCGCAGGGCTTCGGCTTCCGCCTTGACGTCCGCCGGCACTGCATCGGAGATTTCGCCAATCTCGACCATGCCGGGACCGATGCCGTCCCAAATGTCAACGCTTTCCCAGGTGCCGTCCATCACGGCCTGCACCCTTGCGATGTAGTACGGCGCCCAGTTGTCGATGATCGAACTCACGCGCGGCAGCGGCGCGTATTCCGACATGTCCGAGGCCTGGCCGAACGAGATCACGCCCGCTTCGGCAGCGGCGGCCTGCGGCGCGGTCGAATCCGTATGCTGCAAGACAACGTCCACGCCGTTGTCGATCAGCGCCTTCGCGGCATCCGCCTCTTTCGGGGGATCGAACCACGTGTAGACCCAGATCACGCTCATCTCCACGTCCGGGTTTGCCTTCTTGGCATGGATATACGCCGAGTTGATGCCCCGAATGACCTCGGGGATCGGGAAGGACGCGATATAGCCGATCTTGTTGGTCTTCGTCATCTTGCCCGCGATATGGCCCTGCACCGCACGTCCCTCGTAGAATCGCGCGGAGTAGGTGCTGACATTGTCGGCGCGCTTGTAGCCGGTTGCGTGCTCGAACTTCACGTCCGGGAAATTGGCCGCCACGTTGATCGTCGGATCCATGTACCCGAACGAGGTCGTGAAAATGATGTCCGCGCCCTGGAGCGCCATCTGGGTCATTGCCCGCTCGGCATCAGCGCCTTCGGGCACGCTCTCCTGATAGACGGTCTCGACCTTGTCGCCAAAGTGCTCCTCCACGGCCAGCAGGCCCTGGTGGTGTTCATAGGTCCACCCGCCGTCTCCGATCGGCCCGACATAGACAAATCCGGCCTTGACCGGCCCGTCGCCATGGCTGTCGCCGAAAGCCGGCAGACCCATTGACATTGCGGCTGCAGCCGCCAGAAGTAAGGTTTTCGTCATGTTTTCCCCCAGTTTGCTGTTGCAAGGACTCCTCTCAGCCCGAAGCGTGGAACGTGCGCCCCAGCGAGTTGGGCGCATTGGCCTGTGCCCGCCTTTTGTCGGACGAAATGATGACCAGCACAAGGATGGTAATCAGGTAGGGCGACATCGACAAGAGTTCGACGGGAATTGCTATCCCGGCCGCCTGCAGGTTCAGTTGCAAAACGCTCACGCCGCCGAAGAGATAGGCGCCGAGCAGGACGCGCCACGCCCGCCAGGAGCCGAAGACCACGATCGCCAGCGCGATCCAGCCACGCCCGGCCGTCATGCCTTCCGTCCATTGCGGCACGATCACGAGGCTCAGGCAGGCCCCGCCCAGCCCCGCAAGCGCGCCGCCAAAGGCGATCGCCGCAAGCCTGGTGCCCAGCACGGAGTAGCCGAGCGCGTGCGCCGCTTCATGGCTTTCGCCCACGGCACGAAGAATCAGGCCGGAACGGGTGGATCTCAGGTACCACCAGACGCCGGCAACCGCGGCCAGCGAAAGGTAGACCAGGGCATGCTGGCTGAACAGTACCGGCCCCACGACCGGCAGTTCCGAAAGCACGGGAAGATCCAGTCTCGGCGATGCAGGAGGGCGGATGCCGACATAGCCTTGCCCCATCAGCGAGGAAATCCCCAGCCCGAACAGCGTCAGCCCCAGCCCGGTGGCGACCTGGTTTGACAAGAGCACCTGAGTCAGCACGCCAAAGAGAAGTGCAAGCACGGCGGCAGCAGCGGCGGCGGCCAGGAATCCCAAGGCAGGCGAGCCGCTTTCGACCGCAGCCATGAAACCCGAGACGGCGCCAACGATCATCATGCCCTCGACGCCAAGGTTAAGTACACCGGATTTCTCGACCACGAGTTCGCCCATGGCCGCCAGCAAGATGGGCGTTGACGCCAGCAACAGCGCCGAGATCAGCAGGACTGGGTTGATTGAGCCCAGATCCATCACGGCGCCTTCCCACCCGGCCGCGCAACACGCTGCACCGGCCGCCCTCGCCTCCAATGGCCAGGCCTGGACGGCGACCGAGAACGTGTCGTCGCAAGACGGCGAGGTTCTCGCGGCAAGACCAATGGGCGAATGTCTGACCGGCCGGTCCCGACGTCACTCATGCCCGTGCCCTCGCGTCGATCCTGACACGGTAGTTCGTCATCACGTCGAGGGCCAGGAGGAAAAACAGGAGCATTCCCTGAAACGCCTGGATTGCCGCCGCAGGCACGCCCAGCGTGGCCTGAGCCGCCTCTCCACCTATGTAGGTGAGGGCCATCAGGAATCCTGCAAGCAGGATGCCGACCGGATGCAGCCGCCCGAGGAACGCCACGATGATCGCCGTGAACCCGTAACCCACGTTGAAGTCGATATTGATCTGCCCGGCGGGGCCGGCCACCTCGAACAGACCCGCAAACCCGGCCAGTGCTCCGGATGCGCCCAGGCAGGTCAGCACCAGCAACCCGGGGTTCACGCCTGCAAACCTAGCAGCACGCGGGCTCGCACCTGCAAGACGGATGTTGAACCCAAGGATGTGACGGGACAGCAGAACATGGCCCAGAATGACCGCGATGAACGCGGCCACGACTCCCCAGTGCATGCCCGACCCGGCAATCAACTCATGGTTCGCCGCAGAATCGTAATGCCTGAGGTTGCGCGAGCCGGGGAACCCGGCCCCGTCCGGACTCCTCAAGGGACCAAGCGCCATCCAGGCCAGTATCTGCTCGGCCACGTATACAAGCAGAAGCGAGACAAGAATCTCGTTCGTGTTGAAGCGCGTCCGGAGAATGCCGGGAATCATCGCCCAAAGGAATCCGCCAAGGCCGCCCGCAAGCACCATCAGCGGAAAGATCAGCCATCGCGCCTCCAGCGGGTAGAAGGCCAGCCCGACCGCGGCCCCGCAGATCGCTCCCATGATGTACTGGCCTTCCGCTCCGATGTTCCAGACTCCGGCGCGAAATCCGAGCGATAGCCCGATCGCGATCAGGATCAGGGGACCAGCCTTCACCAGCAACTGTCCCCGATAGTAGAACGCGAACTCGCCGAGAATCGGGTCCCAGAATATCGTTCGGATCACGAGCAGCGGATCCTTGCCCAGGAACGCGAACAGCAGTCCCCCCGCCACCATTGTCGCCAGTACCGCTAGCAGCGGCGTCGCCCATGCCCAGGCGCGGGACGGCGCGGGACGTCGCTCCAGCCGGATCACGGACTCGTCTCCCCGGACCCGACTGCCCGGTCAGGCATCGAAAGACCCTGCCCGGCCTCGAGATCATGGGCACCGCCAAGCATCAAGCCGATCTCTTCCAGCGTCAGGCCGTCCGTATCCCTGGGCTTGCTCAGCCGCCCTTCGTTCAACGCGGAAAACCGCGTGGAGATCTCCATCAGTTCGTCCAGATCCTGGCTGATCACGATGACTGCGGCGCCCTGGCCCGCCAAGTCGAGCAGGGATTGCCGAATCGCGGCGGCAGCAGCAGCGTCAAGGCCCCAGGTCGGCTGATTCACCACCAGGACCTCGGGCTGCTGCAGGATCTCGCGGCCGATGACGAACTTCTGCAGGTTTCCGCCCGACAGCGACCGCGCCACGCTCCCGGCGCCTGGAACCCGGACGTCGAACTGCGCGATCACGTGCTCGGCATGCGCACGCGCCTTGCCCCAATTGACAAACCCGCGACTGACCATGCCCATGCGGCGCCGACCGGACAGGGCCGCGTTTTCGACCAGGGTCATGTCCGGTGCCGTCGCGTGGCCGAGACGCTCTTCGGGGGCGGCCAGGACGCCAAGTGCGCGCCGTTCGTTCGGCCCGAACGAGCCGATCGGCAGGTCCCCGAGCAGAATCGAATCCGGCGCGCTGCGCGCCTCACCAGAAAGGACCGCGAGAAGCTCGTCCTGCCCGTTTCCTGCAACGCCCCCGATTCCGAGGATCTCGCCTCGCCGGACTTCAAGGAACAGGTCCTTCAGTTCCGTTCCGAATGCGGCACCCGATGCCGCGGTCAGTCCGGCTATTGACAGCGCGACTTCACCAGGCTCACGCGTTTTTGCGGCAGGCAAGGCCAGTTCGCTGCCCACCATTGTCTCGGCGAGTTCCCGTGCGGATTTCTGGCGCGGGTCGCAAGAGCCGGTCACCTTGCCGTGCCGAAGTATGGTGGCCCAATCGCACAGGGCCCTGATTTCCTCGAGCTTGTGGCTGATGTAGAGGATGAGCTTTCCTTCGGTGCGCAGCCTCTTCAGGGTTTCGAAGAGAATCGCCACTTCCTGCGGCGTAAGCACGCTCGTCGGCTCGTCCATGATCAGGACTTGCGGATCCTGCAGGAGGCACCGGATGATCTCGACCCGCTGCCGCTCGCCGGCTGACAGCGTGCCGACCAGCCGGTTCGGGTCCAGCGGCAATCCGTAGGTTTCGCTCACGTCACGGATGCGCGTGGCCAGTTCCCGCATCGGCGGCGGCACTTCCATGCCAAGCGCGACATTCTCGGCAACGTCCAGCGCCTCGAACAGGCTGAAATGCTGGAACACCATTGCGACCCCGGCCTGCCGGGCATCGTGCGGCGATGCCGGAGCGTAGTCCCGACCGTCGAGCATCATCCGTCCTTCGTCCGGACGCAGGAGACCATAGACCGTCTTTACCAGCGTCGACTTGCCGGCACCGTTCTCGCCCAGAAGCGCGTGAACTTCGCCTCGTCGGGCGGCAAAGCTAACGTCGTCGTTTGCCACGACGCCAGGATACGCCTTTCGCAGGCCCCGCACCTCCAGGAGCGGCGTGCTCACGCGCCTTGCCCCGTCACTGCCTGGCTCCCGGCGCATGCTCCTGCCCCGGCATGCGCCTGACCTTCGCGCAGAGATTGAACGCGTCGGGTGTCATGCAGCATCGCCCTTCCGGTCCCATTGCCAAGTCTGGAGGCTTTCGAATCGATCAGATTTCCAACTCAGGCACGCCATGGTTTCATTCTGGAAGCCCTGCCGCATCCACACAAGCACGAATCCACACACCTATTCCGGTATGCCGGGGCCGCTCTGGATCACGTTGAATGCGGCAGTCGAGGAGGCCTGAGCGATATTGGCCAGCGCCTTCACCCGACGGAACTGGGTCGCGTCCCGCCTGCTCCGTCACCCGCCTCCGATCGTGCAGCCTTGATGTAGGCCTCGATCCGCTCAACCCCGTCCTTGTCGATTCGGAGACCCAGCTTCGTCCGCCGCCAGAGAAAGTCTTCGGCAGTCATCACCCATTCGTTGGCAATGGCCCAGTCAAGTTCAAGCGCAGTGATGGATTCGCCGAGGTCCTGTCCCATGTCATCGAGCGTGCGGATCCCTCTTAGCAACTGTCTCGTTTCGGTGCCGTAGGTGCGAGCAAGCCGTTTCGCCCAGCCCTTGGTCAGGAATGGGCAGTCTGCCAGCAGTTCCGCGACCAAGTCCTCGAATCCGTCAACCGGAAAATCGCCGCCGGGCAGCGGTACCCCTGCAGTCCATCCGCGTTCCGGACTTCCCAGCAGCGGAGCGATCATGGCAAGTGCCGCTTCGGCCAGCTTGCGGTAGGTCGTGATCTTTCCGCCGTGGACGCTCAGAAGCGGTGCGCCACCCGCCTCGTCGATTTTCAGGACATAGCCGCGCGTTGCTGCCGTGGCTGACGTGGCGCCGTCATCATAGAGCGGCCGCAGCCCGGCATATGTCCAAACTACGTCATTCTCCGTCACCGGATTCTTCAGGTATCGCGACGCGAAATCCAGCAGGTAGCGCTTTTCCTCCGCGGTGCAGACGGGCGGCGCAGACAGGTCCTCGTGATCTTCGTCGGTTGTGCCGATCAGGGTAAAGTCGTCTTCGTAGGGAATGGCGAAGACGATCCGGCCGTCCGTGCCCTGGAAAAAGTAGCACTTGTCGTGGTCGTAGAGCCGCCGGGTCACGATGTGGCTGCCGCGCACCAATCGAACGCGTCCGCGAGAGTTCGCCCGCACGACGTTGCTCATGATGTCGTCGACCCAGGGACCGCCGGCATTGACGAGCATCCTTGCGCGAATTTCAAATTCCTTGCCTCCCGCTTGCAGCGCCACCTGCCAGGATCTGCCGGTACGCGTGGCCGCGACGACACGTGTGCGGGTCATGATCTGCGCTCCGCGTGCGGCGGCGGCGCGTGCGTTCAGGACGACAAGCCGCGCATCCTGAACCCAGCAATCAGAATACTCGAAGGCCTTGCGAAACTTCGAATCGAGCGGCTGGCCGGCCGGATCGACGTCAAGGTCGAGCGTTGCCGTTCCCTGCAAAATGCGACGTCCTCCGAGATGGTCGTAGAGAAAGAGCCCCATCCGGATCAGCCAGGCCGGACGTCGGCCCCTCATCCACGGCATAGCGGCAGCAAGCAGTCGCGAAGCGGGCGTGCCAACCTCGAAGCGCATGTCGCCGTGATAGGGAAGCACGAAGCGCATCGGCCAGGAGATGTGCGGCATGGCGCGCAGGAGCACCTCTCGTTCGGCAAGCGCGTCGCGCACCAGGCCGAACTCGAAATACTCCAGGTATCTAAGACCGCCATGAAAGAGCTTGGTCGACGCGCCGGACGTGGCAGAGGCCAGATCGTTCATCTCCGCGAGTCCCACGCTCAGGCCGCGTCCCGCCGCGTCGCGCGCGATGCCGCAACCGTTGATGCCGCCGCCAATGATGAAGAGGTCGAAGGTGGCGGGTTCAGAACGCGTCTTGCTGTCCACTGCTACATTCCCCGTTTCGCCTTACCGTGCCCAGCCGGCAAGACTCCGGTTGGTCACTCATCCTGACCGCCACTGCCATGCGCCCGGCCCGGCGGGCTTGTGCACGGTACCGCGCTCTCGGGAAAGATGTGACGTATTTCGGATGCGTTCAATCCTGATCTCCACGATGTCGCCTAACGGGATTCGATGGCCGGTTCCCCGTTCGGCATGCCTTGCCTGCATTGGCAATCAAGCAAGGAGACCAGGGCCGCAGCATCGGCCTGACAGCGTCAAGGCCTCTGACACGGCCTAAATCCGGGTGCGCATCTGGTGACCAGGAGCAAACAGGACCTGAACGACCGTGACAGACTGATCATGATCCCAAGTCAGCCTGTCGACCGCAAGCAAAGCGCTGTTTTCCGGACAGTTCAGGTAATTCGCGTTCTCGGCCGAGGCCGGTTTCGCCGAAAAGGAGATCTCGCCCCTCGTGTAGGGAACATTTTGCAGCAACCATTCATTTGCGCTGATGGATTGAAAGTCCTGTTTCAGGGCATCAGGCACATGAACCGCATTTATCCAGCGATCTTCCAAAGCGTATGGCGCATCATTCGACAGATGCAGAGCCATGACATGCAGCAACCTGTCCTGCACGCAAACGCCAAGAGTCGCGCTAATGTGGGTTGGCGCGATGCGGACTTCCCGGCGGGCCAGTTGATATCCGTATCGCGCGCCGCGGTCTTCGACCTCATGCCGGATCACCGCAATGTTCAGTGTTGCCTTCGCAACGGGTTGTGCCGCGACACGGGTGCCTGCCTTGCGCCTTCGCTCCAGCAGGCCACCTTCTGCAAGGCTGCGCAACGCGCGATTCACCGTGGTGCGGGCGCATCCGAATTCCTTGGCAAGCTCGGTTTCGTTCGGGATCAAGTCTCCCGGCTTCCAGTCACGCGCATGAATTCGGCGCAAGACCTCCTTTTGCACGCTTTGCCACGTCTGTGCCGTCTGCACGTTCATATGGCGCCCTTCAGTTCATCAATGGTTTTCACGTAGTCTGCGACAATTTCAGTTCTTGCGACATGCCTGCCTTGCCGGACCTTGTGTCGGCCTGCCGACCAGACATCTGAAACCAGCCCGTCGTCGCCGGCGAAAGTCCATGCATCAAGGACGGTGTCCCCGCCGAAGCCGCGCAGGATCACCGATGTGGTGTCGAGTGCCAGCATGTCGGCCCAGCGGCCGGCTTCCAGGCGTCCGGTCCTGCGTCCCGCGGCTTGCGCGCCGCCCTGCAGGACAAGCTCGAAGAGACGCCGCCCTGTCGACATCCCTTCCGTTGCGAGCGCTGCGCGCGTGTGATCCCGGAGGCGCTGAGAATATTCGAGGGTACGCAGTTCCTCGCTCAACGCGATACGAATGTTGCTGTCCGAACCGACGGCAAGGCGTCCTCCCTGACCTGTCCAACGCACGCCGTCGAATATCCCGTCGCCCAAGCTGCTCTCCGTGATCGGGCACAATCCTGCAACGGCCCCCGTTTCGGCAAGTCGGATCGTCTCTGAAGGCGTCATCTGCGTGCAGTGGATCAGGCACCAGCGATCATCCAGCGCCATGTGCTCCAGGGCCCACTCTACTGGCCGTGCGCCCCATTGCGCCTGCACTTCCTCGACCTCGGGGATTTGCTCGGCAAGGTGCATATGGATCGGACCGGCCGGGAACTGGTCGGCATAGGCTTTCAAGGTCTCTGAAGCGACAGCTCTCAACGAATGCGGAGCCACGCCGATTTGCGCGTCTTCCGGAAGGCCCTTCAACGCGTCTCGTGCTGCATCGTGCAGTCGCCGGAACTGGTCCAAGCGATTTCCAAACCGGACTTGCCCCGGCCCGAGGCCGCGACCGTCGCATCCGCCGAACTCATAGTGCACGGGCAAGAGGCACAAGCCGATTCCGGTCCTGTTCGCCGCAGCAGCGATGCGCTCCGACATCTCGCCAATGTTCTCATACGGCGTGCCTGCAGGCGCATGGTGCAAGTAGTGGAACTCGGCACTGGTGCTGTATCCCGCCTCCAGCATCTCCATCTGAACGAACGCTGCAATCGCCTCCACGTGCTCAGGAGTGAGACGGTCCAGAAAGCGAAACATCAATTCGCGCCACGTCCAGAAGTTGTCCGAGGGGTTTGGCCCGCGCCGTTCGGTAAGGCCTGCCATCGCGCGCTGAAACGAGTGGCTGTGCACATTCACCGGTGACGGAAGCAGCAATCCAACACAATGCCCGGCCGTGGAAGCGCCAGCTTCCACGCTGGCGATGCGGCCGGAGCCATCCACTGTCACCGCCACTTCTGACGCCCAGCCGGACGGCAGCAGCGCCGATTCAGCCCAAATCTGCATTTTATGTCCACTTGACATGTTATTATGTATGAACATAAAAGCATGGACAGGTTCCCAACGCAAGTGAGTAGGTTCGATGCTCCTGACCAATGCCCGCATTGCCACGCTGGCCGACAATCACAGCTACGGATTGATTGAAGACGGTGCGATCGCGATCAAAGACGCCCTCATCGCTTGGGTCGGAGCACGAACTGACGTGCCTGCAGCCTATCAGGCTCTTGAGACAAGGGACTTCGGTGGCCGTCTCGTCACGCCCGCCCTGATCGACTGTCATACGCATGTGGTCTTTGGCGGAAACCGCGCAGCCGAGTTCGAGTTGCGCCTCAACGGCGCAAGCTACGAAGAGGTGGCCAAGGCCGGCGGAGGGATCGTCTCGACCGTGGCAGCGACCCGGGACGCGAGCGAAGAAGCGCTGCTTGCGGATGCGCTGACCCGCGTCGACGCGATGATCGCGGAAGGCGTCACGCTGATCGAGGTAAAGTCCGGTTACGGGCTGGACCTGGACAGCGAACCCAAGATGCTGCGCGTGGCGCGAGCCATCGCCAATGCGCGTCCGGTGGATGTGTGCACCAGCTATCTCGGTGCCCATGCAACCCCTCCCGAATATCAAGGCAATCCTGACGCCTACATTGACGACGTTTGCATCCCCGCCCTGCGGGCGGCTCACGCAGAAGGCCTCGTCGATGCGGTGGACGGATTCTGCGAGGGAATCGCCTTTGACACCGCGCAGATGGCGCGCGTGTTTGACGTCGCGGCGGAACTGGGCTTGCCTGTCAAGCTGCATGCCGAACAGCTGTCGAACATCGGAGGCGCGCGACTTGCAGCGCGACACCGTGCGCTGAGCGCGGATCATCTAGAGTACGCCAACGAGGGCGACGCCGAGTCCCTGGCCGCATCCGGCACGGTTGCGGTGCTGTTGCCCGGTGCATTCTACACGCTGCACGAAACGCAAGTGCCGCCGATCAAGGCGTTCCGAGATCACCATGTGCGGATGGCCTTGGCAACGGACTGCAACCCGGGTTCGTCACCCATGACGTCGCCGCTTCTGGCCTTGAACATGGGCAGCACGCTATTCCGGATGACGCCGCTTGAGGCGCTTTTGGGCATGACTGCACATGCCGCCAAGGCGCTGGGCGTGGAGGACCGGGGAAGGATTGTCTCGGGAATGCGCGCCGATCTGTGCGTTTGGAACATCGCACACCCGGCGGAGCTGGCCTATCGCATCGGGTTCAATCCCCTGCACGCGCGCATCTTTGCGGGAAAGCAATGACGGTCGTTCTGGACCCGGGTGCAGCAACTCTTGCCCAGTTGAACGACATCTGGGCCGCGCAGCGCTCGGTTCGGCTGAACTCGTCTGCCTGTCCCGCAATCGAGGCCGCGGCAAGAATGGTCGCGCAAGCCGCCGCCGGCAGCGACCCCGTCTACGGAGTCAACACGGGCTTCGGGAAGCTCGCGAGCGTCAAGATCGCGGCAGAAGACACGAGCAGTCTTCAGCGGAACCTGGTCCTGTCGCACTGCTGTGGCGTCGGAGAGTCCCTGGATGTGGCGACGACCCGTCTGATGATGGTGCTGAAGCTCCTGTCGCTCGGGCGCGGGGCGTCGGGAGTGGCGCTGTCAACCGTATCCCTGATCGAGGGCATGCTTGATGCGGGCGTGACGCCCGTCATTCCGGTTCAGGGATCGGTCGGTGCGTCCGGCGACCTGGCACCTCTCGCCCATATGGCCGCGGCGATGATTGGCGAAGGCGAAGCTGTCCTGGACGATGCCCGGATGCCCGCCCGCGATGCATTCGAGAAGGCAGGTCTGACCCCGATCGTTCTTGGTGCGAAAGAAGGTCTGGCTCTGATCAACGGCACCCAGTTTTCGACCGCCTGTGCCTTGGCGGGCCTGTGGGGTGCCTGGCAGAATGCCGCGACGGCCGTTGTGACCGGTGCATTGTCGACCGACGCGATCATGGGCTCAACCGCACCCTTGCACCCGGCGATCCACGCCCTGCGCGGACATGCCGGACAAATTGCAGTGGCCGAAGCGCAGCGCAGCCTGATGCAAGGATCCGAGATCCGCGAAAGCCATCGCGTCGGCGACACAAGGGTGCAGGATCCCTATTGCATCCGCTGCCAGCCGCAAGTCACGGGTGCGGCCATGGACTTGCTCCATGCCGCAGGACGCACTCTTGAAATCGAAGCCAATGCCGTCACCGACAATCCGCTTGTCCTTGTCGAGGACGGCGCGATCGTCTCGGGCGGGAACTTCCATGCCGAACCGGTCGGCTTTGCTGCCGATCAGATCGCGCTTGCGGTTTCGGAGATCGGCGCGATCGCCCAGCGGCGCGTCGCCTTGATGGTCGATCCTACGCTGTCCTTTGACTTGCCGCCTTTCTTGACGCCGGATCCAGGCCTGAATTCCGGCCTGATGATTGCCGAAGTGGCAACGGCGGCCTTGATGAGCGAAAACAAGCACCTCGCCAATCCGTGCACCACCGACAGTACGCCGACCTCTGCGAACCAGGAGGATCACGTCAGCATGGCCGCCCATGGGGCGCGGCGGCTTGAACGGATGAACGCCAACCTGAACGTGATCCTCGGCGTTGAGGCCATGTGCGCCGCGCAGGGAATCGAGTTCCGCGCCCCGCTGAAGACAAGCGCCGCGCTGGCGCAAGTCCTGCAATCGCTGCGCGCCAGGGTGCCGGCCGTGACCGAAGACCGGTACATGGCCCCATCCCTGGAATCCGCTGCCCGGCTCGTCGCGAGCGGGTCACTGACCGATGCCGTGGACCTGCCCGCCTACGTGCAGGGGTCGCTGGAATGACGCCTGTTGAGGTCGTGTCTGGCACCAGCCCCGTTGTACTGGGGTTTCCCCATGCGGGAATCCACGTGCCAGACGAGATCAGGGCGCGCCTTAACGAGCGAGGACGTGCCTTGGCGGATACAGACTGGCATATCGATCGGCTCTATGCCGATCTGTTGCCCGGCGTGACCACCGTTCGGGCAACCTTTCACCGCTATGTCATTGACGCCAACCGCGATCCGTCGGGGATGAGCCTGTACCCAGGCCGGAACACCACGGCACTTGTTCCACTGACGGATTTCGATGGGCTTGGCATCTGGGATGCCCCACCGACAGCGACCGAAGTCGCAGCCCGTCGCGCAAGCTGTCACACTCCCTATCACGAAGCGCTGCAGTCCGAACTGGATCGCGTACGGAAATTGCATGGAGCGGCGATCCTCTACGATTGCCACTCGATCCGGTCCCGGATCCCGTTCCTCTTTGACGACACGCTGCCTGATTTCAATATTGGCACCAATCTGGGCGCCACCTGTGCGCCGATGCTGCAAGACGCGGTCTCGAGGATTTGCGAGGACACGCCCGGCTACAGCACGATTTTGAACGGGCGATTCAAGGGCGGCTGGACCACGCGGCACTATGGTCGCCCGGATGCGGGCTGCCACGCGATCCAGATGGAACTGGCGCAATCGACCTACCTGAAAGACGAGGCTCCGCCGTGGACCTACGACATCGGAAAGGCCGATCGATTGCGATCCTGCTTGAAGACCGTCCTGACAACCTTGGCCGACATGGCCCTCAGCCTAGGAACCGATCAATGACCGACCCACGTCACAACATCCGCGACGTCTTTCCCCCCACGGGTTCCGAGATCACCGCGAAGAGCTGGCTGACCGAGGCACCGATGCGGATGCTGATGAACAACCTGCACCCGGACGTGGCCGAAAACCCCCATGAGCTGGTGGTCTATGGCGGTATCGGCCGAGCTGCGCGCACATGGGCCGATTTCGACGCGATTGTCGCGGCACTTCAAGGGTTGGAGGACACGGAGACCCTGCTCGTGCAATCCGGCAAGCCGGTCGGAATCTTCAGCACCCACAAGGACGCGCCGCGCGTCCTGATCGCCAATTCGAACCTCGTCCCCAACTGGGCCAACTGGAACCATTTCAACGACCTCGACAAAAAGGGGCTGGCCATGTACGGCCAGATGACGGCCGGATCCTGGATCTACATTGGTACCCAAGGCATCGTGCAGGGCACCTACGAGACATTCATGGAGGCGGGCCGTCAGCACTATGGCGGCACCCTGAACGGCCGCTGGATCCTGACCAGCGGTCTGGGCGGCATGGGCGGCGCGCAGCCCCTGGCGGCGGTGATGGCCGGGGCATGTTGCCTTGCCGTCGAATGCGACGAGACCCGCGCCGATTTCCGCCTGCGCACCCGATATGTCGACGAGAAGACCCATTCGCTCGACGAGGCGTTGAAGATGATCGAACGCTGGACAGGCGCAGGTGAAGCAAAGTCCGTGGCGCTGATCGGCAACGCGGCGGATGCAGTCCCCGAATTGGCCAATCGCGGGGTTCGGCCCGACATCGTAACCGACCAGACCTCCGCCCACGATCCGATCCATGGTTACTTGCCGCAAGGGTGGAAGGTGGCGGATTGGCGTGCACGGCAGGAAAGCGACCCGAAGGCGGTGGAGAAAGCCGCCCGTGCCTCGATGAAGGTGCATGTCGCCGCGATGGTGGACTTCTGGAACCGGGGTGTGCCGACACTGGACTACGGCAACAACATCCGACAAGTGGCCCGGGAAGAGGGCCTGGAAAACGCCTTTGCATTCCCCGGATTCGTGCCCGCCTACATTCGCCCGCTCTTCTGCCGGGGCGTCGGCCCGTTTCGCTGGTGTGCGTTGTCGGGCGATCCCGAAGACATCTTCAGGACCGATGCCAAGGTGAAAGAGCTGATCGAGGACCCGCACTTGCACAACTGGCTCGACATGGCCCGTGAGCGCATCTCCTTCCAGGGGTTGCCGGCGCGGATTTGCTGGGTGGGCTTGGGTCAGCGGCACAAGCTCGGGCTTGCCTTCAACGAAATGGTGCGATCCGGCGAGTTGTCGGCCCCGGTCGTCATTGGCCGTGATCATCTGGACAGCGGTTCGGTCGCGTCTCCCAACCGCGAAACCGAATCAATGAAAGACGGCTCGGATGCCGTGTCCGACTGGCCCTTGTTGAACGCAATGCTGAACGTCGCAAGCGGTGCCACCTGGGTGTCGCTGCATCACGGCGGCGGGGTTGGCATGGGCTTCAGCCAGCATGCCGGCATGGTCATCTGCTGCGACGGCACGGGGGATGCCGACCGCCGCATCGCAAACGTCCTTTGGAACGATCCTGCCACAGGAGTCATGCGACACGCGGATGCAGGATATGAAATTGCTCTGGAATGCGCGCGCGAGCAGGGATTGAATTTGCCCGGGATTCTGAGCGCGTGACTGTCCCCGGCCGGACAGGCCTTGCGACGCGTTCGATAGGCCGTTGCATTTGAACGCCGCGTGGCATGCGACCCCCTGAGATCATGCGCGGCCGAGACGTCGGTTCCCGGGGGGCTTGCACGGCAAGCTGGCCGTAAATTCCCGATCTTGCATGGCGGTCAAACCTCTTCCCAAGGGAAGCTGTCCAACCGTTTGGCCCCGTTGTCCGTGATCAGAACCTGGGTTTCGAGCTTGACGCTCTCTGACCCTTCCTCGCCGATCAGGCTTTCGACGCAGACGACATGGCCCGGTTCGAACTGCCCCGACATGGCCCCTTCGTCGAAATCCACATGCAACGGCACCACGGGCCATTCGTCAGCCATGCCGACACCGTGCAAGGCCAGCGAGTAGCGATAATCGACATGCCGCGCCGGTATGCGCCAGCTCTTGGCGTTGAACTCTTCAAACGACAGGCCCGGTTGCAGCAGCTCCAGATTGTGATCGATCTGGCTCAGCGCAGTGGAATAGAGCCGCTTTTGCCGATCCGTCATCGGGGAGTAACCACACGTCCAGCTGCGCGACAGGTCCGCGCAATAGCCATAGGGTCCGATCATGTCCGTATCGAACGAGATCATTTCGCCGGCCTGGCACAAGCGGTCCGAACATTCCTTGTACCAGGGGTTGGTGTTGGGCCCGCAAGTCAAAAGCTTGGTTTCAAGCCAATCCCCGCCCGAGCGGGCGTTCTCGAAGTGCAGATGCGCCCAAAGCTCGCGTTCCGTCACCCCGGGGAGCGAGTGGCCATAAATCCGCGCCATGCCCGCCTCGCAGACACGAATGGTCCAGCGCATCAGCTTGATTTCGTCTGCCGACTTGATCGCTCGCGCCATTTCGGTCAGCCTCGTGCCTTCGACATATTCCAGCTGACGCGCCTGAAGAGCCAGCAGAGGCGCGCCGTCCAGCTTGTCGATGGCGATGCGCCTGTTGCCGCCGCCATGCGCCTGCAGCAACTCCGCGATCTCGTCCGCCCAACGTGCCACGTGCACCGGCGACTTGTCGCCCTTGGCCATGAACATCCACGACGTGGAGTTCCGCAGCTCGTCGATGCCCGGCAGGCCGTCATTGAGGTGCTTGGAACCCTTGAGCTCGAACATGACCGCCGGGCCATCCGTCAGGATAAGCGCGTAGCGCATCGGGTTGTGCGCGGTCCAAACCTGCATGTTCGAACTGTCAAAGGCGTAGCGAATGTTGATCGGATCGTACAGCAACAGCGCCGCAACATCGGCCTGCGCCATCACCTCGCGAAACCGGCCCAGGCGGTAGGCGCGGGCCCGGTCCAGCACATCCGGTGCGACGGGGCTGATCAGCGGCCTGTCCGCACCCTCGCTGTTCAAGTAAGTCAGCTTGCGCTCGTCTCTGAAAGGTGGCGGCATTTCGATCATTTCGGAGGGGACTCCTCTGCAAGCCGATGAAAGGCAGGCCAGCGTCACGCTGAGCGGCCATAAAACCCGATCCGCTCTTCTTCCGAAAAGGTGACGCCGGGCTTGTCGTAATAGGAGAACACGGCAATCATCCGCTCCCGGTCTCCGCGGATCTTGGTCACGCGATGCGGGGTGTTGATGCCACGAAAGACGTTCAGGGTGCCAGGTGTCGGCGTGACTACCTGCAGATCCGGATCCTCGTTCCGCAACAGCCTGGCAACGCCGTCGTAGTTGGGATTGTCCGCCGTGCGCAGATCGGTGCGATACTCGAAGTCCCCACCCGCTTCTGGCGCCTGCAAAAGCAGCGTCGTGGTGAACTCGGAGCGATCAAAGTGCCAGTTCAGCGTTTCGCCCTCGTAATATGCCATGACATTGATCCGCGCGAGCGGGTCATCCATGGCAAAGAGCGCCCGCTTGCCCATTGTCACCGCCAAAAAACTCACCAGCGGCGGCCAAGCGTAGATCTCGGCGACGGGGTTGACCCCCAGTTGATCGGCGCACAGCGTGTGATTGATGGTCTGAAACTGTGTCAATGCCGGATGATCCGGAGCCAGGTCCGGCAGCTCCTTCTTGAAATAAATGTTGTGCTTCCGGCTGTGGGTAAAGCCATCGCTGGCCATGGTCGACTTGAGGTCATCGGCAGCCGCCTGCGCGACCTCCGGCTTCACAAACCCATCCAGGCTGTACATGCCATGTGCGGCCAGATCGATCCGGCATCGCTCGACCAAGGCATTGCATTCATCTGTGCCGGGACGGTCGATGGGATATGTCTCAAGATCAAGCAGGTGCTGCATTGCAGATTCCTCCTGGTGACCAAGAGACAAAATTGCCAGCTTTTCGCAACACGAAAGATGGGGTCGCATGGGCGGTGCGTCGCTTTGAAACTTGGTTCCAGTGCTGCTGGATCCTGTTCGACCTTGGCGCAACTTCTTCAGCGAACCTGTCCATGCATTCCATTTCGCAAAGCCGATCCGTCCCGGCAGCTTCGACGTTCGAGGTCGCTTGCGGCACTTGATGAATTCGGCAAGTTCGCACCCGGTTCCGGCAATCGCCGCGAGCACGTCATTCCGGCGAGGTACGCACGGTGCCTGGATGCGGAGAATGTGACGCTGTGGCGTTCGGTTGCGGCAGGGAAACTCACGGCCCTTCGTCTTGTCGCGCCTGACCGAGCTGGGGTAGCCGGGTCCTCAGAGCCAGGTCGGGTGAAACTTGCCTGCGGGAGACAACGTGAAGATGTCGCAGCCGTCATCGGTTACGCCGACCGAATGCTCGAACTGCGCGGAGAGCGACTTGTCGCGTGTGACGGCCGTCCAGTCGTCTGCCAGAATCTTGGTTTCGGGCCTGCCCAGATTCACCATCGGTTCGACGGTGAAGAACATGCCCGGCTCCAGCACCGCGCCCGTTCCCGGTCGCCCGAAATGCAGAACGTTGGGCGGGGCATGGAACAGGCGCCCGAGACCGTGGCCGCAAAAGCCCTGCACCACGCTCATCTGGTGCGCCTCCACATAGGCCTGAATGGCATGCCCGACATCGCCGAACGTGTTGCCGGGCCTGATTGCCTCGATGCCCTTCATGAGCGCGTCATGGGTCACATGGATCAGACGCTCCGCCTTTCGGGAAAGCCCGCCCGCAACGTACATCCGGCTCGTGTCGCCATGCCAGCCGTCGACGATCACGGTCACGTCCACGTTCAGGATGTCCTTGTCCTTGAGCCGCTTCTTCCCGGGGATCCCGTGGCAGACGACGTGATTGACGCTGATGCAGCTGGCGTGCTGGTAGCCCTTGTAACCGATTGTGGCCGACGTGGCGCCCGCCTCGTCGATCATCCGCATTATCGTCCTGTCGATTTCACCGGTGGCCATGCCCGGCTCCACCAGCGGTGCGATCTCGTCGAGGATGCGCGCGGCGAGCGCGCCGGCACGGTGCATGCCGGCAAAATCCCCGGATTCATGAATGCGGATGCCGTCCTTGGTCAGACGGCCCTTGCTGTCGTCGTACACGGGACATCCTTCCTCTTCTCGCCCGCCATATAGTGCCTTCCGAAGGAAACCGCCAGTCATCTGCGGACCGCGACCTGTTCAAGAATCGGCAGTTCGGAAGCGAATTCGACTCCGTCCCGCGTGATCCTTGTTCCGTGGCACATCGCCTCCACGCCTGCCGCGCAGGCCCGGTCGAACGCCGCACCGTAGTCAGGATCCAGATCACGAGCCAAGACAAACCCGGCACAATCCGTCCGCTGCACGACATAGAGCATCACCGCCCGGAACCCTTCCGCCACCATGGCCGAAAGTTCGGCCAGATGCTTGGCACCTCGTTCAGTCACGCAATCCGGAAACTCAGCCAGGTCTCCGGTGCGGTTCAAATGCACGTTCTTCACCTCCACGTAGGCATCGGGCAATCCGGGCTCCCTGAGGAAAAAGTCAACGCGGCTGTTGGCGCCGTAAGGCACCTCGCGCCGCACGTTGCCGTATCCGGCAAGGCCTTGGACATGTCCCGCAGCCAGCGCCTCGGCAACGATCCGGTTCGGCACCAAAGTATCGATTCCCGCAAGATGGCCATCCCGCAATTCGACCAGACGCCAGCCAAATTTCAGCTTCTTCTTCGAATCGTCATTTGGCTCAAGCCAGACACGCATGCCTTCCTCGGCAAGCCCCAGCATCGACCCCGGATTGGGGCAATGGGCGACCACGGTGCGTCCGTCCTTCTCCAGTTCCACGTCTGCAAGAAACCGTTTGTAGCGGCGGATCAGGCGACCCGGCACCAAAGGCGTTTGAAAGCGCATGCCTCGGGCCCTATACCGGCATAGGGAGAGGGACAAGGACAGACTCCATGGCCAACCCAACCGCCGCCATGCTGGTGATCGGCGACGAGATACTATCCGGACGCACCCGTGACTCCAACATGCACCACCTCGCCGGCCGGCTGACCGAGGCCGGGATCAATCTCGCGGAAGTGCGCATGGTTGCCGATGACCGCACGGCAATAGTGGAGGGAGTCAGGGCGCTTGCACCGAAACACGACCACCTTTTCACTTCGGGCGGCATCGGGCCGACGCATGACGACATAACGGCCGACTGCGTCTCCGAAGCCATGGGCGCATCCATCGATGTCCGCCCGGACGCGCGCGCGATTCTTCAGTCGCACTATGATCGGCAGGGCATCGAAATGAACGCGGCCAGGCTGCGCATGGCACGGATCCCGGACGGCGCCACGCTGATCAAGAACCCGATCTCCGCAGCACCGGGGTTCACGATTGGAAATGTCCATGTCCTGGCAGGAATTCCGGCAATCTTCGAAGCAATGGTCGCAAGCATTCTGCCCACGATTTCGGGTGGCGACCCCGTGCTTTCCAAGAGCATACGGATTGATCGGGCTGAAGGCGACATCGCCGCCCGCTTGAACGAGCTCGCAGAGGAATTCGCGCACCTGAGTTTTGGATCCTACCCCTTCCGGCAGAATGGCGAATACGGTGCGAATATCGTGATCCGGGGCACAGACCCCCAACAGATCAGCCATGCGGCGAAGCGATTGCGTGCCGCGTTCGGAGACGACGCGTCGTGACCGTACCTGCGTCAGGAAGTCCGAATGCCCCGCGTGAGGGCGCAGCTGCGCCAGCTTCCCTTTCCAAAGGCACGCAGCAAATGAGGCGCTGCAGCCGAAGCGACACTTGGCCTGCACCCGCCACTTTTCCTGCAGCGACGTGGCCTGCCGCAGAGACGGTAGTTGTCCCTCCCATGTATGCCGGCGAAACTCCCGTCATGTCCGGCGTCTTCGAGACGATTGTCGATGCTGCGCGCCCGCACGCCGAGTCGCTGATGCCGGTCGCGCCGCGAACGCCGCCGGGCGAGACGTCCGCGCACGTCATGATCGAACAAGCATCGACAAACACCGCCCACCGGCTGGTCCATTCAGTCGCTTGCAATGCCGGCATCACGAAATCTTGCTGCGGGAGCACAGAACTGGCAGTGCCTTGGCAACCAAGCAGCAATCATGACATCAGGACGGCTTCGTGAGACTTGCGCTCGCCATATGCCTTTTCATTGCGACACCGACGTCAGCGCTGGAGATTGCGCTTCCCAATGCAGTGACCGTTGCCGTCGAAACGAGCGACGCCGCAAGTGTCCGCCTGCCCGAGGCTCCTTGGTCGCCAGGCGCCGTCGTCCCGGGCACCGAGGGCGCGGTCCGAAAGACGGTGCTTAAGTTGCCCGATGCGCAATGGACGACTCTCCAGCTCATCGCGCCGCTTCGCGACAAGTTGGAAGAGGCGGGATATGTCCAGGTCTTCTCCTGCGCGAACGCAGAGTGCGGCGGTTTTGATTTCCGCTTTCAGCTCGACCTGATCGGCGAGCCGGACATGTATGTCGATCTCGGGAACTATCGCTACGTAATGATGCGGCATCTATCGAAAGAGCCTCATTCCGTCGCGCTCGTCGCATCGCCGACAAACACCGCAGGCAACATTCACATCACGGAAGTTTCCAGCGCGCGCTTTCCCGAGGTGGAACGGGAGGCGGAAAGCGTGGCGCCGAAGGCGGAAGAGGACTTGGACCACGTCACACAAAGGCCCGGCAACTTGGCTGCATCCTTGCTGAAACGAGGTCACGTCGTGCTTGATGCGCTTGAATTCGGCTCGGGATCCGCCGACTTGGGCAACGGGCCGTATCCTGTGCTGGCGGAACTCGCGGCCTGGCTGCTGGACAATCCGTCGGCCCGCATCGTTCTGGTGGGGCATACGGACGCAAAGGGCTCGCTTGAGACGAACACCACTCTTTCGCGCAAGAGGGCAGAGGCCGTGGCGGGTCGGCTGATCGAGGCGTTCGGCATCGACCCTGGCCGACTCGGTGCGGCGGGTGCCGGATACCTGTCGCCGATCGAATCGAACCTGACCGAGGCTGGGCGTACTGCGAACCGTCGCGTGGAAGCGGTCCTGATCGCCGTGGAATGACCCTGCCATGCGGAAGCTTCGCCCACTGTGAACGGCAAGGGCCGGCGTCAGCGGGTGTTCTGACCGCATCATCATCGCGTTCGCCCCGGCTTGCATGGGCGCAAATGTCGCGCGACGCGATTCGGCGATGTCGCGAGGCGAAAGCGACTCGTGGCTTGCCCGACCGCCAAACTCCACGTGACGCTTCCCGTAACGGTATGCTATTCATCGAACACGCATTGATGGAGGAAATCGCCATGCTGAATATCCACATGCCGGTGACGAGACCGGCGCTCCTGGCCGTCGCAGCGCTGTTCGTCGCAGCAACTGCGGCCAACGCGACCGAGACGGCGTCGGCTGCGATGGTGGACGCGAACGGGGACTCCGTGGGCTCGGTCACGCTGCGCGCCACCCCGCACGGCACGCTCCTGCACGCGATGCTTGAGAATCTGCCGGCTGGGGCCCATGCCTTCCACGTCCATGATGTGGGCATCTGCGAACCGCCCTTCGCGTCCTCCGGCGGGCATTTCAATCCGGGTGGGAAGAAGCACGGATTCGACAGCGCCGAGGGAATGCACGCGGGCGACATGCCCAACATCCATGTGCCGGACTCTGGGGCGTTGGAGATAGAGGTGCTGAACACGCTGCTCAAGCTGGATGCCACGTTGTTCGACGCCGATGGCGCGGCGATCGTGATCCACGAAGGGCCGGATGACTATGTGTCCGACCCGGCAGGCGCAGCCGGCCCCCGCATCGCCTGCGGTGTCATCACGCAGTGACCGCTCCTGGCCCTGACGGGGTCTTGTGGTGCGTCCGACGAAGCAAGCCTTGCCTTTGCCGCCAGACTTGCATGCGCTGCCGTCGCGGCTCGGAGCATCACGTCCGGGCGTTCAAACTGTCAGGCCATGGGATCACACCGTCGCACGCGCCCCAAAACGGTTTCCCGGCTCACGGCGGCCGAGCCTCTAGCACTTGCGGGCTCAGCAGTCGAGTTCATAGTGGCGAATGAACTCCGCGTCAGGCTCCACTCCAAGTCCAGGACGGTCGGGCACGGTCACATAGCCGTTTTCTGACTTGACCTGACCCTGGATGTTCAACGGCTCGGACAGCAATTCGTCCCGAAACGCGTTGTGGGTCGTGTCGAATTCCAGCATCGGTTCACACGCATTCAGCCCGCCAGGCATGGCGGGCATGGCGGCAAGCAACTGCAAGTTCGTAGCCACAGCGATGGCCGAACCCCAGACATGATTGACGACCGGCGTAAAGTGGGCATGCGCGAGTGCCAGAACGCGCAGATATTCGCTAATTCCTCCCAATGCGCAGACCTCGGGCTGAGCAATGTCAAGCCCGCGATTCTCGAGGATCTGCCGCCAGCCCCATCGGTTGAACTCGGCCTCGCCACCCGAGATGTTGACCTTGAGTCCTGTGCGCAGTTCCCGGTAGCCGTCGAGATCTTCGGGCGCGACCGGCTCTTCAAACCAATATGCGCCGAGTTCTTCCAGCGCGCGTCCCACATGGAATGCGTCTGACGTGGTGTAGCAGTGGTTTGCGTCGACCATGAAGCGGCCCTTGCCGGCGACGGCCGCAGCGACTGCTTCGCACAGCTTCACGTCTGCCTTCGGACCCAGCCCGACCTTCATCTTGACGGAGCGGAATCCCATGCCGAGGATTCCGGCTGCTTCATCGCCAAACCGTGCAATGTGATCCTCCAAGCTCTCGTGCTTGAGCATCATGCCGTAGCCGTAGGCGGGAATGCGGGTTCGATGCGCGCCCCCGATCAGCTTGTGAAGCGGCAGTCCGGCAACCTTGCCAGCAATGTCCCAAAGCGCGATATCGACCCCGGAAAGCGCCTGAAGCGGCATGCCTTTCTGTCCATGATCGCGCAAGAGGTTATAGACCTTGTGCCATGTCACGTCCCGGTCCATCGGGTCATCACCGATCACCATGGGCTGAATGACCTTCTCGACGATTCCCTTGTTTGCGAGCGCCACGTTGCCCGGGCCGAAACACTCGCCCCAGCCGGTGACGCCCTCGTCGGTTTCGACTTCGACCAAATTGGCGGTGCGACGCGCGTAGAATTGTTGGGAATAACCAAGTTCTTCTGGCAGCTCATATTGCAGAACGTGGCTGGTTACACGGGTGATTTTCATGCACTCGCCCCTTCGCGCTGATTAGTGCAGGGCGCGGCGAACAGTCGTCTCGTGACCGCAAGGTCGGGATGTTCCGGCATTGCGGTCTCGGCGGGGAAGGATTCCTTGTCCGTCCGCCACGCACGGTCTGCATCCTCCATGAAGGCGACCTGGACGGTGTCGCAGGGTCTTTCCGTGCCCGAGTTCTTGGTCCCTAGATGTTCCGGACCGTCTGAGACCCCGCCAGTGAAATGCGTTCTGGTTGGGAAGTCCATGATTCACCTCAGTCGAAGAGATTTGCGATATTGGCCTTGATCCGGTCACCAATGTAGAGAGCCAGCGCCTGAATCGTCGCGGTCGGGTTGACCGCACCCGACGTCACGAAGATGGACCCATCGACGATGAAAAGGTTCTTCACGTCATGGGACCTTCCCCATCCATCGACGACCGAGCTTTCGGGATCGTTTCCCATCCGGCAGGTACCCATTTGATGCCATCCGGCGCGCCACCAGACCTTGTCGCTGTCATTTGGGAGAATCCTCCTAGCCCCTGCTGCCAGAAGTGCCTCTTTGGCGCGGTCCTCACCGTGCTTGAGCATGGCGCGGGTGTTCTCGCTCAGGCGGTAGCTGATCCTAGGCGCGGGAATTCCATCGTCGTCCGTCAGCTCCGGATCAAGAGTGACACAGTTGTGCTCTTCAGGAAGATCCTCCGTGACCACGGTCAGTCCGGCAAGATAGGGATAGACATTGTCCATGATCTCGCGGTGCGCGGTGCCCCAAGGGATCGGATTGTCGATTCCAAATCCTCCGAGTGCATAGGTCATGGGCGTTGTGGAGCGGCCAGAATGCAAGCCATAGCCGCGGACAAATCCTCGCGAGGGATCGGACTCGTAGAATTCCTGACTAAGTATCGAGCATGCCATCGGCCCCTCGTGCCCCTTCATCAGCTCGTCGAAGACACCGGCAACGCCGGTCAACGGGTGAAACATCAGGTTCTTTCCGACCAGTCCTGAGCGATTGGCGAGACCATCGGGAAAGAGACTTGAGGTTGAATGCAGCAGCATGCGCGGCGTTCCCACGCCATTGCAGGCCATGATCACCATTTCGGCCTTCTGCTCATGCACCCGTCCGTCGGACTCGTGGTAGAGTACGCCCTTTGCAAGGCCAGTGTTCCCGTCCACGAGAATTTCCCGTACCCGCGCGTTGGTTCGCAATTCGACGCCAGCGTTCTCGAGCAACGGCCAGTAGGTGAAATTTGTTCCGCCCTTGGCCCCGGCGGCGCAACCCAGATCACATGTGCCAGCATTGACGCAACGCTGCCGCCCGTCGTGATCCCGGCTGAGAATCGCGACATCCGACGGCCACCAATGCCAGCCGAGCCTGTTGAACCCCATGGCAAGTGTCTGTCCCAGCTTGCCTATTGGAATCGGCGGCAGCGGCGGCGTGTAGCCGGGGTACGCCGGATTGCCACCCAGACCCGACACGCCGATATTGGCGTCGTTCATGTCATAGAACGGGGCCAGGGTGTGATAGTCCAACGGCCAATCCTCGCCCACACCGTCCAGGGATCTTGTCCGAAAATCCGAGGGCTTCATCCGCGGCCAGTGGCCCAAGAAGTTGATCGTGGAACCGCCCACGCCATTCCAGTTCACCGGAGTGATGCAGCTGTCTTCCGAGTTAATGGGATAATCCTGTTTCAAATTTCGCACATTCGGGTCGCAGGAAAATTCGGAATATCGCGCCAGTTCGTAATCATCACGTCGCGAAGGAAAGTCTCTGTCCGACAGGTGATCACCCTGTTCCAGGCACAGGATTCGCATCCGCGTCTCCAGCAGCGACCAGGCGATTGCCGCACCCGAAGCGCCGGCGCCCACGATCAGCACGTCAACCGGGTCACTCGCCATCTCAATCACCCCCGGCAACGCCCGGATCACGGTAGAACGGCCCGCGGGCCCGGACAGGTTCGATGAGACTGTCCATGAATTCAGCGCTTTCCTGGGCAACTTCATAGCCCGAAGGATGTACCGGGTGCGCACCGACACCGACTTTGGCGCGCATGTCCGGGCGGCTGTAATATCCCTTGTAGGTTTCGGACAGAAGCTCTGCGAATTCTATCGGCATGGTTTGCTCGAGCTGGCGAATGGCGTCGGCGTCGATACCGTCCGCCAGTCCTGACGCCCGGGCCAGCAGCCGCCTTAGCGCAGCCTCGAAACCGGGCCTGCGTGCGGCCACGTGTGCCAGATAGTCGGCAACACCAATCTCGCCGGCACCTGGAATGTTCCGTTCGCGGCTGCCCGGAACCAGTTGGTCGAGGATCGAGGCAAGCAAGCGGCGCTCCTTTGGCGGCATGGAGAAGTCGACCATTTCGAATTCCTACTGACCCACGCTGCCGTCTCTTCTCGACAATGCGTCGATGGCCACGGCCAGGATCAGGATCGCCCCTGAAACCATGAGCTTGTCAGCAGCACTTGCGCCGGTCAGATCTAGCCCGTTGCCGAGTGATCCGATCAAAAGTGCACCGAGGATTGCGTTCCATACCGAACCGCGCCCGCCAAAAAGCGAGGTCCCGCCAATGACGGCTGCACCGATGGCTTCCAGCAGAAGCGAGCCGCCCGCAAAGGCCGTGTAAGACACCGATCCAAATCGAGATGCCCCAAAGATGCCGCCGATAGCCGCCATCAGTCCGACAATCCCAAATGCCGCCACGCGGATCCGATTGACATTGAAGCCAGCGCGACGCGCGCTTTCGGCGTTGCCGCCGACGGCGAAGAGCGAGCGCCCGAATGGAGTGGACGTTGTGATCCAGCCCAGAAGCGAGGTGATGCCGACGAGCAGGACCAGCAAGAGTGGCAAGGAGCGATAGGCATTGAGCGTCACGATCACGGCAATCACGATTGTGCCAAAGGCCAGCACCTGTCCCCAGAGGGCAGGCGATGGGTCAACTTCCAGCCCCAGTGCGCGTCGCCGTGCCTGCCTTTGCAGACTCGCATAGGCAAAGAGCAAGATGCAGAGCATCCCGAGCGCCAGCCCCCAGGTATCCGGAATCAGCACGCGCGTGAAACCTCGGACGAACGGGTCGCCAACGTTCAGGTTTCCCGTCGGCAGGATCTTCTGCATCAAGCCCTGATAGCCTAGGAGACCGGCTAGGGTGACGACGAAGGAAGGAATGCCGACATAGGCGACAAGCACGCCCTGCGCTGCCCCCATCACGATGCCAATGGCCATCACGATCAAGCAAGCAAGCCATCCGGGTATGCCGGCCAGCACCAATACGCCCAATAGCGCTGCGCACACCCCCGCGGTTGCCGCTGCGGACAAGTCGATTTCGCCCAGCAGGAGCACGGTTGTAATTCCCACAGCCAACGTGGCGATCAACGCTGACTGCATGAACAGGTTGTAGATGTTGCGCGGACTCAGAAAGATCGCACGGAAGCTGTCGGCCTCGCCTGACGCAAGGTCCCAGAGTGGAAGCGCCAGCCCGAACCAGGCCCAGATCGCCGCCAATGCCAGCAGCACGGGCGCGAATGATCCGATGCGAGTTTCGCGCATTATCCGAAAGCGGTCGAGCCCGGAAATCTTGCCGTCAGGCTGCATCATTGGCCTCATTGGCACGACCGCGTGTCATCGCGACCACAATTTCGTCGGGAGTCGTCTCGGAACGCTGGTAGGTCGCGACATTGCCGCCGTGACGAAGAACGCAGATGCGGTCAGCGACATTGAAGATGTCACGCATATTGTGCGAAATGTAGACGACTGCGTGGTTCGTCTCGCGCAGACGCTTGACCACTTCCAGCACCTGCCGGGTCTGCGCCACGCCAAGTGCAGCGGTGGGCTCGTCGAGCATTACGACGGTGCTGTCCGCACCGACCGCACGCGCTATTGCGATTGCCTGACGTTGTCCGCCGGAAAGACCGCCGACCTTCGCCCGCACCGATTGCAATGTCCGAACCTCAAGCTTGTTGAAGGCCTCCTTTGCCTTGACCTCCATCTCGAGGTCATCCAGCGGACGCAGAATGCGCGGCAGAATGGTCCAGCCCGGTTTCACAGGTTCCGACCCGAGCGACAGGTTTGCGGCAACATCGAGATTCTCGCACAGTGCAAGATCCTGGTAGACAATCTGAATGCCCAGATCGGCGGCATCGTTCGGGCTGGCAATGCTGACGTTCGTGCCATCGAGGAAAAATTGTCCATCGTCGGCAACATAGGCTCCCGCGAGCACCTTCATGAGCGTTGACTTTCCTGCTCCATTGTCGCCAACAAGCGCCATGACCTCGCCGCGAGCGACCTCAAAGTCCACTCCACGCAAGGCATGAACGCCCCCGAATCGTTTCTGGATGCCACGCACGCTCAGATGTGCCGGTGGGGCAGACTGCCCCACCTTGTTGCTCTCGGGTCCCATCGAAGGCCCTGATTACTTGCAGAAATCGGTTGCCGCGGCTGTGCCCTGGCAAACCATTTCCTTGGTGATCGAAGGATCGTTTTCGATCACATAGGCGACGCCCTCCGCGCCCACGGCCGAATATGAACCGACGGGGACATAGGCCACTTCGGCGCCAACGCCATTGACCACGGTCTGCGGCGCAAGATCCGAGAAATCTTCGCCGTTCACCAGGCGGACCGTTACTCTTGCTGCGGCATCGGCCATGTCGGCCAGCGGGCGCCAGCCACACTGCGTCTGCTTTCCTAGAAGCATCAGTTGCTGTGCCTGCACGGTACAGTCGAGACCCGAGACCGGAACGGTGCCAGCCATGCCCTGTTCTTCCATCGCGGCAATGGCTGCACCTGCGTTCCCGTCATTGGAAGACACCACGCCCTGGACGTTGTTGTTGAGTTGAGTCAGCGCCTGGTCCATGGAGCGGCGCGCAATTGCCGGATCCCAGCCTGGAGTCCAGTTTTCGTAACCCAAGATCCGCTTTCCGCTATCGAAGAGCGACTGAAGTGCACGAAGCTGTCCATTGTGAATTACCGCGGCATTGGGATCGGTGGGAGATCCCTTGAGAAGCACCAGAGTGTCGCCGTCCATTGTGTTCTCGATCACATGCATCGCCTGATCGTAGCCCATGCCCTCCAGATCGGCCTGAACCCAGAACGTAGTGTTGGCTGAGTTGATCATGCGGTCGTAGGCGATCGTCGGCACGCCTTCCTCGGCAGCAGTGTCGGCGATGATGGCCGAGCTTTCGCCGTCAATGGGGATCACCACAAGCACTTTCGCGCCTTGAGTCAAGGCTTGCTCCGCCTGACGTTGCTGCGTGGCGGTGTCGTTGTTTGCATTGAACACCTCAACTTTTATGTCAGGCGCGATCTCGGCCATGGTTGAAAGAAACGCAGCTGCGTCCTGCTGCTCCCAGCGCGGGTTCACATTCTCCGGCAGCAAGAGTGCCACCATGTCCGCAGCCGTTGCGGCCCCTGCCGTGGCCAGCGCGGATGTCGCGATTGCTCCTGCCAAAAGGCCTTTCTTCAGTTTGGGAATCATCATATCCTCCTCTTGGATGTTTCGGCGCTTTCGGCGCCGGTTTGTCTGGTGGCACTCTCCCATTCTCAGGGCGATCCGGCGGCTCGAGCCCAGTTACCAGCTTGTCTCAAGCCGCCGCCACTAGCCTGACCACCAATCAGGCGCGTGTTTCGTTGTTGTGCGCTAAATTCGAGCCCGCAGCTGTCAATGTCCTCCCTTGTTGTCCTTGGCGGACAATGCGCCAGCGAGGCGCGCGCGCGTGTCCTCCAAGTGCTCTTTCATCGCATCCGACGCCGCTTCGGCATCGTGATCTTCGATGGCATTGAGAACCTTTCGGTGCAGCGGCGCTGAACGCTTGTTGTCGCGCGGATCCGCGTTGGTCAGGCGGATCGAGCTGAGCAGCGAGGAAAAGATGACACCCTCCATCGCCATCAGCACTTCATTGTTCGCCGCCCGGAGAACTGCCCTGTGAAACTGTGCATCTGCCACCACGAAGTCCTGCACGGACAAGGCCCCTTCCATGTTCGCCTGTGCCTGGCGAATTGCGGCAATCTGAGCCTCTGTCGCAGATCGTGCGGCCCAAGCAGCCGCGTTTGGTTCGATCATCTGCCGAACATCCATGAGCTGGCGCAGAAAATCCGACCTTGGCTCAATTCCTTGGTGCCAAGCCAGCACGTCGTCGTCGAGCAGGTTCCAGCTTGCCCGCCGACGCACCCGGGTACCGTGGCCGCGCCGCACTTCCAGCATGCCCTTGCCAACCAGCAGCTTCACCGCTTCACGGATCACCGACTTGCTGACCCCGAACCGCTCGCAAAGCCTGTTCTCGTCGTCGATCAGTTCGCCTTCGCGCAAGTGGCCTGCGACGATTCGACGACCGAGTTCACGGCAGACCTGGGTTGCCAGGCTGGGAACGATGCCGGCTGCATCTTTCAGGTCGTAATAGAGCAACTCACTCATGGGTGCAGCTAAACATCAGATGGATGATAAGTCCAGATGTTTTCACCAAGTGCCGCCTCGTGGCAAAGCAGCCGACTTTGCCAGCGCTTCTGCCTCGCAACGGGAAAGCTCGGCGCGCGATCTCACGTCACGAATATCGCGGGCGTTAATCCCGCCAATCTAGGACGTCCCGGATCGAGAGCTTTTCGGTGTCCGGGATCCGTTCGAATCGTTCTCCGCCAACCGACCTGTTCGAGGTCGCACGCAAACAGGTCGACAGCAATGCCGACTATCACGACACCTCCTTCACGATCATCGGGCTGCAGTTCATGAGAATTGCCTTCCGAGGCGCCGCGAGTCGGATTGGAGCCTCGGTCACGTGGTCGCACTTCCCAGCAGGAGAAGAAGACGCGTGCAAATTCCTCAGCTGAAGTCCGGAATCGGCCTAAAGGCGGGCCGCCAGCCGCGCACCTTGGTCGATGGCCCGTCTGGCATCCAGACCGGACGCCATGTCGGCACCTCCGATCACATGCGGAGACGCGCCGCCGGCCACCATGGCATCGGCAAGGGCACGGTCGCTCAACTGCCCGGTGCAGAGCACAACGGTATCGGCGGGAACAACCTCGCGCCCGCCGTCCCGACGCGTGATGTGCAGGCCTTCGGAGTCGACTTTCTGGTACGCAACGCCACCTTCCATCCGAACGCCCTTCATCCGAAGCGACGTGCGATGAATCCATCCCGTCGTGCGACCAAGCCGCTTGCCAGGCCGCTCGTCTTTCCGCTGGAACAGGGAAACCTGCCGCCGTCCGTACGTCGGATTCGCCCCATCGGGGGCAAGGCCCGCCCGATGCACTTCCGGATCCGTCACGCCCCATTCATCGAGCCAGGCGTCGAGATCTACGGTTGCGCTCCTCTCCGCGGTCAGGAATTCCGCAACATCGAAGCCGATGCCGCCGGCTCCAACGATTGCCACCCGCTCTCCTGCCACTTTTTTGCCTGTCAGGATGTCGGCATAGTTCACCACGCAACCGCCTTCGACCGGAATGTCCGGAACCCTGGGTACAACGCCCGTGGCCACGATAACCTCGTCGAACCGCGTCAACTCTCCCGCAGCGGGTTCAGTGCCAAGGTGCACGACCACGCCTCTCAGTTTCAGCATGTCCCGATACCACCGGACGAGTCCCAGGAATTCCTCTTTCCCGGGAACCCTGCAGGCCATGCCGAGCTGCCCGCCGATCTCGCCCGCCCTTTCAAACATGGTCACAGCATGACCCCGCTCTGCCGCCACCAACGCTGCAGAGAGACCGGCCGGACCTGCACCCACGACCGCGATCGACTTCGGCCGACCTGCGGGGCAATAGACCAATTCGGTTTCGTGCGCAGCCTGCGGATTGACGACACATGTCGCGATCTTCAATTCAAAGGTAAAATCAAGGCATGCCTGATTGCACGCAATGCAGGGCGTGATCTCGCTCGACCTTCCGTCACGCGCCTTTCTCACGAAATCCGGATCCGCAAGAAAGGGCCGGGCCATCGAAACCAGGTCCGCGGCACCTTCCGCCAGGATCGCCTCCGCCACCTCGGGCGCGTTAATCCGGTTTGACGCAATCACCGGGATCCCGACCTGTCCCATGAGCTTCTTGGTGACCCACGAAAATGCGCGGCGAGGCACGCTTGCAGCAATCGTCGGGATCCGGGCTTCATGCCATCCGATCCCCGAATTCAGAAGCCCGGCCCCGGCATCTTCCACGGCCTTGGCCAGTTTGGTGACCTCGGCCCAGTTCGAGCCGTCTGGCACAAGATCAATCATGCTCAGGCGATAGATCAGCATGAAATCGGGCCCGGTCGCCTGCCGCACGCGACGGACGATATCGACCGGCAATCGCATCCGATTTTCGAAAGAGCCGCCCCAGCGATCCGTCCGCTTGTTGGTGCGGGTCACGAGAAACTGGTTCAGCAGATAGCCTTCGGATCCCATTACCTCGACGCCGTCGTACCCGGCCTGTTGGGCGCGCCGCGCCGATTCGACGATGTCCGATATCTGCTTTTCGATCCCTTCCTCATCGAGTTCGATAGGGGTAAACGGCGAGATCGGTGACTTTACCGGAGACGGTGCCACGCATTCCGGCGAATAGCCGTAGCGCCCTGCGTGAAGAATCTGCATCGCAATTCGTCCACCGGCATCGTGGACCGCGCGGGTCACCCGCGCATGGTTGGCGATGTCCTCGTCCGTGAACAGACCGGCCGCTCCGGGAAGTACCGCACCCTCGACATTGGGTGCCATGCCGCCGGTCACCATCAAAGCCACACCGCCCTCGGCGCGTCTCGCATAGTAGGCGGCGACCCGGTCGAAGTCGCCAAGCTCCTCTAGCCCGGTGTGCATCGAGCCCATTAGAATCCGGTTCGGCAGCGTCACGTTGCCTATGTCGAGCGGACAAAAGAGATTGGAATAGCCAGTCATGGGGCAAGTCTGCCTCAGACCCCCCTAAGTGTCACGCTGATGTGTGGGTTCAGAGTCGGGTCGCGCAAGCGGCACATGACGATCATGATTCGACGGCGACCGGCTGCACAGACTCTCCCGCCCCGGGACGGAACAGTCAGCACCGCGCCTCGCTCGAGCGACATCCTTCATGCCGCTGAGGACATCCCGTCCGCTTGCGCCCCGCTGCCGGGGACACGGTCCCTGTTCGGGCAGGGAGCAGAAATTCTCCGGGAGCAGCAGACACGGCTCAGCATGGCACCTGCATCGGCCCGCCGCAGGTCACGGGGAGCGATGCCGCCCGACCAGTCCGCTGCAGGGCGCAGGAGCGCCCATTTCCGACACTCCGGGCCGAGCACCCTGAACAGCGTCGAGACGGCGTCGCGGCACGAAACGCCATGATCGATCCTCTAGAAGCTGCCGAGACGCCTTTCCTGCGAGCGCCAGAACGACTCCATGGCGGTGCAACTCCGGGCGCCGCAAATCATGCGTGGAAGTGCAGTCTCCTGCACTGCACGGTGAACGTGAAGGGTCGAATTGCTGGCGCGGAGGTCTTCCACGTCGTCGATTGCAGGTTCGAAGCCCTGCACTTTCCTGACTCATGCCTGTCCCGAGGTCGTTGTTTTCCAAAAGGGAAACACGCAACGATTGAGATGCCAGAGCGAATTTCCCAAGCGCGTTGGCCCTAAACCGTTCCGGCGCAGGTGTTGAAGGTCAGTGCTCAAAGTGATACGTCCGTGCGCATGGACCACTCTAATCGGCGCTTGGCTCGGATGGACCCGTTGTTGGAGGGATTCAGGTAGTCGTCAGGATGGGCTGACATGTATTTGATTTGCGTGCCAAGCATTCACCAAACCAACGGCGGTCGCAGATGACTACTCTCACGCAGAACGCGGCGGACACGATTGACGCACCCTCGGCTTATGTCGAAGGCTACGAAAACGCCCGGCGCTTCGACAGTGCGCTGGCCGACAAGTATGTCCAGCACACCACGATCGGCGACCCGGAGCTCGATCCGGTGATGGAGGAGATCCATTCGCTGCATCCCGCGAAGCTTCACCAGTTCGTCGGAGCGGGAATCGAGCAGCGAGACGCGGAGTTGCGTGACGCACCGGAGCCGCTTCGCCGGTTCTTCGAGGATTTCCAAGAGCCCGAGTGGCTGGACCACAACGCCTTTCAGCCTGGTGTGCGTGCCTTTCACGCAAATGCGGACCTCATGCTGGTCGCGTTCGTCGCAGGCGTCCTGGTCGAAGGGTTTGCGACGCTCATAGCCAAGTCGTTCACCATGACCGGCCGTGTCGCGGCCACCAAGAGGCGCCTCCAGCAGAACAACCGTCAATTGCTCGAGATCTTCTTCCCCGGCGGCCTGCTGCGGAACGGTGACGGGTGGAAGCTTTCGACCCGCGTGCGCTTCGTGCATGCCCGGATCAGGAGCCTGCTGGCGAGGCACGGGGAATGGGACGACGAAGCCTGGGGCACGCCGCTTAGCGCGGCCCATCTCGGATTTGCCATTTCGGTCTTTTCCAAGCGGCTCCTGGATTATTCCCAATTGGTGGGCGCGTCCTTCACGGAAGAGGAAAAGGCAAGCATTCTCGACGTCTGGCGCTATACTGGCTACCTGATGGGCATTCCCGAATCGATCCTTTACGAGGACGGCGCGGAGGCGGACAGGATTCACCGGATCGCGAACATGTGCGAGCCGCCGCCCGATTCGGATTCGGCAGCGATGGCGAACGCATTGATCTGCGCCGTTCCCGGGATCGTGGACATCAGGGACGATGAAGAGCGAAAACAGGTCATCTCCCTAGCGTACAAGCTGTCCCGTGCCCTCATAGGGAACGAACTGGCCGGGCATTTTCAGTATCCCCAGGTACGAACTTTCGGCACATTGTTCGGGTTCCGCATGAAACAGCGTCTCCAGCGCTACCTGAAGAGTGGGCTGATGGTCCGGGCGGACAATTTCAGCCAGCTCCTCCAGATTTCCGTATACGAAGAAAGCGGCCTGACCTACAATTTGCCTGACCACGTCAAGCACGAGAAATCGCACCCTTGGTAGGTGGTGCGAAATTTGCAGCTGTGCGCCTCGCTGGCGTGGTGCCAGTCGCAGTCCCGGCTTCAACCTTCAGCGAAGCCTTCACAGGGCGGCCCAGGATAATTCGCGATTAGCCGGTTTGGGGCTTGTGCGTCTCATGACTCCCAAACTTCATCCTGACAATCCAACAACTCGGAATGTCTGAGACGAATGATCTCTCGGTTGTTCGGGTAATCGCCTGATCCGCCAATGTCTTTGTAGGTTGGATCCTCATTTCCAGGTCTTCGCAAAACCCCCATCAACGCGACGGCCGATTCCGGGCGGGACTCGAAGTGTGACGGTCCCGGCGTGCTACGGCAGCGACGGGCTGCCCACAGGAATCCGCGCCCAACTCGTTCACATCCAGCTCCCCCGTTCACATCTGTTTCTCCAGACATGCGAGGAACTTGGGCGGGGTCGATTTCCAGCTGGTCAAAGGCTCAGCCCTACAACTCCGTCGGCTGCGCGAAATTCGGAGAGCTCAACATGGGAGCAGAGGCAAAGATGGGGGTTTCCTTTCAATAATTGACGCACGGGAAGAGCCCAGCCGATCAAGGCCGAGCGCAAAAGCCCGGAACATGCAGACTTGTCGTGAGGCGCTACACACGGGATGCATATCGGCATTTGCCCTGCCCGGTCATTCGACCGCCCAAACCTTGCCATGCCAATGCACAACGTCGTGCCGCGAAAGCGGAACAACGTAAGGTGCCACCCCATCGTTGCAAGTTCCCGAAAACGATCCTCACTCTCTCTGGAGGAGGCAGCTGACTATCGCATAGCATACCGAGACGGCTCGGATCTATTTTGCCTTCGTCCAGAGAACCATGCTAGGATTCTCTCATGAGCAAAAGTAGCGCGAAAGCACGTTCCGCGGCGACCAGACGATTTGTCATCAAGCCACTTGGCGAGGGCAAGGCGGCTAGGTTTTCCGAAGTCGAGGGGATGTCCTTGAGCGAGAAGTCTGCTAGCACGATCTCCGGTCTGAAACGGAGGGGGCTCAAAGGCGATGCACTCCGCACGGCGATAACGGATACCTTTGTCACGAAGCGGGACTAATGAGCCGCTATGACGCTACTGAAGATCCACTGTGTTACACTGGAACACACGTTCTGAAAAACAAGGCTGGCCTGCAAATTCAGGACGACTTGGATCAGTTCGAGCAGTTGATGTTTCTGACTCGGTCGGAAGAGCCACTTCCGGATGGGGACCTTGACTACGACCACTACAAACGGATTCATCATCACTTTTTTCAGGATGTCCATGATTGGGCCGGCCAATCAAGTGAAATGCGTACAGCCAAGGGTGGCAATTGGTTTTGCTACCCAGAGTATGTCGATTCCGAGATGGAAAGACTACTTTCCCAGCTGGCACGCGAGAACCACCTGGCGGAGATTTCTGATCGGACGCAGCTTGCCGTCCGTGCCGCTCACTACATCGCTGAGATCAACGCCGTTCACCCGTTTCGGGAAGGCAATGGGCGCTGCCAACTGACTCTATTGGACATTCTCCTTGATGTGTCTGGGTTTGAGATGAACGAGGAGCTCATTGAGCCGGAGAAATTCATGTCGGCCATGATCACCAGCTTCCATGGAGACAATGTTCCCTTGGCAGAAGCGATCCTCCGCATGATGCCTTAGAACTTGAATCGTAAGTTATTATTTTCATTATGTTATTTATTTATCGGCGTTTTCTGCCTCGCTACCAGTCTCGTCGGAAGCCGCCAGACGGCGGCGCTTCTCGGCGTGCGCTCAACGGCCAACAAACCTGAACGTACGCCGCTACTCCGCCGGGACGGCCTCGCCCAACCCTTCAAGCGGCACTGCCAGCTTGTCCAGCATTTCCTTCGGAGCAACCTGAAGAAAATTACCCCGTTCATCCTCCCAGTGCTGCAAGATTTCGGCCGCCTTCCGGCTTCCGGTTTCCTCCATGTGCCGCTCCACGAGTCCCTTGAGCTGGTCCAGGTAATGACCCTCGCTGACCGGAACGCACACAACCGTGTCCAGATTTATGAGGGGCATTGATGCACCTTCGGGATCATGAAGATAGGCCATGCCTCCAGTCATGCCCGCTGCAAAGTTTGCGCTGACCTTGCCGAGCACGACGGCGACGCCGCCAGTCATGTACTCGCAGCCATTGCTCCCGCAACCTTCGACCACGGTCTCGGCCCCCGAGTTCCGCACCGCGAACCGCTCGCCAGCGCGACCGGCTGCAAAGAGATAACCGTCAGTCGCGCCATAAAGCACGGTGTTGCCGATGATCACGTTTCCCTCGGCCACAAGCGGCGAGGCCATCGGCGGGCGAACAATGATCGTGCCGCCGGACAGGCCCTTGCCGACATAGTCGTTGGCATCACCCGACACTTCCAGCCGCAGTCCGGACACCGCGAAGGCCCCCAGCGACTGGCCGGCGGATCCCTGAAGCTTCACCGTCAGGTGGTCCGGCTGCAAGTTGTTGTGCATGCCGAACTTGCGAACGATATGGCTCGAGATGCGCGCTCCTATCGTCCGCTGCGTGTTCTGGACGGCATAGGAGAGCTGCATCTTCTCGCCGTCTTCAAGAAACCGTTCCGCATCCTTCACGATCTCGCCGTCAAGCGCATCCGGTACCGACGCCCTGTCGCGCGTCCGGTCGTAGACGATCTTCTCGGCACCATCGACCGTGACCAGGAGCGGATTGAGATCCAAGTCGTCCAGATGGGCCGATCCCCGGCTGACCTGGCTCAGCAGGTCCGCGCGCCCGATGACCTCGTCCAGCGACCGCGCACCGATCGAGGCGAGGATATGGCGCACTTCCTGCGCATAGAAGGTGATCAGGTTCACCACCTTGTCCGCCGAACCCGTGAACTTCGCCCGCAGGCGCTCGTCCTGGGTGCAGACTCCCACCGGGCAGGTGTTCGATTGGCATTGGCGCACCATGATGCATCCCATGGAAACAAGCGCCGCAGTGCCAACCCCGTATTCCTCGGCACCCATCATGGCGGCCATGACGATATCGCGACCCGTCCGCAACCCGCCATCAGTGCGCAGCACCACGCGATCACGAAGATTGTTCATCGCCAGCACCTGGTGCGCCTCGGTCAGCCCCATCTCCCATGGCAGGCCGGCATACTTGATGCTGGTCGCCGGAGACGCGCCGGTGCCTCCGTTGTGGCCTGAAATCAGGATGACGTCCGCCATCGCCTTGGCGACGCCGGCCGCAATTGTTCCGACGCCCGAGGAAGCGACCAGTTTCACCGTCACCTTGCAGCGCGGATTGATCTGCTTGAGGTCGTAGATCAACTGCGCGAGATCCTCGATCGAGTAGATGTCGTGATGCGGCGGCGGGCTGATCAGCGAAACCCCGGGCGTGGAATGCCGGAGACGAGCGATCAGTTCCGTCACCTTCGCGCCGGGCAACTGTCCGCCCTCGCCGGGCTTTGCGCCTTGCGCAACCTTGATTTCCAGTTCGTCGCATTGGTTCAGGTATTCCGCCGTCACCCCGAAACGGCCGCTGGCCACCTGCTTGATCTTTGCGGAAGGATTGTCGCCGTTGGGCTCCGGCGTGGCATGCGCCGGATCCTCTCCGCCTTCGCCGGAGTCGCTTTTCGCGCCAATCCGGTTCATCGCCACGTTGAGCGTCTTGTGCGCTTCCGGACTGAGCGCCCCGAGACTCATGCCTGGGGTGACGAAGCGCCTCCGTATCGAGGTGATGCTCTCGACCTTCTCGAGTGGAATCGGGTCGCCCAGTGGCTTGAAGTCCAAGAGGTCGCGCAGGTGTATCGGTGGCATCGCCTGCATCTTTTCCGAGTACTGCTGCCACATCGAATAAGACCCGCGCTGGCAGGCCGCTTGCAGCATGTGCATTGATGTCGCTTCCCAGGCGTGCGTTTCACCGCTGCTCCGCGCCTTGTAGAACCCCCCGATTGGCAGGACGTTTTCGCCTCGGAACCCGGAAGCATGGACCTGCTCCACCTTGGTCTGGATTCCGCTCACCCCGATCCCGCTGATCCGGCTCTGCATTCCGGGGAAGTACTCGTTGACCAACGCCCGCGAGAGTCCGACCGCCTCGAAATTCAGCCCTCCCCGATACGAGGAGATCACGCTGATGCCCATCTTCGAGATGATCTTGAGAAGCCCGGTATTGATCGCGGCGCGATACCGCGCCATCGCCTCGGAAAGCGAGCCTTCCATCAGCCCTCGCTCGATCCGGTCGGCAATCGAGTCCTCGGCCAGGTAGGTGTTGACCGTCGTGGCTCCGCAACCGACAAGAACAGCGAAGTAATGCGGGTCGATGCATTCCGCCGAACGTACGTTCAGGGAGCAGAACGTCCTCAATCCCTTCCGGGTAAGCCAGCTGTGCACGGCGCTCGTGACGAGAATCATTGGCATTCCGACCTTGTCTTCACCGAGATTGTGATCGGTCAGAACGATGTGGCCGACTCCCGAGCGCACGGCGTCTTCCGCTTCGAAGCGCACCCGCTCCAATGCCCGCGACAGTGCACCTCGCCCCTGTTCCGCCGGGAAAGTGCAATCGATCTCGACCATTTCCGCAACGAACGTGGCACAGAGCCGATCAAACTGGGCGTTGCCGACAAAAGGGGATTCGAGCATCAGGATATCGGTCTGGCTGCTGTCCTGGTCGAGTACGTTCTTCAGGTTTCCGAACCGGGTCTTGAGACTCATCACCCGGTACTCGCGCAAGCTGTCGATCGGCGGATTCGTCACCTGGCTGAAATTCTGCCGGAAGTAATGGCTGAGCGGCCGGTACCGATCCGAAAGAACCGCGCTCGGCGTGTCATCCCCCATTGACGCGATCGCCTCCTTGCCGTCTTCGGCCATGGGCGCGAGCACATGCTCCAGATCCTCCACGGAATAGCCCGCGGCGACCTGCCGCTTTCTCAATTCCAAACCCGTGAACAACGGCACCTCGGTCAGTCCGGAAAGCACGTCGTCCAGCTCCACGATCTTCTCGACCCACTCACCGAAGGGCTGCGATGCTGCCAGAAGGTCCTTGACTTCGGCATCATGGAACAGCCGACCCTCTTCGATGTCGACCGCGACCATCTGACCGGGGCCGAGTGCGCCTTTCTCGACGACCGATTCTTCGTCTACGGGCACCATTCCCGTTTCGGACCCCGCAATCAGAAGGCCGTCGCTGGTCACGGTGTAGCGCAACGGGCGCAAGCCGTTCCGGTCAAGTCCGGCACAGACCCAGCGACCGTCGGTCATTGCAAGTGCGGCAGGCCCGTCCCAAGGCTCCATGACGGCATTGCAATAGGAATACATGTCACGCCAGGCCTGCGGGAGTTCCACTGCCTGTCGCGACCAGCTTTCCGGCACGAGAATGGTCTTGGCCATCGGGGCGATTCGGCCCGCGCGCACGAGGACCTCGAACACCGCGTCCAGGGCACTTGAATCCGATGCGCCGTTCGGAATGATCGGTTTTATGTCCTCGGCAGTATCGCCGAATGCGCCCGAGATCATCCTGATCTCGTGCGACTTCATCCAGTTCACGTTTCCCTTCAGCGTGTTGATCTCGCCATTATGCGCCAGCATGCGGAATGGCTGCGCCAGCCACCACTGCGGAAAGGTGTTCGTGGAGTAACGCTGGTGGTAGATGGCGAATGCGCTCTCGAAGCGTTCATCCTTCAGGTCAGGATAGAACTCGGCGACCTGTTCCGCGAGCATCATTCCCTTGTAGATGATCGACCGGCAGGAGAGCGAACAGAGGTAGAGCTGGCTGACCTGCGCTGCCGCGGCAGCCTTCTCGATCCGGCGGCGAATGACATAGAGTTCGCGCTCGAAGGCTTCCTCGTCGACACCCTTGGCATTGGAAACCAGGATCTGCTCAATCTCTGGTCTCGTCGCGTTGGCCTTCTCGCCGAGAACGCTGACATCGACCGGCACATGCCGCCAGCCATAGATCGAGTATCCCATCCGGAGAATCTCGGTCTCGACGATGGTTCGGCAGGTCTCCTGCGCTCCGAAATCCGTTCGCGGCAGAAAGACCTGGCCCACGGCCATGAGTTCGCCCTGCCGGGGCTCATGGCCGGTGCGCCGCACCTGGTCATGGAAAAAGGGCACCGGTATTTGCACGTGGATGCCGGCCCCGTCGCCCGTCTTGCCGTCCGCATCGACGGCACCCCGATGCCACACCGCCTTCAGGGCGTCGATTCCGTTCTCGACGACCTTGCGCGAGGATTTGCCGTCAATCGAGACGACCAGGCCGACTCCGCAGGACGAGCGTTCGTGGTCCTTGGCGTAGAGGCCGTTTTCCGCCATCCACTTGCGGCGCGCGGCTTCCGCGGCCGCCCAGGATCCGTTGTGCAGGGTCACGCGTCGTCTCCTTCGGCAAACTTCGCCATGACTTCCGCCTCGGTCATGCCGTGCAGTTCGCCCGCAAACGCGTATCCATCCGGGCGATAGTCGGTGTAGATCTCGCTGGCCAGCATCAGCCCGCCCGCGTTCTTGAACAGGCCCGTCGCAACATGCGTGACGCCTTGGTAGGGTCCGGACGCGGTCACCCGGTAGAACAGCGACGACCCGCAGTCATCACACCACGCTCTCTCCGCCCAAGCCGAAGTCGCGCGGGTCCGGACCGGTCCCTTGGCCTCAAGTTCGCCCGGCAACACCTTGACCGCCATCAACGACGACCCCGTCCATGCCCGGCACATGTCGCAGTGGCAGGCATGCATCTTGTCTTCTGCCGGTCGAATGATCACTTCGCATGCGCCGCACAGGCAGGATCCGGTCAGTTTCTTGTCCATGGTTTCCTCATCTCCGTTCACCCGCGGCCCGCATCAACCAACGCGTTCACTCCGCTGCAATGGCCCGGCGCCCAATTCGCTCAAGGATGGCATCGGCCGCCTCTCGCCCGTCGCGGATCGCCCAGACAACGAGCGAAGCACCCCTCACGATGTCGCCAATGGCGTAGACGCCGTCCATCGACGTCTCGTGGGTCTGAAATCTTGCCTTGATCGTTCCCCATCGCGTCGTTTCAAGCGCGTCTTCTCCCCAACGTTCCGGAAGGTTCTCGGGCTCGAAGCCAAGAGCCTTGATGACGAGATCGGCGCTTTCGACGCAATCCGATCCCGTGACCTGTTCCGGCACCTGTCGGCCCGTCGCGTCCGGAGCGCCGAGCCGCACCCTTTGCACGATGACTCCGGTGACCGCATCACCCGTGAACCCTTTCGGCGCGGTCAGCCAAGCGAACTCGACGCCTTCCTCTTCGGCATTGGCCACTTCTCTCTGCGAACCCGGCATGTTCGCGCGGTCACGGCGATAAAGGCACTTGACGCTCGTCGCGCCCTGTCGAACCGCGGTGCGGACACAGTCCATTGCCGTGTCGCCGCCCCCAATGACCACGACTCTCCGGCCGGCCGCATTCATCTCGCCCGAGTCGAATTCCGGCACGGTGTCGCCGAAGCCCTTGCGATTCGACGCCGTCAGGTAATCGATGGCGCGAACGATTCCCTTCGCGCCGCTGCCTGGGCCTTTCAATTCACGGCTCGTGCAGACTCCCGTCGCAATGAGGACCGCGTCATGCCTTGAGCGGATTTCCTCGAACGGGATGTCCTTTCCGACATCGCAATTCAGCACGAATCCGACGCCCCCGTCCGCAAGGAGCGCGGTGCGCCGCATCACGACGTCCTTTTCGAGCTTGAACCCGGGAATCCCGTAAGTCAAAAGGCCGCCCGGCCGGTCATGGCGATCAAAGACCTTCACCTGCACGCCTGCCCTGCGAAGCCTTTCGGCGGCAGCAAGCCCGCCTGGTCCCGCGCCGATGATGCCAACGGATTCTGCGCGCTCCGCGACCGGAGCGATCGGCTCCACCCAGCCTTCATCCCACGCGGTGTCGGTGATGTATTTCTCGACCGAACCGATTGTCACCGTTCCATGGCCGGACTGCTCTATCACGCAGTTGCCTTCGCACAGCCGGTCCTGGGGGCAGATCCGGCCGCAGATTTCCGGGAATGCGTTCGTTGCCTGGCTGATCTCGTACGCTTCCTGAAGGCGCCCTTCGGCGGTGAGTTTCAGCCAGTCGGGAATGTTGTTGTGCAGCGGACAATGGGTCTGGCAATAGGGAACACCGCATTGGCTGCATCTCCCGGCCTGCTCACGGGCCTTGGCGGCGGCATAATCGGCATAGATCTCGTGGAAGTCCGCACGCCGTGCGTCAACGGTGCGTTTTTCGGGCATGTCCCGCCCGATCGTCACGAACTTGAGCATTGCCATGTCGGCCATCGCGCTTCTCGCCTTCCAAGGCACGTTCATACGACTCTTCGCCGCAACAAGGGAAGCGATTATGTCATATTATTTGACCTTTTTTGGTCAAATCTCTTGCCGAAAAAGCAAAGTCCGGACTTCTGGCTCTCAAACAATAGCCGTATCGGACCTAAATTCCCTCTTTGCGTGCAATTTCCTTGTTCCTAGTCTTGCACATGCAGAATCAAGCAGTTTCCGCGCATGCCGTTGCTTCAGTTGTTCCTCCTGGCCGTCATCCAAGGCATTACCGAGTTCCTGCCGGTTTCGTCATCCGGCCATCTCATCCTCCTGCCAAACCTCGCGGGCGTTCCGGACCAGGGTCTCATCATCGACGTCGCCGTTCACGTGGGCACGCTCGGCGCCGTGCTCCTCTATTTTCGTGGCGACGTGTCGCGTGTCCTGTCCGGCATGATCCGCATGGCCTCGGGCAGGTTCGACGGACCTGAAGTGCGACTTGCCCTGCTGCTCGTGATTGCGACCGTGCCCGTCATGATCGCGGGCCTGGCCTTCAGACTGACCGGCCTCAGCCTCATGTTGCGCTCTGTTACGGTCGTCGCGTGGGCCACGCTGATCTTCGGACTTGTGCTCTGGTGGGCCGACCGCACCGGATCCAAGACCAGATCCGCTGGCGACTGGAACCCGAGGGACGCAATCATCATGGGCCTGTGGCAGGCAATCGCCCTGATCCCCGGAACATCGCGATCCGGCATCACCATAACGGCGGCACGGCATCTCGGATATGCCCGCCCTGATGCCGCCCGCCTCGCAATGCTGATGTCGATCCCGACGATCATCGCGTCCGGCACTCTCCTGGGCCTGGAAGTCGCGTCCACTCTGGACCTGCCCAAGGCACGCGACGGCTGCATCGCCGCCGCCCTTGCCTTTGTCGCCGCTCTCGGGGCGCTGCATTTCATGATGCGGCTGATCGAGCGGGTGAGCTTCACCCCGTTCGTGATCTACAGGGTTGCCCTTGGACTGGCCCTGCTTGCCTGGTCCTACGGTCTAGCCGCGTAGGTTGCGGGCGCTTCGCGTGATGTCGGAATACTGCCCGTCGGGACGATAGGGCCAGAGATAGGTCGGCAACACGGCATGCATGGACGTTGGATGAATTCCAAGGTCGGCAAGGGTGCGGGCATCGGCGGCCACGACATTGTCGCGCTTCAGCTCAATTGCCTGGTCGAGCGTAATCGGCTGTTTCAGGACACCCAGGGAAAGGAACGAGGCGAGGCCGCTGGCCCTGGCAATGGCGCGGCCAGCCCAGAAAGGAAGGGCAACGATCAGGGAGCGTCGGCGTATGACCTTGAGCATCCCCTCCATCAGTTCGCGGAAGCTGGCGATGTCCGGCCCGCCCAACTCATAGATTCCCGCCTCGGCCTCCCCGAGAACAGCCCTTTCTACGGCGGCGGCCACGTCGTCGACATAGACGGGCTGGAACTTCGTCTCTGCGCCGACGAGCGGAAGCACCGGCGACAGCCGGGCCATCGCCGCAAAGCGGTTGAAGAACTGGTCTTCAGGCCCGAAAATCACCGACGGGCGCAGGATGACCGCCCCTGGGAATGCGCCGTTAACTTCCGCCTCTCCAAGTCCCTTGCTGCTTGCATATTCGCTTTCCGCGACCGGGTCGGCTCCAATACTTGAGACATGCACCAGCCTCGATACGCCTTCCAATGCGGCAATGCGGGCGATGCGCCCCGCGCCGTCGCGTTGGACTGCATTGAAGTTGTTCCGGCCGGACGCATCAAACGTACCTACGCAATTGACGACAGCCTCGGCCCCCCGCGCCGCCTGCCGCACCGAATTGTCGTCGCGAATGTTGCAAAGAACCGGCTCGACCTGCCCCGGAGTGCCCCGCGGCTTTACGAAGATGGCTTCGTCCGGTCGCCGTACCGCCACACGCACGCGCCAACCGACCTGCGCCATGCGGCTGGCGACATACCGTCCGACAAATCCGGATCCGCCATAGATGGTCACCAGTCGCGACATGCGCTGCACCTTCACCAGTTCTGCCTTTGGGTGTAGCCCCGCACCCATTGCCCGGCAAGGTCCAAATCTCCGCGAAATGGTCGTTGACACAGTCTGCGCCCGTGCCTATTCCCAACCTTCGATCCACCGGCCCAGGTGGCGGAATTGGTAGACGCGCTAGCTTCAGGTGCTAGTGTCCATATGGACGTGGAGGTTCGAGTCCTCTCCTGGGCACCACTCATCCCGAACATAGTTTCTCAAAGTCCTTGAAAAACAAGGAATATTTCGGTATTCAGGTGAACATAGATGAGCGCCGTTACCCATCAAATCTCACACATTTCTGGGTAATGACCTGGGTAACGAACGCGACTTGTGGTGATCGGAGTGCCGTTACCCAGATGCCACTTTCTGACCTCAAGATTCGCAAGTCTAAACAAAAGGATAAGCCTTATCGACTCAGTGATGGTTTGGGCCTACACATTCGGATCCAACCAACAGGCTCCAAACTCTGGCAATTTCGATATCAGTTCATGGGCAAGGAAAAGCTGCTGTCTTTGGGCCAGTATCCAACGGTTTCACTGGCAGAAGCGAGAGCTAAACGGGACGATGCCAAGAGATTACTGGCGGACGGCATTGATCCTTCAGTTCAGAAGAAATTGGATGGCATTGATGCCCACGTGAAGGCCGAGGATGTAGATGTGCTGCATCCGGTCGGCGAGCCGGATACCGAAGGGTTTGCTGCTGTAGCGACCGTAGGCGGTACCGATCATCGTGACGCTGTTGGGATTCCAGTGCATCCCCACAGTCTGACAAAGGAACCTGCCTGCCGGTAGTCCGCCCCGGGTGGGATCCTCATGGTCGCCATATGCGCATTCCGGGCGGGCTATGGGGAAAACCCCCGTGTGCTATTCTGAGACCATACAGTTCTTTCCTCTCACCTTTCGTCGGGTACGCCCGAAGCGGTTTCGGGCGGCCACCCGGCGCAAGGAGAGAGACAATGGGACAAGTCAAGATCAACACCTGGGACCTCGTCGGCGCCTATCCGGTCTGCGGCGCCTGCGGATCCAGCAAGGTGAGGCGTGATGCCTGGGCCGAATGGAACATGGCGACGCGCGAATGGGAGCTGCAGAACATCTTCGATGACTTCTGCTGCGACAACTGCGGCCTTGCCGGGCTGCCGGAGCGGAAGGTCGACGAGGAGTTCCGCAGAAAACGCATCCGGCGCCTGAACGATGCCCTGCGGCATGGCCAGGTCAAGCACGGCGCGATCGTCATCACCGCGGGACCGCAAGCGAAGGATGAAGCGTTCCTCGGCCAGGCAACAAGGGCAATCGCCGCAATCGACATGTTCTCGGAAGACAATGACCCGCACGGCGAACACGACTTCGGCGCCCTCGACCTCGAGGGCGAGAAGCTGGTCTGGATTACTTCGACCGCAGCCTGAATCGGGGCTCCCCCGATCCGGCCAGCCCGGTACTAACCCACTGGGTCCTGACCCTGATGTTTGCGAGCGAGTATTGTAGGTGGTGGACAAGCGACCCAAAGACAACGTCTACGAAGAACACCGGATCAACTGGCGCGGTCAGGAGATCACCGTGCGGTGGTGTCCGGCTTGGCTTGGCGGCGATACCGCCCATCTCGAGATCGTGACACAGGATCGGAGTCCCCATCCGATCTCCCAAACCGGCTGCCGCTCGCATTTCTGTCCGCGGGAAGTAGTGGACGACGCGGGCGGCCCGGTGGCCATTGTCGCCGCCTGGCTCGAATGGGTCGATGACGGCAAGGCCGTGCAGTTGACGTTGTTCTGACCAATCGGCCCGCCCGAAAGGGCGGGCCGTTATATGTCCACCTTAGCTCCACCTGCTTGGATCAGCCGACCGAACAAATCCATCAAATCTCGTAGTAAATCGGGCTCTTTTCCTCTTTCAGGAACTCGTTGGGCTCATCAAGTCGCCGCATGAGCATCTCAGTAGGGGTTCGAGGAGTGGGCCGTTGCCCCTCACCAGAGGGGGCAGCCAGGACAAACTGCGCTGCCTCGAACCAATTCGATGGCTCAAATTCAATGGATTTCCCGGACACGGTGCGGTTCGAGGTCGCCCATAGGACGATATT
>JAJEAC010000059.1 GCA_022824315.1 Silicimonas sp.
CTCGAAGAGCCACTGTCACCCGATGACGAATGACAATGGATGCTGCGCCGTCTCAATCGCCACTTGTCGTCAACGGGTGGTCGATCTACGCGCATCCGATCTTCCTCGATCAGCTCGAGGGTCTGATCAAGGAGGTTGAGACTCGCAAGGCACGCGCGCCCAAGACGTGGCAGAAGAAAAGCTGCACGAAACGGCTCGCTGCGATTCTCAAGCTGATGACGGAAGCCATCGCGACCGATCCGGGAGCGGCGCAGTTTCGACAAGGCGGCACGCTCGGCAACAATCGGACGCATTGGTTTCGGGCGAAGTATTTCCAGCAATACCGCCTGTTCTTCCGGTTCGACAGCGCCTCCAGGGTGATCGTACTCGCTTGGGTAAATGACGAGAGGAATTTGCGGGCGTACATCAACAAGACCGACGCCTACGCGACCTTCAGGAAGATGCTGGATGGCGGCAACCCGACCGATTGCTTCGATGCCCTGATGAATGAGGCAGCGACGGCAGCTGCGCGCCTTGAAGGCAGCCTCGCGGCGGCGGCGATCCGATCAAGCTGAGGGCGTGACCCACCTTGCAGGACGCGCCAAAGCACTCGGCTCCGAGTAACGTGAAGCCGAGAAGCAGGAGTGTCGGATCCATAGACACCACTCTGGCGGGGCCGTCGCCCACGCCAAATGGCAGATCATTGAGACCGCCGCAGAATTCCCGAACAGCACTCGGCGTCCGTAGAGATACTCCTCACCACCAAGACACCGCCCTCAGCGGCTCCGGTCGGGCTCATCCTGTTTCCGGGCGCAGATGAGCAGCGCGGCGCCCAGCAGTTTCCGCGCATCGTCGAAGACTGCGGGACGCTCGCCACGCCAGCGGTCGTAGAGCCGGTGTGGAGAAGGGGCACCTTCCTCGGCCGCTTCGAGCGCCTGTCCCGCTTCGGTGACGAAATTGGAAATTCGCGCACGCATGTTGGCCTCGTACGTTTCCCTGTGCCGGGTTTCCATCCTCAGGTGGAAGAGCGAACTGCGAACGCGCGGCCGAAATTCGAGCCCGTCGATCATCCCCGGCACATCTGCCCAGAGCCTGCGCGCGCGCGCGTAGTGCCTGGACGCACGACCGAACTGGCCTGCCTCCCTGGCAATGAACCCGACATTGGCAATGCTGGTCGCCATGCGCGGATCACCGCGGCGGAAGAAGAGACGCGCAAGATACCATGCGAACAGGAATCGCCGTCGCGCGAGCGATACGTCGCCACTGGCCCAAGCGGCGTTGCCGCGCTCCTGCCAGCGTTCCCAAAGGATGTCCGCGCGCCGCCAGCCGGCGGCCAGCGCCGCCTGCCATTCGGCACTGCCTGTCTCAGATTCCGAGGTACGCCGCGCGAACATGTTCGTTGTCGTGCAGTTCGTCGGCCGGGCCTTCCAGGGCCAGCGACCCCGTTTCGAGGACATACGCGTAGTCCGCGAGCTCAAGTGCCAGTTCCGCGTTTTGTTCGACGAGGATGACAGGCACGCCCTGTGCATTGATCTCACCGATGATCTTCGCGATGTCCTCGACGATCTTCGGAGCGAGTCCCATGGACGGTTCGTCCATCAAGAGGAGCTTCGGTTTGGCCATGAGGGCGCGACCGATCACCAGCATCTGCTGTTCGCCTCCCGACATGGTCTTGGCCAGCTGCGTTCGCCGTTCGAGAAGCAGCGGAAACCGATCGTAGACCGCATCGAGGTCCCGTTCGACCGTTTCCCTTTCCCGGCGCAGGAATGCTCCGGTCCGGAGGTTTTCCTCGACGGTCAGGTCAGGGAAAATGCGCCTTCCCTCCGGCACGTGGGCGATGCCCCGGGCGACGATCCGGTCGGGATCCAGGTGATCGATCCGTTCTCCGGCGAAATGGATCTCGCCTTCGCGGAGCCTTGTCAGGCCCGAGATCGCCCGCAAGGTCGTTGTCTTCCCAGCGCCGTTGCTTCCGATGATGGTGACGATCTGTCCGTCAGGAACCTTGAGCGAGATGTCGCGGATTGCCGATACCTTTCCGTAGGTGACGGCCACGGCTCTCAGTTCAAGCAACATGGCGCGCACCCCCGAGATAGGCCTCGATGACGTCTGGGTGGTGACGGATTTCCTGCGGATTGCCTTCGGCAAGAAGCCGCCCGAAACTCATGCAGGTGATCCGGTCGCAGAGCCCCATGATCGCGTGCATGTCGTGCTCAACGAGGAGAATCGTGACCCCAGTGTTCCTGAGCTTGACCATCAGTTCCATCATCCGGCGGGTCTCTTCCGGGTTCATCCCCGTGAAGGGTTCATCGAGGAGCACCACGTCCGGGCGCGCGGCCAGAGCAACTGCCATGCCCAGCGCTCTCTGATGGCCGTGGGGAAGATCGCCTGCCAGTTCGTCGGCCAGTCCGGCGAGGCCGAAGAAATCAAGCGCTTCCTCCGCGCGGGCCCGGGCGGCGCGGCGGTTCGCCTTGTCCACCCCTGCCATCGCGGCGAAGATGTTCGGCGGGAAACTCATATGTGTGCCGATCAACACGTTTTCCAAGACAGTGAGTTCGGCACAAAGCGTCGAGTGCTGAAAGGTCCGAACGACACCGCGCCGGGCGACTTCGTACATCCTGAGCCCGGAAATCGTTTCGCCGCGCAACCTGACCTCGCCGCCGGTCGGCTTGTAGAATCCCGACACAACGTTGAAGGTGGTCGTCTTGCCCGCGCCGTTCGGGCCAATCAACCCGTGAATCTCTCCACGCTCGACCTTGAACGAAAGACGGTCGATTGCAGTCAACCCGCCGAAGCGCATGGTCAGGTCGTCTATCTCAAGAATGGAAGGGGCCATCTGTCACGCTACCCCGCGGCCCCGGTTTCGCCAGCCTTCTTCTTCCTCGCGTTTCGCCAGGAAAACGCGCCCCGGACAAGGCTCTCGAGACCCTTGGGCATGAACAGCACCGAAAGGATCAGGATGAGCCCGTAAATGAGCGGCCGCATCTGCTCGAATCCAGCCTCGCGCAGCACGATCTCGTTGAGAATCGTGAGAACCACGCAGCCGAGGATCGGTCCGTAGAAGGTTGCGGTTCCGCCGACGATCGTCCAGGTCAATACGAACACCATCTGTTCCACATCGAAACTGTTGGGGTTGATGGTGCCGATGTAATGAGCCAGGAGCGCACCCGACAACCCCGCGAAACCCGAAGCGAGAACAAAGGCAAGCGTACGGTAGGCCCGCACGTTGACGCCGGACGCCTCCGCGAGCCTGTCCTGCCAGTGGACCGCGTGGAAGGTGAGTCCGACGGGTGAACGCTCGATCCTCCACATGACCCAGAGCGACACCCCGACCACGGCCAAGGCAAAATAGTAGTAGCTGACCGGTTCGAAGAAATCGAAGGCATAGATGCCGATGTCAAAATCCGGCATCGGGTCGATCTTCTTGAGGCCCTTGGGACCGCCGAAAGGGTCCCGGAAGCGCTTCCAGAGCAACCGGATGATCTCGCCGGCGGCGAAGCTCCCGATCAGGAAATAGAAGCCCTTCATGCGGAACAGCGGGAAACTGAGGGCCAGCGCGATCATCGCCGCAGTGACGGCCCCGAGCAGCATCGCGGCCGGCACGTAGATGCCGAGCCGCTTGGACAGCAGCGCCGAGGCATAAGCCCCGACTCCCATGATCACCACGTGGCCAAGCGACCACTCGCCGGTAAGGGTAAGGAGCCTGTAGGATGCGACAAGCAGGACGTTGATGGTCAGGAAGACCAGGATTTCCTGCTGCGAGAAGCTCAGCGCGTGGGGCAGCGCAAGCAGGATTGCCCCGAACCCGAGAAGTGCTGCGAGTTTCGGCACCGGACTATGCACGATCCGTCGACCCGAACAGCCCGGTAGGCTTGACGATCAACACGACCAGCATCAGCAGCAGGCCGACGATGTCCGCGATGACACCGTCGAAGAAGGTGGTGACGAAGGTGTGCACGAAGGCATAGGCAACAGCCACGATGACCGCGCCCTCGAGCGATCCGATGCCCCCCACGATGATGACGATGAACGCGGTGACGATCACCGAATGGCCCATGTGCGGGTTGACCGAAATCAGGGGCGCGGTCAGGGCACCGGCGACGCCCGCGAGGGCCGCTCCGATGAACATCGCGATTCGCGCGGTCTGGTTGATCGAGATTCCCTGCAGTGCCGCCGCTTCCGGATCCTGGGCGCTGGCGCGAAGCGCCCAGCCGAAGCGGGTCTTCGTGAGGAACGCCCAGAGGCTTGCGAGGAGGACCACGGCGGCGAGAATCACGGCCAGCCTGAAGACGGGAAGCCTGACCTTTTCGGAGATGACAATGACGTCCTGGGTCACGGGCGGCACATGCTCCATGCGCACGCCAAACCCCATGGATGCCAGCGCCTGCAGGATCATGAGGAATCCGATCGAGGCAACGAGCCCGCCAAGCGGGTTGTCGCGGAGCGGTCGAAAGAACGCCCGTTCCATGCCGAGGCCCACGATGCCGACGAATGCCATGCCGACCGCCACCGCAACCAGGTACGGAAGGTTCCAGTCCGCATAAACCGCGACAATTGCGTATGCGCCCAGCATGAAGAGTTCGCCATGGGCGAAGTTGATCACCCCCATGACGCCAAAAATCAGGACGAGGCCGACGGCCACAAGCGCAGTGTAGCTGGCAGCATAAAGAGCGTTCAGTCCGGTCTGCGCGAGAAGTTCAACCATCGTCCTGCAGCAGGTTCAGTCCGGAGATTCGGGCGGTGCGCAAGGAGAAACACACCGCCCGCAGGGAGACCGCCGAGCGAAGTTGCGCCAATTCCGCTCTAAGTTCGCTGGTCCCACATCTGCCCGTAGGCGGACATATGCTTCTTCAGCAGCTCACCGTGCTTGGCGTACCACTCCGGAATTGAGCGGAATTCCTTGATCGTGGCCTTGCCGCCCTCGATGACGACGATGGGCCAGTTGCCGACGAGGGCGTTGTCGATTCCGAACAGATCCTTGCCCCACCAGTCCGCTTCGCCGAAGGCGTGGAGACCGCTGCCTCCCTCCTTCATCGCCGCGAGCACCGCGTCCGGTTCGGCGGAACCGGCCTTTTCCGCACCTGCCTTCCAGAGATCCATGATCGAGGCGTACTCCCAGCTCACGGCTCCCCACTGGTCGGCCCCGTAGCGGGACGCATACTCCGCGTAGAATTCGTTCGGCATCTGGAAGTTTATGCTCTCGTCGTTCAGCGCCGGATCGTCGAAGTCCGGGAACTGGAAGACGAAGCCTTCCATGAACTCCTCGGAGGTCTTGGCGACGATCTGCTGGTAGAAGTCGGCGGTGCAGGAGATGACCTGTCCCCCGTAGCCCTGCTGGAAGAGCTGCTCACAGATCGGATGGACGTAGTCGGCGTAACAGGTGTCGAGGCAGACGATGTCCGGATTGCCGGATATCAGGCGCGTCACCACCGGTGCGAAGTCGGTGGTCGCCGGGTCGAAGAGCAAGGGGTCGTCCTGCATCTCGATGCCCGCGGCCTCAAACGCAGCGAGGTAGGTCGCAACCGAGGGCAGCCCGAGGGCGTCGTCCTGGGCGCACATGACCGCGGTCTTCAGTTCCGGCATGTTGTCCGCCAACCACTCGACGCCGGTTACGTTGTAGATCGGGTGCACCTCGCACGGCGCGATCAGGGTCGTCGTGTCGGGCGAGAGATCCGATGGCAGCAGCGTCGAGAACAGCATGCCGGTCCTGTCTGCGACAGGTTGCGCACCGGGCCACGTGTCACCGCCCAGCATCATGATGAACTTGACCCCATCCTCGCGGATCAGCTTGGTCGCACCGGTCCGTGCCTTGGCCGGATCGTACTCGTTGTCGTAAGCCACGAACTCAACCGCGTGGGCCTCGCCTCCGATGTTGATTCCTCCGGCCGCGTTTATCCATTCTCCCCAGATCAGGCATCCATCCAGTCCGGGTTTGCCCCATGCCGCCACAGGACCGGTCAGGGGAGCGAGAAACCCGATCTTGACCACCTTGTCAGCCGCGAACGCCGATTTCGGCAGAATCGCCGCCGCCGCCGCGGACCCCGCTACAGCTGCACCTGAACCCAGCAGTCTGCGACGGGTAAGAACGTTTTTGAACATCTTGGCAACCATCTTGCTTTCTCCTAGTAGATTGACTTGTCAGCCGTGTCGGTTTCGTGCCTAGCGAGAACCGTCATGTCATCATCACCTGCCATACCACATCTATACCAAATCATTCATTCCGGATGGCTTCCCCTTTACGATAGACGAATAATGCGCCAATTCAATGCAAAGTTAATGAAAAATGCTGGAAGAGGTCCAATTGTGGATCAGAATTGGTCAAGAGGGCTTGGCTCATTGGCTACGACACCACAAGATGTTGTGCAGGCGGCGGTTCGTTTTGATCGCACCTCCCGCGCGACGGCAAGGTCTTGACCGCAGAAAGACGCTCCGATCCCGAGGCCGGAAGCGATTTCTCCAGATTTGGGCGGAGTGCGGGCGTGCAGGCCCGGTGCTTCAGGCGCGTCCCTCGACAAAGTCGCGGCCCAACGCAGGCTCAAGTCCGAGATCAAGGCCAGGACCCTGTCTGGAGATCGCCCCGTGCCGCTTTCGGGTCGACCGGAGCACGTAGTCGTCCAAGTGTGTCTGGACGTGCGTCCTGCGGAGGCCGCGGTACATACCCATGGTCCATCGATTCAGGTTCAGGAACACCCACCCAGGACCAGGTCCGCTCCAGGGCATTGCCTCTTCGAGAGGGCGGCCTCCGCCGTCGCGGAGGCCGCTTCTTTTGTGCACAGTGGCGTGCGTCAGTTCAGCGCGGCATCCGTGACTGCATGCGTCCAGGCCGAGTCGCCCGGATCGGCCGTGATGACCGGATCCGAACCGCCCGCCAGCAGCGTGTCGACCGTGCGCTGGAAGTCCGCGGGAACAAGAGCGCCGTTGGAACCGGCCGTCAGCTTGGCGATCTCGCCCATCATGCGCTTCTGGTGCATTTCGGTCTGGGCGCCCGTCTCGTCATAGTCCAGCACGATCAGGGCGGCCTCGTCCGGGTTGTCTTCCGCATATTTCCAGCCCTTCATCGAGGCACGCACGAAGCGCACGAGCTTGTCAACCTCGCCCGGGTCGCCCAGCTTGTCCTCCAACACGTAGAGTCCGTCTTCCAGCGTCGCCACGCCTTGGTCCTCATACTTGAAGACCACCAGGTCGTCGGCGCTCAACCCCGCATCGATGACCTGCCAGTACTCGTTGTAGGTCATGGTCGAGATGCAGGCCGCCTGACCCTGAAGGATCGGGTCGACATTGAAGCCCTGCTTGAGGACCTCGACGCCGTCCGAGCCACCCTCGGTGGGAATGCCAAGCTGGCTCATCCAGCTCAGGAACGGAAACTCGTTGCCGAAGAACCAGACGCCCAGGGTCTTGCCCTTGAAATCGTCCGTCGTGGCCACGCCCGCATCCTTGCGGCAGGTCAGCATCATGCCGGAGGACTTGAAGGGTTGCGCGATGTTGACGAGCGGAAGGCCCTTTTCGCGCGCGGCAAGCGCCGCAGGCATCCACTCGACGGTCACGTCCGCGCCACCGCCGGCAATCACCTGGGTCGGCGCGATGTCCGGCCCGCCGGGCTTGATCGTGACGTCCAGGCCCTCTTCCTCGTAGTAGCCGTTCTCAAGCGCCACGTAATAGCCCGCAAACTGCGCCTGCGTCACCCACTTGAGCTGCAGCGTCAGGTCGTCAAGGGCAAAGGCAGGCGCCCCGCCCAGCGCCAGCGCCACTGCGCCGGCAAAAACTCGTTTCTTCATGGCTTCTCTCCTCTCAGTCGTTGTAGTCATCGTTGCGATGGATGCCAGAAAGTCACCCAACGTTCCACGAGCGTGACCGCTCCGTAAAACAGGGTTCCGGCCAATGCCGCCACCGCTATCTCGGACCAGACCATGGCCAGCTCCAAAGTGCCGACCGAAGTGGAGATCCGAAATCCCATTCCCCGCGTGGGCGAACCGAAATACTCGGCGACGATTGCGCCGATCAGGGCAAGCGTCGTTGCGATCTTGAGCCCGTTGAACACGAACGGCATGGCCGCCGGCAAACGCAGCTTCAGGAGCGTCTGCCAGTAGCTCGCCGAGTAGGTTCGCATCAGGTCGCGCTGCATCGCCGCCGTATCCGCAAGTCCCTGCACGGTGTTCACGAGAATTGGAAAGAACACCATGACGACCACCACCGCGGCCTTTGACTGCCAGTCAAAGCCGAACCAGTTGACCAGGATCGGCGCGGTTCCCACGATGGGCAGTGCAGCCACGAAATTGCCGATCGGGAGCAGCCCACGCCGCAGGAACGTCGAGCGATCAATTGCGAGCGCCACGACAAAGGCCGCGAGGCAACCGATCACGTACCCGGAAATCGCGCCCTTCAGTGCGGTTTGGCGAAAGTCGATCCAGAGCGTGCCGGTCTCGGCGGCGAATGTCTCGGCAATGATCGTCGGCGCCGGCAGGATCACCTGAGGCACGTTCAGGCCGCGCACGACGAGTTCCCAGATCGCCAACACCGACAGGCCGAAAACCACCGGAACCGCGACCCGACCAATGTAGGACGACGCCAGCGACGATCCCGCGATGCGCGTGTTCAGCAACCATGCAGCCATCCAAAGCACGAGTGCCGCCAGGACAAGCGTCATGACCCGCCCTCCGCCGCAGCGACATGAACGGCACTTCCATCCAAGCCGCACGGCACGCGCGGTGTCCGTCCGGGCATCGATGAAGTCTCGCAGACAGGGAACGACGCAGCCCCGCTCAAGGCAGGTGAATTTCGCATCGAACTGCGTCGCAACCGGGACGGCAAGCCCGCGAAGTCCGGCGTCACGGCCAGCGCACGGATCATCTCGCGTACCCCATGCGTTGAAGCGCCAGCGACTGCAGCACCGCGACGATGCTCACAAGCGCGCCCGCGAGGCAGGCCGCCGCGATCAGCGCGGACCAGATCATGAGAGGGTTGCCGAACTGATCGCCGATCAGGATACGCGCGCCAAGCCCCTGGATCGCGCCTGTGGGCAATTCGCCCACGATCGTGCCGACCAGCGCAGCCGCAATGCCGACCTTGAGTGACGTGAAGAGATAGGGGACGGAGGCAGGCAGCCGCAGCTTCCAGAATGTCTGTCCGGCATTCGCGGAATAGGTCTTCATCAGGTCGATCTGCATCGCTCCGGGCGACCTCAGCCCTTTCACCATGCTCACCAGCACCGGGAAGAAGCAAAGGTATGCCGAGATGATAGCCTTGGGCACAGTACGGCCTTCCACGCCCAGGGTCGCCAGCACCACGATGATCATCGGGGCAATCGCGACGATCGGAATCGTCTGGCTGATGATTGCCCAAGGCATCAGGCTCATGTTCGCGGTCTTCGAGTACACGATCGAAACCGCCATTCCGATTCCGACCGTTGTGCCGAGCGCAAAGCCCCAAAGCGTAGACTGCAACGTTATCCAGCCGTGGAAAACCAGCGAGCGCTTCGACGTGACCTTGGTGTCGAGCACGGTCTTTTTCAGCTCGGCGGCAACCTGGTGCGGCGCGGGCAGGCGCGGGCGGTCCTGACTCATCGTGTCGGCGACAACGTCCAGGAAGGTCAGCTCGTGGCCCGCGCGTTGCGCCTGAGCGATCGTCCAGCCGGCGTTCATTGGCACCACGGCCGCGTACCAAAGCGCGAGAATCGCGGCGAGCACCACCAGGATCGGCAGGATTCGGTTCATGAACCGCCCTCCCCGACAATGGCATTGCCGCGCGACCACGATGGCGGCAGCTCGAGATAGCCTTGCATGAACACCTCAGTCTCCATAGGAGTGCCCCGCCCTCAGGCCCTTGCGTATGCGCTGCGCGACTTCCAGGAATTCGGGCGTGTCGCGGATGTCCAGCGGGCGCGTCCTCGGCAGCGGATTGTCGATCACGTCGGCTATGCGCCCCGGCCGGGGCGACATGACGACGATTCGCGTCGACAGATAGACCGCCTCCGGAATCGAGTGGGTCACGAAGCCAATGGTCTTCCCTGTATGCTCCCAAAGCCCCAGGAGCTGTTCGTTCAGGTGATCCCGCACGATTTCGTCGAGCGCCCCAAACGGCTCATCCATCAGGAGGATGTCAGCGTCAAAGGCTAGCGCACGTGCAATCGAGGCCCGTTGCTGCATGCCGCCAGAGAGTTGCCACGGATGCTTGTTCTCGAAGCCCGACAGTTCAACCAGTTCCAGCACGCGATTGACGCGGTCGGCCATCTCCGACCTGGAATAGCCCATGATTTCGAGGGGTAGGCGCACGTTTCCGGCAATCGTCCGCCAAGGGTAGAGTCCCGCCTCCTGGAACACGTAGCCGTATGCCCGGTCGCGGCGCGCCTCGTCCGGACTCATGCCATTGACCCGAACCTCGCCGCCCGTCGGCGTCTCAAGCCCCGCCACCACGCGCAGAAACGTCGTCTTTCCGCAACCGGACGGCCCGATAAACGATACGAACTCGCCTTTGCGCATCTCCAGCGTGACATCCCGCAACGCCTGAATCGCGCCATCACCGGTCTCGAATGTCAGGTCGAGATTCTTCGCCTCTATGGCAGCAGCCTGTGACACTCCCCGTCCTCCGCCCCGAACCTCAGACCCCGCTCGCGGGAATGCCGGTCCGTTCGACGGGACGAGGCGCGGTCAGTTCTTTCCAGGACGAGAGCGCCCGGTTCACCGGCGTGTTGGGTGCACGACGGACGAATTCGCCATGGCCTTCCTTGGTTCTGATTTCGCCGTCATGAACCGCGATATGTCCCCGCGTCAGCGTAAAGCGCGGCTGGCCCTTGACGTGCTTTCCCTCGAACACGTTGTAGTCGATGGAGGATTGCTGCCGGTCGGCACTGATGGTCTTTTCCTTCTCAGGATCCCAAACGACAATGTCGGCGTCCGCACCTACGAGAATTGCACCTTTCTTCGGGTAGCAGTTCAGGACCTTCGCGATGTTCGTCGACGTCACGGCCACGAACTCGTTCGGGGTCAGCCGTCCGGTGTTGACCCCGTGCGTCCAAAGCATCGGCATCCGGTCTTCCAGCCCGCCGGTGCCATTGGGGATCTTGGTAAAGTCGCCGACACCGTAGCGCTTCTGCTCGGTCGTGAAGGCGCAGTGATCGGTGGCAACGACCGAGAGCGAACCGCTCTGCAGGCCGGCCCACAGCGAATCCTGGTGCTTCCTGTTGCGGAAGGGCGGCGACATCACCCGGCGCGCGGCGTGATCCCAGTCCGCGTTGAAGTACTCCGACTCGTCCAGCGTGAGGTGCTGGATCAGCGGCTCGCCCCAGACCCTCTTGCCCTGCTGCCTCGCCCGCCGGATCGCTTCATGCGCCTCCTCGCAGGAGGTGTGAACGACATATAGCGGGACGCCCGCCATGTCTGCGATCATGATGGCGCGGTTCGTCGCCTCGCCCTCGACCTGCGCGGGGCGGGAATAGGCATGCGCCTCCGGCCCGGTGTTGCCTTCTGCCATCAGCTTGGCCTGCAGCTCCGCCACGACATCGCCGTTTTCGGCATGCACCAGCGCTATGCCGCCAAGCTCGGCAAGCCGCTTGAACGACGCGTACATCTCGTCGTCGTTCACCATCAGCGCGCCCTTGTAGGCCATGAAATGCTTGAACGTCGTAATGCCTTCCTTCTCGATGACCGTGGCCATTTCGTTGAAGACCTGCTCGCCCCACCAGGTCACCGCCATATGGTAGGAATAGTCGCAATTGGCGCGCGTCGACTTGTTATGCCACATGGCCAGCGCGTCATGCAGGCCCTGCCCGGGTGACGGCAAGGCAAAGTCGACGACCATCGTGGTACCGCCGGACAATGCCGCGCGCGTTCCGGATTCGAAGTCGTCCGAACTGTAGGTTCCCATGAACGGCATCTCGAGATGCGTGTGTGGATCGATGCCTCCCGGCATCACGTAGCAGCCGGTGGCATCGAGTTGCTCGTCGCCGTTCAGCCCGACACCTATCTCGACAATCCGCCCGGCGTCGATCAGGACGTCCGCCGCGTAAGTAAGGTCATGGGTAACGACAGTGCCATTCTTGATAGCTGTTGTCATGTTGTCCTCTCTGTTGATTCGTGCCCGGCACCTTCGCCGCGATTCCGGCTTCCCGTCCTGGCGGAGCCGATCGCTCCTGTACGGCCCGCCCTGTCAATGAACGGGCGTTCCCTCACGGCACCCGTCGCGGCAGACCGCAGCCTCCACCACCGTCCTGCGCCGCCGCCGGCCTGCACGTCCTGCCCCGTTCGCGGCCACCTTCACCCGCTCCCGTCGGCGTTGGCCCTCGCAGACCCCTCACTCCACGATCTCCGCCACATCGACGACGGCGTGAAACAGCACGTCAGCGCCTGCCCGCGCCCATTCAGGGGAAATCTCCTCCGCCTCGTTGTGGCTCAGTCCGTCTGCGCATGGACACATCACCATCGCCGTTGGCGCCACGTCGTTGATCCAGCAGGCGTCGTGGCCGGCGCCGCTGACGATGTCCATGTGACTGTACCCAAGCCGATCAGCGGCAGCCCGAATTGCATTGACGCAGGTCTCGTCAAAGGCCGGCGGATCGAACTGGCCGACAAATTCGCACGCGAACCCGGTTCCGATGTCCTCGCAAAGTTTCGGCGCCCGATCCAAGAACTCGTCGACCATGGCGTTGAGCTTGTCCAGGAGATGCGTGCGCATGTCCACGGTGAACACCACCTGGCCCGGGATGATGTTGCGGCTGTTCGGATGGACGTCGATATGGCCGATCGCGCCGACCGCGTTTGGCTGGTTCGCCATGGCAATTTCGTGCACGAGTTCGGTCACAAGTGCCAACCCCCGCCCTGCATTCTTGCGCATGTGCATCGGGGTCGAGCCCGTGTGGCTCTCCTTGCCGGTAATCGTGCATTCGATCCAGCGGAGCCCCTGCCCGTGGGTAACGACGCCGATGTCCTTCCCCTCTGCCTCCAGAATGGGTCCCTGTTCGATATGAAGCTCGAAGAAGGCTTTCATCTTCCGATCACCGACCGGCTCGTTGCCCTTCCATCCAATGCGCTCCAACTCGTCGCCGAATCGCTTGCCTTGCGCGTCCACGCGGTCATAGGCCCAGTCGCGGTCATGCTTGCCCGCAAAAACACCCGAGGCCAGCATGGCCGGGGCGTAGCGCGTGCCCTCCTCGTTGGTCCAGTTGGTCACGACGATGGGATGGCGGGTCCTGACGCCAAGGTCGTTCAGCGTCCTGACGATTTCCAGCCCGCCCAGAACGCCCAGAACGCCGTCGTACTTGCCTCCCGTAGGCTGGGTGTCGAGATGGCTTCCGACATATACCGGCAATGCGTCCGGATCGGCGCCCTCGCGACGGGCGAACATGTTGCCCATCTCGTCGACACCCATCGAGCAGCCAGCCTCCTCGCACCAGCGCTGGAACAGTGCGCGTCCCTCGCCGTCTTCATCGGTCAGGGTCTGGCGATTGTTGCCTCCGGCAACACCGGGGCCGATCCTGGCCATTTCCATAATCGCGTCCCAGAGGCGCGCTCCGTCAATCCTGAGGTTTTCCCCCGGTGCCGCCATGGCCGCACTCCCTACTGTCCAACTCCCCGATTCTCGAAGAGTTTGACCAATTGGTCAGGATCACGCTACCATGGAGCGACGTGCAGTCAAGGATTTCGGCTCGCTCCCCATCACGGAATTCAGTATGGTCATGCCAGACACAGCCGCACGGACGCGGATACAGGAAAAGAACATCAGCGCCATCCTGGATGCGGCGCTCGACGTGTTCTCGGGCGCCGGGTTCCGTGGCGCGACACTGGATCAGATTGCTCGTGCAGCGAGCCTGTCAAAGCCCAACCTGCTCTACTACTTCAAGTCCAAGGAAGCTATTCACCGTGCGCTCCTGTCCGAGCTTCTCGATACCTGGCTAGCCCCGTTACGCACGCTGGATTCCGGCGGCGAGCCCGTTGACGAAATCGTCCGTTACGTAATGCGCAAGCTCGACATGGCCCGCGAACTGCCGCGCGAAAGCCGCCTGTTCGCGAACGAGATCGTTCAGGGCGCCCCACATATTTTCGACATCATAGAGGGGCCGTTGACAACGCTGGTCGACGAGAAGGCGGCGTTGATCCGCAAATGGGCGGCCGAGGACAGGATTGCCGCGGTGGATCCCTATCACCTGATTTTCTCGATCTGGGCCACGACGCAGCACTACGCGGACTTCGACGCGCAGGTGCGCGGCATTCTCCGGCCCGAGCGCGATCAGCATTTCGACGATGCGGCAAGGTTCCTCACGCATCTCTATCGCACGGCGCTGACCCCCGATTGACCGAACCCGCCTCCGCATGTCCTGCAGGCCGTCGGCGTTCCGTCATTCGGCAGCACAGGCGCCCGGGTTGTTGGGATGCGTCGTCCAGTTGCCGTAGTCTGCAACGACGTCCTGGCCCGTGCGGGGGTCAACGGCGCCGGGTGCGAGTTCTTCCATGGTGATGCAGTCTTCCACCGGGCAGACATTGACACACAGGTTGCAGGCCACGCATTCCTCGTCGATGACCTCGAACTTTCTCCCGGGATTGATCGCGATCGCCTGGTGCGAGGTGTCCTCGCAAGCCGCGAAGCACCGCCCGCAGCCAATGCAGAGGTCCTGATCGATCCGGGCCTTGGTCACGTAGTTCAGGTTCAGGTACTGCCAGTCAGTGAAGTTTGGCACCGCGCGACCCACGACGTCATCGACCGATGCATGGCCCTTCTCGTCCATCCAGTCGCCGAGACCCGAAATCATTTCCTGCACGATCTTGAACCCATAGGTCATGGCGGCCGTGCAGACCTGCACGTTGGCCGCGCCGAGCGTCAGGAATTCAGCCGCGTCGCGCCACGTCGTCACGCCACCGATGCCCGAGATGGGTAACCCGTCCGATTCGGGATCACACGCGATCTGTGCAACCATGTTGAGCGCGATGGGCTTGACAGCCGGACCGCAGAATCCGCCGTGCGTGCCCTTGCCGTCGATGGATGGCTCGGGGCTGTACGTATCGAGATTCACGGAGGTGATCGAAGACACGGTGTTGATCAGCGACACGGCATCTGCTCCTCCCGCCTTGGCCGCTCGCGCCGGATACCGGATGTCGGTGATGTTGGGCGTCAGCTTCACTATGACCGGCATGCGGGTATTCTGCTTGCACCAGCGCGTCACCATCTCGATGTAGTCGGGCACCTGACCGACGGCGCTGCCCATGCCGCGTTCGCTCATCCCGTGCGGACAGCCGAAATTCAGCTCGATGCCGTCGGCGCCCGTGTCCTCCACAATCGGCAAGATCGCCTTCCATGCATCCTCGACACAGGGCACCATCAACGACACGACGACGGCGCGATCCGGATAGTCGCGCTTGACCGTCTTGATCTCTTGCAGGTTGGTTTCGAGCGGGCGATCAGTGATGAGCTCGATGTTGTTGAGGCCCAAAAGACGCCGATCGGCACCCCAGACCGCGCCATAGCGAGGCCCGTTGACGTTGACGATGGGCGGCCCCTCCTCGCCGAGCGTCTTCCAAACCACCCCTCCCCAACCGGCCTCGAAGGCACGGCAGACGTTGTATTCCTTGTCCGTGGGCGGTGCCGACGCCAGCCAGAACGGGTTAGGCGACCTGATTCCGACGAATTCACATGCCAGGTTGGCCATGACTTTTCTCCCTTCGGGGCTCAGCCCGATTCAATCCCATGACGTGGCGTCTCATTGGCAGTGCCCAATCCGCCATGGATTGCTTTGTGGATGTCTTCCGCCGCGTCGCGACCTTCAGCCACTGCCGTCACCGTCAGGTCGTCACCGCCCGTGGCGCAGTCGCCGCCCGCCCAGACTCCATTGAGCGAAGTGCGTCCGGATTCGTCGACCTTGATCTTGCCGCCTTCGATCCGAAGCGCGCCCGACCCATCCTCCAGCTTCTGGCCAATGGCCATGAACACCTGATCGGCAGCCAAGCGGAAGGTCTCGCCGATGCCGTCGAGGCCGTTCGGGACATCGCGCGTATACTCGAACTCCGCCTCCTGCACCGCGCCGTCACCGACCACGCGCACCGGTCGTGCATTGGTGACGATGCGCACTCCCTTCGAGGTTGCGAGATCCTGCTCGTAGCGGCTCGCCGACATTCGGTCCCGTCCACGGCGGTATACGATGGTAACGGTCTCTGCGCCGAGAAGTCTCGATTGAACAGCGACGTCAATCGCGGTCATGCCGCCGCCGACCACAACGACGTTGCGGCCAATGGCGAGGTTGGACAAGTCTCCCGCCTGCCGCAGATCCGCGATGAATTCGACCGCGTCGTCAACGCCTTGCAGATCCACCCCCTCGATCTGCAGCGCATTCACTCCGGCAAGCCCAATGCCAAGAAAGACCGCGTCGTGGTCCTTGATCAATGCATCGAGATCAAGCCCGTCTGAAATGCGCGCGCCTTGCTCCACCTTGATTCCCCCGATGCCGAGCAGCCATTCGACCTCGGCCTGGGCGAAACCGTCGACCGTCTTGTAACTGGCGACTCCGTATTCGTTCAGCCCGCCCGGCCTTGGACTTGCATCGAAGACAACGACCTCATGGCCGTACATTGCCAGCCGATGGGCACATGCCAGCCCCGCCGGACCCGCGCCGACCACGGCCACCCGCTTGCCGGTCTTCTCGGCGCGTTCGTATGGATGGCTGTCCCTGCCCATCATGGTGTCGGTTGCGAATCGCTGAAGCCGCCCGATCTCGACAGGCCGACTCTCCGCCACCTCGCGCACGCACGCCTCTTCGCAGAGCGTTTCCGTTGGGCAGACACGTGCACACATGCCGCCGAGTATGTTCTGGTCGAAGATCGTCCTGGCAGCGGCTTCGGGAGTGCCCGTGGCGATTTGCCGGATGAAGAGCGGGATGTCGATTGTGGTCGGACAAGCGGTCACGCACGGTGCGTCGTGACAGAAGTAACAGCGGTCTGCAGCAACCAACGCTTCATGCCTGTCGAGCGGCGGATGCAGGTCAGCGAAGTTCCGGTCAAGCACCTCTGATGAAAGGCGTCCGGCGGCAATTCCAGGCGTGAACGGACTGTTGGCCATGTGGCAGGCTCCGTCGCGATTTGTCTCACGCGGTACAGAATGCCACACTCAGAGATTTTATCAATTGGTAAATTTTCGAGCCGTTCGGTCAGGGCATCTCGCCGCAAATTGACTCCGCTTCGGCAAGTTTCGTGCAATCCATGCACGATGCAACGCCCCAGGGCCTTGGGAGAAGTTCAGCAGCGAAGATCTCCAGATTGAAAGCGTGGGACATTGTCAGCATGTCTGATTGCCAAGACTCATTGTGTCGACAAATTGTCGTTGCATCGACACTTTCAAGTGACAGCCCGACTGCATCGGCATGTCCGGAAGACCTGACGATTGCATCAGGGTGCATCAACATGATCTTCGTCCCCCGACCGGCCATACAATGACATTCCAGACCTTCCTTCGGCTTCGAACGCCGAGACCAAGGACATTCTTCGTGGATGCATTAGCGCGTTCGCGACGCTGGCGGAACTCCAGGTCTCCGGGAAGTTCATTCCGGAACAGGCGACGCTGATCAATTCACGACCTGCGCTTTTTTCTTGGCCCGCGCTCATTCAATCCCGATCCGGTACACACCACCACGCGACTGGTTGTTGCGAACGGTCGGACAGCAATGCCTCCCGACGGGCGCCGTTCCATTTCTTCCCAACCTGCCGGTGCCCCAAGTACATTGTGGCTGCCACTCCATGCGCGACGCCGAACTCGAGGACGCTAGAAGAGGCCTTCGATCTCGTCGGCAGCATTGAGACAAATGGACTCGGCGGCCGGAACGCGCGGCAGGCCCGGCATCGTCATGATCTCGCCGCAGATCACGACAATGAACCCGGCCCCGGCCGAAAGCCGCACTTCCCGGACAGGAAGGCTGTGGCCCGTTGGAGCGCCGCGTCGGCTGGGATCCGTCGTGAAGGAATACTGGGTCTTCGCCATGCATACCGGCAGACTTCCATAGCCCTGCTCTTCCCAAAGCACGAGCTGGTCCCGAATCTTCTGATCGGCCAGCACCTCGTCGGCACGATAGATGCGCTTCGCGACGGCTTCGATCTTCTCGAACAAGGGCATCTCGTCGGGATACAGCGGCGCATATTGCGACTCTGTCTGATCAATTGTCTCGACAACCTTCTGCGCCAAGTCGGACGAGCCCTTCGAACCATCGGCCCAGTGCCGGGACACCACCGCCTCCGATCCGTGCCCTTTCACGTAGTTCACAACTGCCTGCACTTCGGCGTCCGTGTCCGCCACGAAATGATTGATTGCGACGACGGCAGGAACGCCAAACTGCTTGATGTTCTCAAGATGCCGGCCCAGGTTCGCGCATCCCTTGCTGACGGCCTCGACATTCTCCTTGCCAAGATCGCCTCGTTCCACGCCACCGTTCATCTTTAGGGCCCGCACGGTAGCAACGATGACGACCGCCGCGGGCTTGAGGCCAGCCTTGCGGCACTTGATGTTGAGGAACTTCTCGGCGCCCAGGTCAGCGCCAAAGCCCGCTTCCGTCACGACGTAGTCCGCAAGCTTGAGCGCGGTCGTGGTCGCAATGACCGAGTTGCAGCCATGAGCGATGTTGGCGAACGGCCCGCCGTGAACGAATGCCGGGTTGTTTTCCAGCGTCTGCACGAGGTTCGGCTGCATCGCATCCTTCAGGAGCACGGTCATCGCGCCGTCAGCCTTGATGTCACGGCAGAACACCGGCGAGCGATCACGGCGATAGGCGACGATCATGTCGCCGAGGCGTTTCTGCAAGTCCTTGAGATCCGTGGCCAGGCAGAGGATCGCCATCACCTCGGATGCCACCGTGATGTCAAAACCGCCCTCTCGCGGGAATCCGTTCGCCACGCCTCCAAGCGACAAGGTCACCTGCCTCAGGGCACGGTCGTTCATGTCAACCACGCGACGCCACGCAACACGGCGAACGTCAATGTCCTGCGCATTGCCCCAGTAGATGTGATTGTCGATCATCGCGGCCAGCAGCGAGTGTGCCGAAGTGATGGCGTGGAAATCTCCGGTGAAATGAAGATTCATGTCTTCCATCGGAACGACCTGCGCATAACCACCACCAGCGGCTCCGCCCTTCATCCCGAAGTTGGGCCCGAGCGAGGCCTCGCGAATGCAGATCATCGCCTTCTTGCCAATGGCATTCAGTCCGTCGCCAAGACCGACGGTCGTCGTGGTCTTTCCCTCTCCGGCGGGTGTCGGGTTCACGGCGGTGACCAGAACGAGCTTGCCGTCCCTGTTACCCTCGACCGAGTTGATGAACTCCTGGGAAACCTTGGCCTTGTCATGGCCATAAGGGAGAAGGTGCGCCGCCGGAATGCCCAGCTTGTCACCTATGTCCTGTATCGGTTTCTTCTTTGCTGCGCGTGCGATTTCAATGTCCGACATTTTAGCTTCCTGCTGAGTCAATGGTTGTGAATTTCATATCTGGATGGCCCGAACGGCCTGGTGGAAACGGCCGAGATCGGCATGTTGGCCGTGCCGGCTTGACCAAGGAGACCCCCCGGCAGCGCACGAATTGCGCACCGAATGCCCTCCTTGCCCGAATCGATTCTCCGCGTCTCATTCTGCCGCGATCGCCTCGACGGCCTCGACACGAACTGCGGCGAACTTGAATTCGGGGATCTTTCCAACTGGATCGAGCGAGGGATTCGTCAAGACGTTTGCGGCAGCCTCGACATAGGCAAACGGCACGAAGACATTGCCTTCGGCAACCGCCCGGTCGGCGCGCACCATGATCGTTATCGATCCGCGCCGGGTCGTCAATCGTACGTAGTCGCCAGCCACGATTCCCAATTCGTGCAGTGTCTTTGGGTGCAGAGAGCAATTGGCTTCCGGTTCCACCGCATCAAGCACTTGCGCGCGGCGCGTCATCGAGCCCGTATGCCAGTGTTCCAGCTGACGGCCGGTGATCAGGACGAAAGGAAACTCTTCATCCGGCAATTCGTCAGGCGGAACCACCTTGGCAGGCGTGAACTTCGCACGACCGTCCGGCCTCGGAAAGCCGTCGCCGAATACAATGGCCTGCCCGGGGTCCTCCGGCGAAAGGGACGGATACGTGACCGCACCTTCCCTTTCGAGTCGATCCCACGTGATGTTGTCGAGCGACTCCATGTTGAGCTTCATTTCCGCAAAGACGTCCGAGGGGTGTTCGTAGGACCAGTCAAGGCCAAGACGCTTGGCGAGCTCCACCACGATCCACCAGTCCTCCCTCGCCTCGCCCGGCGGTGCAACCACCTGGCGGCCCATCTGAACCTGTCGGTTGGTGTTGGTGACCGTGCCGTTCTTTTCGGTCCATGCCGAACTCGGCAGGACCACGTCCGCATAGTTCGCGGTCTCGGTCAGGAAGATATCCTGCACCACGAGGTGATCAAGCTTAGCCAACGCGTCGCGGGCATGCTCGACATCCGGATCCGACATCGCCGGGTTCTCCCCGAGAACGTACATGCCGCGTATGTCGCCATCGTGAATCGCGTCCATGATCTCCACGACCGTAAGCCCCTTCTCGTTCGAGAAGTCACCGGACTTCCAAACCGACGTGAAAGCCGAACGCACGCCGTCATCCGTGACGCTCTTGTAGTCCGGCAGAAACATCGGGATCAGGCCTGCATCCGAAGCGCCCTGCACGTTGTTCTGGCCCCGAAGCGGATGAAGCCCCGTGCCGGGGCGACCGACCTGGCCGCACATGAGCGCGAGCGAAATCAGGCATCGCGAATTGTCCGTACCGTGAATGTGCTGGGAAATCCCCATGCCCCAGAAGATCATCCCTGCCCTTGCCGTTGCAAAGGTGCGGGCGACATCGCGCAGGACATCCGCCTCGATGCCGCAAACCTCGGCCATCCTCTCGGGCGGGAAGCCTTTCAGGTGCTCCTTCATCCCTTCCCAGTCTTCCGTGAACGCCTTGATGTACTGCCGGTCGTACAGGTTCTCTTCCACGATCGTCGACATGATCGCGTTCAGCATCGACACGTCCGCTCCCGGCTTGAACTGGAGCATGTGAGATGCGTGACGCTTCAATCCCTGGCCCCGCGGGTCCATGACGATGAGCTTGCCGCCGCGCTTCGCGAACTGCTTGAAATAGGTCGCCGCGACGGGATGGTTTTCGGTCGGATTGGCCCCGATCACGATTGCCACATCCGCATTCTCGATTTCGTTAAAGGTGGCGGTAACCGCACCACTGCCCACGTTTTCGAGCAACGCCGCTACCGAGGACGCGTGGCAAAGCCGCGTGCAATGGTCGACGTTGTTGTGGCCGAAGCCCTGCCGAATGAGTTTCTGGAAGAGATATGCTTCTTCGTTCGAGCACTTGGCCGACCCGAAACCAGCCACGTAGGTATTTCTCTCGCCCCGAAGCCGGGCCATGCCGTTGGCCGCCACGTCCAGCGCCTCGTCCCAACCGGCTTCGCGGAAATGCGTCAGGACGTTCCCAGGATCAACGTCGAGACCCTTTGCCGGCGCGTCGTCGCGACGGATCAAGGGCTTCGTCAGGCGATGCGGATGGTCGACATAGTCGAAGCCGAAGCGTCCCTTGACGCAAAGGCGGTTCTCGTTGGCCGGACCGTCGGCGCCATCGACATGGTGAATCCTGTCGTCCTTGACCTTGAACGAAATCTGGCAGCCGACACCGCAATATGGGCAAACGCTCGCAACCTCCCGGTCAAAGTCCTTGCTGTCTCCCTGAACCGTTGCGGGCAGAAGCGCGCCGGTGGGGCAGGCCTGAACGCATTCGCCACATGCCACGCAGGTGGACACGCCCATCGAATCGTCCTGATCAAAGACGATCTTGGCGTCATGGCCGCGACCGGCCATCCCGATGACGTCATTGACCTGCACCTCACGGCAGGCACGCACGCAAAGATTGCAGTGGATGCACGCATCCAGGTTGACACGCATGGCGACATGGCTGTCGTCCAGAAGAGGGACCCGGCCCTTCTCAAGGGGCGGAAACCGGCTTTCCGCAACGCCGGTCGCATCCACCATGTCATGGAAATGCGAGGAACGGTCATGCGGCGTCTCCGGCTGGTCGGCTGCAAGCAGTTCGACCACGAGCCTGCGGGACCGTTCCGCGCGCTCTGAATCCGTGCGGACTACCATTCCCTCGGCAACGGACCTTATGCAGGACGCGACGAGCGTCCGCTCCCCCTCGACTTCAACCATGCAGGCACGGCAGTTGCCGTCGGGACGGTATCCGGGAGAAGGCTTGTGGCACAAATGCGGAATCGTGAGGCCGCGGCCATGCGCCGCCTCCCAGATCGTGGTGCCTTCCTCGACCGAGACCTCTTCCCCGTCCAAGCTGAACGTGACGGTCATACGATTGCTCCCGTATCGGCTTGATGGGCACGTGGCCCGCGTCTCGATGACCTGCAACACGAATGCACGATGCCTGGGCAGGCAACCGGTGCCCGCCGCGAAACTTCGATCCGGCCCCGCGACGCACGCACCGTCCTCATATCTCGTCTCCGAAGTGCTTCATGACCAGCCGGATCGGGTTGGGCGCCGCCTGCCCGAGCCCGCAGATGGAGGCGTCGGCCATGACCTGGCAAAGATCCTCCAGGAGATCCTGGTCCCAGGATTCGCGTTCCATGAGTTTCACGGCCTTCTCGCATCCCACGCGGCACGGGGTGCACTGGCCGCAGCTCTCGTCCTCGAAGAACTTCAGCATGTTCAGCGCCGCATCGCGGGCCCTGTCCTTGTCAGAAAGAACGACCACGGCAGCGGAACCGATGAAGGTGCCATGGGGCTGGAGCGTGTCGAAGTCCAGCGGAACATCGTCCAGCGACGCCGGCAGCAACCCGGCAGACGGCCCCCCCGGCTGGTATGCCTTGAACGCGTGTCCCTCTGCCATTCCGCCCGCAGCCTCGATGACGTCGAGAATTGTGGACCCGGCCGGAAGAAGATACACACCGGGTTTTGCAACCCGTCCCGAGACGGAATAGCTTCGCAGGCCCTTGCGCCCGTTCAATTCGGTCGCGTTCAGGCATTCCGGACCCTCGCGGCATACCCTTGCGACCCAATGGAGCGTCTCGACGTTGTGCACGAGCGTGGGGCGCCCAAAGACGCCCGCTTCTGCCACGAAGGGCGGACGATGGCGTGGGAGTCCGCGCTTGCCCTCGATCGACTCGATCATCGCGCTTTCCTCGCCGCAAATATAGGCACCTGCCCCCCGTCGAAGATCGATGTAGCCCGGAGGCACGATGCCCGCGCCTTCGAGCCCGGCGATTTCGCGACGGAGAAGCTCCAGGATCGCGGGGTATTCGTCACGCATGTAGATGAAGCAGGTTTCCGCCTCGACGGCCCAGGCCGCCACCAGCATCCCTTCAAGGAAGAGATGTGGCGTGCGCTCAAGGTAGTATCGGTCCTTGAAGGTGCCAGGCTCGCCTTCATCGCCGTTCACCGCCAGGTAGCGCGGACCGGGATTTGCCCTGACAAAGCCCCACTTCTTGCCGCTCGGAAAGCCGGCACCGCCAAGCCCCCGCAGCCCACTGTCAAGGATTTCCTGCTGCACGTCTTTCCAACTGCCGCTCTCGCGCAATCTCAAGAGCGTCTCGTATCCACCTGATTCCCTGTAGGTTTCGAAGTCCTCGTACCTAGGAATTTCGGCATGCGTCCGCCCGGCGGAGATTGCCTTCTGGACCTTTTCCAGCGTCGCATGGTCGATATGGTTGTGGCCCAGTTCAAGTGTCGGCGCGGTATCGCAGCGGCCCATGCATGGCGCGCGGACCACGCGAACCCTGAATGCATCGAGACCCTCTTCCAGCGCCTGCCTGAGCTGTTCGGCCCCCGCCAGTTCACAAGACAGTGAATCGCAAACCCGCACGGTCAGTTCCGGCGGTGGAGCTTCGCCTTCCTTCACAATGTCGAAATGGGCATAGAATGTCGCGACTTCGTATACTTCCGTCTGGGCCAGCCGCATCTCCTCGGCAAGCGCCGCAATGTGGGCTGCCGAAAGATGGCCGTACCTGTCCTGCACGAGGTGCAAGTGCTCGATGAGCAGATCACGGCGACGCGGTCGATCACCAAGCAGTATGCGGATGTCGGCCAATGCCTTCCCGGCGACCTGGCGGCCCTTGGGCGCGTGTCTGCTTCGCCCCGTACGCCTTTGTTTCCAAACGCCCTTTTGATCGTCCAATGGTGCCATGTGCGCTCCCGTTCGGGCGCAATCTGCATTCAGAAGAACGTATCGTCAAATCAAAAAAACGAATTGTTTGATAGGCATTCCTTATTGCTCTGTCGGTGCGACGATGCTCCGGAGGGCTTCGACCACGGGAATTCCCCGGCTGCGTCTCGGCGTCACGAGTGCCACGGGCTTCGAGACGTCCGGCTCGATGATCGGCAGCAGGACCGCGCCGTCCAGTGAACCGAGCGAGTCGACCAGGACCTGTGGAAGCACGGTTGCTCCCATTCCCTCTCGCGCCATGGCGATCGCGGCGATGAAGCCGCTTGTTTCGGCGACGACGGCGGGGTGTGCGCCGATGCTCTCGAACACGTGATCAAGAATCCGACGGTTCTGCATTTCTGGTTCGAGAAGTATGAGCGGCATTTCCGCCGCCTTCGCCCAAGTGACGGTCTCCGCACCGGATGACGCCAGATGTTCGGGTGCAAACAGGATGTACTGCTCATCGTACAGTATTTCGACGCGCAGGAGATCGGTGGATGCACCTTCCGAATACGTCAGTCCTGCATCGAAACGCCCATCATCCACACCTTGCTGGATGGCAAGCGAGTTGGTCGTCTCAATTCGGGGCCGAATGCCCGGAAACCGTGACCGAAGCCTGTTGGCGGCATAGGCGGCATAGGCCGACGATGTCGGAATGGTGCCGACCTTGAGCGCTCCCGTGACCTCGCCCTTGGCCGCGCGAACTTCCTCCTCCAGCGTACGAACCTTGTCCAGAATGGTTCGCGCATGCACTACCACGCTCTCGCCTTCTGCTGTCAGTCCCTGGAACCGGTTGCCGCGCTTGACGACTTGGATGCCCAAACGCTCTTCCAACTGACGAATGCGCATGGAAAACGCGGGCTGGGAGAGACCGCAGTCGCTCGCAGCGCGCGCGAAATGGCGATGGCGCGTCAGCGCCAGCAGGCAATCAAGGTCTCTGAGATCAAGCATGTGCAACTTCCCGCCAGTTCCTGATGCACATGGGAGCGCGGCGGTGCAAGAGGCGCGTCCCATGCGAGTGCATCCCTTCGACCTTGACCTTGATCACTGCATTTCGGGTTGAACTGGATCCGATTCGAGGAAATCGAACCCGGCGGGTGTCTTCGGCACGATCCTTCAGAACCAGAACTGCACTCTCCTGTTGAACGGCGGAGCCGAAGCGGGCAAACCGCCTCGATCTGCTCATTCGCTGCGTCGAACCCTCCTTGTGCGCCCCTTGCGCCCCCGCATCAATGAATGCGTCAAGGACTTTGTGGGCAAACATGGGGCTGAACGATCCGCACCGCCCGTTCGGGTCAATATGAAATGCCGTTTCCAGAATGTCATGGTTGTATTCGGCCAGCACCATCCACAACCTCAAGTCATAGGCAAGTCCCGCGCGCTTTCGCTCGATCTGGGGGACTTCCATTGCCAGAAAGTATGTAATCCCCCAAAGATACTCGTAGTGCCAGACATCCCCCTTTGTTGGGCACCGTCATCGCGGCGGCTAATCTGCCTGGCCCGCGTACGCCGCCTCCAACATCTCCAGATGCTCGGCGGGCATTTCGTCCACCGCATAGGCTTCCCGTTCATTCTTCTGGAAACGCCGCTCGTATTCGCGGATGCCCATCAAGACGTATCGGGGCCACTTGTGCCTAGTGACGGCGACGCGTTCGCTGCCGGCGGCGTCAAGAACATCACCAAGCTTCTGCTTCAGGTCGGTTGAAGAGAAAAGACACTCTTGATGGAACTGCCGCGACCTTCAGTCGTTGGGTGAGTGACGGAGAAGAGCCCGTTGAAGACGAATTCAACTCCTACTCGTGAACCTGCCTCCCGGCCTCGGATCGACCCGATCCGAGCCATCAGGCTTCCATGCGGTGCAATCAAGGCATGTCCCAGTACTGGGCATACAGTGTGAGCCCATAGTTGCACTGGCCAAGGGAAGTGTTAGGGAATTGCAGATCACGAATGCCGGGAGAGCGCCTGTGTCAAACCCCATGCCATCGACCATGCGTGCCATAACGGTTCGCGAAACCGGCGGACCGGACGTGCTCGAAATCTCGGAATGCCCACTGCCCCAACCCGCCCCGAACCAAGTCCTGGCAAAGGTGACTGCGGCAGGAGTGAACGGACCCGATCTCCTGCAGCGGCAAGGGAACTATCCCCCGCCCGAAGGCGCTTCGGAGCTTCTGGGCCTTGAGATTTCGGGAACCGTAGCTGCTGTCGGGGAAGAAGCTCCCCGCTGGCGCATTGGCGACAAGATATGTGCCTTGACCCACGGGGGTGGATACGCGGAATTCGTGGCCATAGACGCCAGTCATTGCCTGCCACTGCCTGAGGGAGTGTCGGAAGTGGACGCAGCGGGTCTGCCCGAGACCTACTTCACGGTCTGGAGCAACGTGTTTCTCGGTCACCACGCAAGTGAGGAAGCGCTAATGCTGGTTCATGGCGGTGCGGGTGGCATCGGCTCCACTGCGGTGCAGCTCGGGCGCGCCATGGGCCTCAGGGTGTTCGCCACGGTATCCAGTGCCGACGCAGCTGAATTCGTGCTCGGACTTGGTGCGGAACGCGCCATCAACTATCGCGATGAAGACTTTGTCGATGCCTGCCGCGAGGCCGGCGGCGCCGACATCATCCTGGACATCGTGGGCGGCGACTACATCGCACGCAATTTCAAGGCCGCGCGCCGTGACGGGCGGATCATCCAGTTGGCCTTTCGGACCGGATCCAAGGTCGAGATCAACCTGATGCCGATAATGCTGAAGCGCCTGAACTACGCTGGCTCAACGCTTCGCTCGCGCCCTGCCGATTTCAAGGCAAGGATCGCCGAGGAACTTGAGCGCGCCATCTGGCCGAAATTCGCCTCAGGTGAGGTCAGATCGGTGACCCACACCGTCCTGCCGCTTGACCGGGCGGACGAGGCGCATCGCCTGATGGAGAGCGGACGACACCGGGGCAAGATTCTCCTGACCCCGTGAAGCTGCAGCGATTCCAGGCAGTGCGCGGGCGCGATTAGCGAGGCACGTTGGCCACAATCTGAATTATCGAGGGTGCACCATGAATTCAGCCAGATATCCATCGCTCGAAGGCATGCCGGTCCTGGTCACCGGCGGAGCCACGGGAATAGGTGCGAACATTGTTCGCGCATTTCACGACCAGGGTGCGCGCATCGCATTCATCGATGTTCAGGACCAGCCCTCCAACGCCCTGACAAGAGAACTTCCAGGGGCGGTCTACCGACATGCGGACGTCACGGACATCCGGGCGCTTCAGGACGCCATCGCCGACATTGCGCAGGAAATCGGCGCGATCCGTGTCCTGGTGAACAATGCCGCGAACGACAAGCGCGAGGCGGTGGAAGACGTGACCGTCGCCGACTGGGATGTCGCGCAGGCAATCAATCTTCGCCCGCAGTTCTTTGCGGCCCAAGCCGTACGGCCAGGAATGGCCGCAGCGGGCGGTGGCGCAATCATTAACTTCTCGTCGATCGCCTGGCGACTCGGCCACGGCGACATGACGCCATACACGACGGCCAAGGCGGCAGTGCTCGGACTGACAAACGCGCTTGCCGACGCGTTCGGCGACGACAACATACGCGTCAACGCCATCGAGCCAGGCGCCGTGATGACCGAACGTCAGCGCGAACTCTGGTTCAAAACCCAGGAAGAGGTCGACGCGGTCGTCGCTCGTCAGCTCATCAAGCGCGTGTTGTCCGGCGAAGACATCGCGCGCATGGTGCTGTTCCTGGCTTCAGACGAGGCGCAGATGATCACCAAGCAGTCATTTGCGGTCAATGGCGGCCTTGTTTGAGAGGGGTCAGCCAACCAGGGCCCTTAGACGACCGCGAAATCTGGTCGGCAACGCGAACCGCGAATGCGAGGACAGGCAGAACCGCCGCAACTCAACCGGGGACGGAGGCCACGCCATGATGCTCGACCGCGCGTTTACTCGGCCTCTTCGGTCGCCATCTGGTTTATGCGCCGGATCGCCTCGTCGGTAATGTCGACGGCGTCGGCGGATAGAACCACGTAGCGATGATCAAGGACGACGAACGCGCCCCTCGCACGCGCGATGTCGGCAATGATGTCACGAAAGAAACTGAGCCGCGCCTCTTCGGTCGCGCGGCGAATGAGCCGCCCCTTCTCGTCCTGTTCGGCACGGAGCTTCTGCACGCGGGCATCAAAGGCATTGGCGAGATCACGGAATTCCTCAGGCGACAGCTCCGCTCGCCGGTCGGTCAGTTCACGCTCTTCGGCAGTGAGTTCGTTCTGAATCCGCAGGTTTTCCGCAGCAAATTCCTGAGCCTCCCGGTCAAGCTTGGCCAGCGCCATCGCACCCTGTCGTGTCTCTTTCAGCAACCGTTCCTGATCAATTGTCAGAATCGGCGTCGCAACCTGCGCGGCCGCGGCACCCGACAGCAGGCAGGTGCCCGCGACCAGTCCCGCATGAAGCAGCCTAGAAGCGCGTGGAAATCGTGATATCGAACGTGTTGGTCTCATCCAGCTCGTTCTTGTCCAGGGGCCTGGAGAAGTCCATGCGCAACGGTCCGATCGGAGTGTCCCAAAGCAGTCCGAATCCAGCCGCCGACCTGAGATCAAAGGAATCGTTCACGAGTTCGCAGTCTGAAACCGGCACTCCGTCGCTGCCGAGGCACTGTCCGCCCATCCTGTCGTCGAGGCTCCAAAGCGATCCGGCATCCACGAAGAGGCTGCCGATCATCCCGTACTCGGAGGGAAGGCCCAGGGGAAATTCCGCTTCCAGGCGAGCGGCGACGTACCTGTTGCCGCCGAGAACATCGTTTGAGGTATTCTCCGAAGTGTCGCGAGGGCCAATTCCGCGCGAACTGAAACCCCTCACCTGTCGCGACGACAGGAAGAAGCGATCCGTGACATGGGAGGTCGTCCCGCCAAGCGAGTGCAGCGCTCCGCCCTCAAGGGTTGCACGCAACGTGATTTCCTCGTTGAAGGCGTCCCGTTCGGCCACCGCACGCGCCGTCGTCTTGACGAATTTCACGTCACCCCCGAGGCCGGCATACTCTTGGCCGAACGTCAACCGCACGCCACGGTTCGGATTGAGACCTCCGCGCAGGAGATCCAAAGTGTAGGTGTACCCGACCGAACTCAGAAACAGCTTGCCTTCTTCACCATCCCTCTTGATGATCGGCGACGCGCTGTCCGCGATGTTCCGAAGCGCTTCTGACGCCGCCTGGTAGTTCACCGAAAGACGCGAGTTTTCCCCGATCGGGAAGCCAAGCCTTGGAGAAAAGCTGGTGACGCGCGTGTCGTAGCTCGCGTTTCCGAAGTCTGTCGTCACGTGCCTGAGGCTGAACCCGAGCGATACGTCGCGCCCGAGAAAGGCCGGCTCGGTGAAAGACAGCGTCGTGCGCGCATCGTCGGTCCCGGATTCAATGCGAAAGGCCAGCGACTGTCCACGGCCGAGGAAGTTGCGTTCCGAAAAGTTGACAGCAAGTGCAAATCCGGAATCATCGTTGTAGGTGCCACCGAACGACAGCAAGCCGGTTGGCTGCTCTTCCACCTCGACATCCACGATGATCTGATCGGAACTGGTACCGGCACGGGTGTCCACTGCCGCGGTCTGGAAGAACCCGAGCGCCCGGATTCGTTCGGCAGCGTTGCGGATCTCGCGCGGATTGAAGGGATCGCCTTCAACCGTCGTGAACTGGCGGCGAATGACCCTGTCCAGCGTGGTCTGGTTGCCGCTGATGTCGATGCGTTCAACGAAAATCCGGGGGCCTCGAACAAGGGCGAACTCAATGTCGAGCGAAAGATCGCGCTCGTTCCGAGAAATGCGCGGGTCGACGCGAAGGAAGTCAAATCCCTGCTGCAGGGCAAGACGCTCAAGGCGCGTGATCTGCTCGTCGACCAATGTCGGCGACCAGGTCCCTCCAGGGCGGATGCGCAGAGCGTTTTCGTACTCCTGCAGGTCCGTGTTTTCAAACTCGCTCGAAAGCGTGATCTCGCCAACCGAGTACTTCTGGCCCTCGCGAATCGTGAAGGTCACGAATGTCGCGTCACGCTCGCGCGACAGTTCCACAGACGCGTCGAGAATCTGGATGTCGACGTAACCGCGCGAGCGATAGAAATCGACAAGGAGCTGGCGATCAAATTCGATTCGTTCCGGGACATAGGTATCGCTGCCGATGATCGCGCGAAGAAAGCCGGCCTGCTTCGTGCTGATCACCCTGCGCAGTCGGCGGTCCGAATAGGCCCGGTTGCCGACGAAGCTGATCCGTTCATTCTCGACCACCCGGCCCTCGCTGACCTCGAAAGCGAGGTCGACGCGGTTTTCCGAGCGGCGGATGATCTTTGGCGTCACGCGTGCAGCCAACCTGGCAGCGGTGGCATAGGTGCTCGCTATCGCCGCAGCATCCGCCTCCGCGACCGCGGGCGTGTACACCCGGCGTGGTTCCGAGGTGATGACCCCGAGAAGTATCTCATCGGAAAGGCGGCGGTTCCCCTCGATGGTCACGACGTTTACCGTCGGGCGCTCCAGTACCACGATTCTGAGGCCATTGCCCGTCGGAATGATCTCGGCGGTCTCGAAGTGCCCCGAGGCCATGACGCTTTGAACGGCCTCGTTGATTTCGCTGTCGCCGTACGTGCGGCCGGGAGTGAGGCCCGTGAAATCAATGATCGATTCCGCCGGAAGCCGGGCATTGCCCTCGACAAGGATGCTGTTCACCCGATTCTGGGCTGCAACCGTTGTGCCAATCGATGCGAGCAGCACCGACAAAAGGGCACGTCTCAAAAAACAGGAAGCAATCCTGAACATATTTTTCCCCAGGTCCAGAAGCCTTCGACCGTCACTAGAGGGATTCTCCGGGTCTGTCAAAAGGTCGCGTGCAGCTCCGAAATCGACGGTGCGCGGTTGCCATTGATCAGGTCAAGCAAATGCCTTGGCATGTCAGTCTGGCACTCCGAATCTCCTGACGCGCCCTTGGCGGGAGATTCTTGACTCCCGGACGGGAAGGTATCCGTACGCAACTGAAATTGAATGAATCCAGTCGCGACATCGGTGGTGGAAGCCGCATCGATTGAGATTTTCGGCTGGCTTTGGCTCCTGTTGCACCCTGTGTGAATGGCCATTAGGGATGGAATGCAGGCGGCGTGCAACGTCGTCCCGAGGGACATACCGACGGAGCGGCACGGGCGATGGAAAGCAGCGAGAACGGTCCAGTCTCCGCGCACGGTCATCTACCGACGGACCCGGAGTTGCGCGTGAAGGCCTTGGAGGAAATCCTTGTGCGCAAGGGGCTGGTTGAGCCAGCAGCCTTGGACGCGATCATCGACATGTACCAGAACCGTGTCGGTCCCCGGAACGGCGCACGGGTGGTGGCGCGGGCATGGTCCGACCAGGATTTCCGGACCGCCCTGCTCGCGGACGCAACAGGCGCGATTGCCGGGATGGGCTATGCGGGGCGTCAGGGCGAGCACATTACTGCCGTCGAGAATACACCGGACATGCACAACATCGTCGTTTGCACGCTCTGCTCCTGTTATCCTTGGCCGCTTCTTGGAATTCCGCCCGGCTGGTACAAGTCTGACGAATACCGTGCCCGCGCGGTTCGCGAGCCGCGCAAGGTGCTCGCGGATTTCGGCGTGACGCTGCCTGAGGACAAGGCCGTGCGCGTTTGGGATTCGACTGCCGAGATGCGCTACATCGTCATTCCCGAACGCCCGCCCGGCAGCATGGGACTGGACGAGGAAGCTCTTGCCGAACTGGTGACCCGTGACAGCATGATCGGGACTGGCCTGCCGATGGAGCCGCAATTTTGACCCGTGTGCACGACATGGGGGGCCGCTTCGGCTATGGAGCCGTCCTGCCGGAACCTGATGGAATTGTCTTAGAGGAGTCCTGGCACGCACGCGCACTCGCCCTGACGCTGGCGGCCGGAGCCTTGGGTCGCTGGAACATAGACATGTCTCGCCATGCGCGGGAACGGCTGCATCCGCGCGAGTACGCGCGGTTTTCGTATTTCGAAAAATGGCTGGCAGCACTGGCGAATCTCCTCGTGGAAACCGGGGTGCTGGACAACAGCGACCTGCTGTCCTGCGCCGGTCAGCAGACTCCCCGGCCATTGTCTGCATGTGCGTTGAGGTCAAAGAACGTGGACGTTCTCTTTGGCCACGGATCTCCAACAACTCGGGATTGCCCGGGATTGGCACGATTTTCCGCCGGAGATTCGGTCCGTGCGCGTCGCTTGGCGGAGAACCGATTGGTGTCGGGCGGCCACACGCGGCTGCCAGCCTATGCGGCGGGAGCCTGCGGACGTGTGCTCCGCCATCACGGCTGCCACGTGTTCCCCGACAGCAACGCCCATGGCCTCGGAGAAGCACCCCAGCCACTCTACGCGGTCGCATTCCCGGCGACGGAACTTTGGGTCAACCCGGAACATCCGCGCGACGAGGTCGTTCTGGATCTCTGGGAATCCTATCTTGAGCCAGTGCAATGACACCGGGTTCCGAGCCGGCTTTCGACTCGCCTTGGCACGCACGCGCGTTCGCGCTCGCTGTTGCGGAGAACGAGGCTGACCGACTCTCGTGGCCAGACTGGACCGCACGACTCGGAGCGACCCTGCGCAATTGCGGACTTTCCCAGTCCCTGAACGGTGGGGATGACTACTTTCTCGCGTGGCTTGACACCCTAGAATCGATGCTGGTCGAAGAGGGCAGAATCGAGCGCGGTGAAATTGAGCAGGTGATGGCTGAATTGGCCGAAGCCCATGAATTTGCTCTGCACGAACCGCGGAATGTCCAGCATTCCGTCGGATCCGATTGACGCATTGGCGACAAACTTCCCCGCCGCAGAGCATTCACAGCGTCGATTGGACCAATGCGATCTACCGGCATGGACGTTCCTAACTTCTGGTTACCATTGGCTCACCGTGAATCTGGACGGCGACGAAACGAAAGCGCCAGACGCGTCGCGGACATGATCCGCTGCCTCTGCATGGAAAGGCCGGACGTCATGGGCAGACAATGTCGTTTCCGATCGCAAACGCCATGAGCGCGAGCAGAAGCATCAGCCCGCCCGTCATCAAGAGCCTCGTCAGCCTGTCATTCGGCGGCCGGCCCGTCACGGCTTCCCACGCGTGAAAGACAAGGTGGCCGCCGTCAAGCACCGGAATCGGAAATAGATTGATAAGCCCGATCGCGGTTGAAAGAAGCGCTATGAACCAGACGAAGGTAAACCAGCCTTGGCTTGCAGCTTGCCCTGAAACTTCGGCGATCCCGATCGGACCGGAGAGATTGCAGGTCGAAATATCTCCGGCAACCATGTGATAGACACCGGAAAGCGAAGAGCGGATAATGAACTGGACTTGGTCCAACCCGTACACGAGCGCTTCGCCCGGCATCGGAGTCACGATGGCGGGACTGAACGCAAGTGCGCCTGTCACGCCGATCAGCCAGCGCGTCTCGAATCCGCCGTCCGGTGTTGGAAGGTCGAACTGGGTCGGCGTCAAGTTCACCGTGCTGTTGCCTTGGCCTGCACGCCAGACTTCAAGCGTCACCGATCCGCCTTCTGACCCGCTGACCGCTAGACGAAGCGCGTCGAAGTCGTAAATCTCCATGCCATTGACTGATACAATGACGTCGCCCCGCATCAGGCCGGCATTGGCGGCAGCGGAATCCGGGGTCGTCGCGGAAACGATCGGAGGATAAAGCCACGGTCCAGGGACATCGAATTCCCGACCGTCCCGCAGGACCGTGTATGTCAGTTCCGGTGCGACCTCGAGACCGGCGGCAAACTCACCAAAACCGTCCGCCCCCGGAATCGGGGCGCCATTGATTGCAAGAATGACGTCGCCCCCGTGCAGATCATGCGCTTCCATTTCCGGAAGCGGATGCAACTCGTCAACGGTAACCGGATCGGCCGCCACGCCACGAAACATGAACAAGACCGCAAACAGGACGAAGGAAAGCGCGAAGTTGAACGCCGGCCCTGCCATTACCGTGATCGCGCGCGCCCAAAGCGGCGCGCCATGCATTGAGGCCCGGCGCGCTTCCGCATCCAGGGATGCCATGGCTTCGCTGTCCGGACTCGACGCTGCGTCCTGATCGCCAAGGAACTTGACGTATCCGCCCAGCGGCAGAATCGCGACCTGCCATCGCGTTCCGTGCCTGTCGACACGACTCGCCAGCACCGGCCCGAATCCCAGGGAAAAGACCTCCGCTCGAATGCCGCTCCAGCGACCGACGATGTAATGTCCGAATTCATGGACGGCGATGATGATCGACAATGCCACAACAAACGCGGCGATCGTGAACGCCAGGCTTCCGAAACTCGGTATGAGTCCTGCAAGTTCCAAGGTGTACTGTCCTACCCGCTCAATGCGTCCATGGTTTCCCTGGCCCGAACCCGCGCCGCCCGATCTGCCTCACGTACGGACCCGAGAGTCATCGTCGCCTTGGCACGATCATCCATTGAAATACTCTCGATCTCGCGTTCGACAACCCTTGCCATGTCCGTGAACCGGATTCGGCCCTCCAGGAACCCGTCAAGCGCGGCTTCCTTGGAACCATTGAATGCGGCGCCAGCGTGTCCGCCTACGGCCATGACCTCACGGACCAGCACAAGCGCAGGATAGCGTCCGGGGTCCGGCGACTGGAAGTTCAGCTGGCCGACCTTTGCCAGATCGAGCCGTTCCACAGGCAGGTGCGTTCGCTCGGGATAGTGCAGCGCATAGCCAATGGCATGGCGCATGTCCGGCGGTCCCACATGCGCCATGAGCGCGCCGTCACGAAAGCCGACAAGGGCATGGACTAGGCTTTCGCGGTGGATCAGGACTTCGATCTGCTCAGAAGCAAATCCAAAAAATTCATTTGCTTCAATAAGTTCCATAGCCTTGTTAAACATGGATGCGCTATCGATCGTGATCCGCTGTCCCATAGGCCAATTCGGATGGCTCGCGGCCTGTTCCGGCGTTGCCTCAGAAAGCGCCTCAAGCGGCCAGTCGCGGAAGGCGCCTCCCGACGCAGTGATGATCACGCGTTCAACAGCTTGCAGATTCTCCCCGTTCAGGGCCTGAAAGATCGCCGAATGCTCGCTGTCGACAGGTATGATCCTTGCACCGTGTCGCCGGGCGGTGTCAATCAGGAGCGGGCCTGCGGCAACCAGGCTTTCCTTGTTGGCGAGTGCAAGTGCCGCGCCCTGTTCGAGGGCACGAAGTCCCGGCGGCAGACCGGCGAAGCCGACGATAGCCGACATGATCCAATCCGCCGGGCGCGCCGCGGCATCAATCAGGGCCTGCTCTCCTGCGGCGGCTTCCACCCCGGTGCCGGCCAACGCATCGCGTAGACTCCCGAGGAGGTCATCATAAGCCGTTACGGCGATCTCTGCATTGAATTCCATCGCTGCGGACGCGAGGTTCTTGATACTGCGACCGCCGGTCAGGGCGACAATCCGATACGCCTTGGGATCTTGCCGGATGATCTCCAGCGTATTTGCCCCGATCGAGCCCGTGGCACCGAATATCGAGACCCGGCGCGTCATCCGATTCCAGGAGGGAACTCGATGACCTGTCCGGCAGCAAGCACGAACAGGGACGCTCCCAGCATCGAGTCAAACCTGTCGCACATGCCGCCATGACCGGGCAACAGACTTGAACTGTCCTTCACGTCCGCCCTGCGCTTGAGTGCGCTCTCCGCCATGTCGCCGGACTGGCCCGCGATTGCCACGAGAATCGAGAGTGCGACCAGCTCGGGACCGGCATTTGCAATCAGCACGAAAGCCAATCCCACAAGTGCTGCCCCTGCCCAGCCAGCAATGGTGCCTGACCAGGTCTTGCCTGGGCTGATGCCTGGCCAGAACTTGGGACCTCCAATCGCCTTTCCGACGAAATACCCCATGATGTCGGACACGATCACGATCAGGACCAGCCAGACAAGCCAGACGAAACCATGGTCATCGCGCTGCACGGCAAGTCCATATCCTGCGACGAGAACCGCCGTGCTGTACAATCCATGAATTGCGCGATTGCTCGTGAGCCGCACGAAGCCCACCACTGCCGGGGCAAGTACCAATGGCAACGTGTACACGGTCTGATAGGTGACGAGAAGCAGCAGCGCAAGTCCGCCGACAATGCCGCTGGCGACTGCAATTTCCGTTCCGCCCACCATGCGGGCGATCTCCCAGACCATCAAGCCCGCCACCAGGGCCACAAGGGCATGGAACGGGTGGCCACCAAGCCACATGATCCAGAATCCAAGAATTGCGGTGATGCCGCCAGTCACGAGGCGGCGGCTCAAGTCACCCCAATGCCCCTCGGCAACCGTCATCCAGGCACGGTGCCGAATCTGCGTTCGCGAGCCGAGAACGCGGCAAGGACCCGCTCGAATTCCTCTCGCGTGAAATCCGGCCAGAGCGTGTCCACGAACACATATTCGGAATACGCCGACTGCCAGAGAAGGAAGTTGGAAATCCGGGCCTCGCCGCTGGTGCGAATGACCAGGTCGGGATCTGGCAGCACATAGGTGTCAAGGAACCGAGCAAGCGTCTCTCCATCGACACTTTCCGGGTCAATGCGCCCAGCCTTGACCTCGCGGCAAAGCCGCTTGGTCGCACGCGCGACTTCGTCCCGCCCACCGTAGTTCAGCGCGACCGTGACGTGCACGACGTCGTTGTCGCAGGTCAGGAGTTCCAGTTCGTCCATCAACGCAACCAGGGTTTCATCGAGCTTTATCCGGTCGCCAATGAAGCGGATACGCACTCCGGAAGAGATCAGGGCCCTTGCTTCGTCCATCATGTAGCGACGGAACAACTTCATGAGGCCCGAAACTTCGGCTTGGGTGCGCTTCCAGTTTTCTGTCGAGAAGGCAAAGATGGTCAGGTACCTGACCCCGAGTTCAGGGCATGCCCTGACGATTTCGCGCACGCGGTGCGCACCGGCATGGTGCCCGAACAGCCGCGGCTTGCCACGTGCCTGCGCCCAACGACCGTTCCCATCCATGATGATGGCCACATGCTTCGGATTGGCCTGCTCTTCGGGATTGCCTACATTCGAGTTTCCTGTACCTGCTCGCACTTGCCGCCTCATACCTGCATGATTTCTTCTTGCTTGTTTTCCAGCACCGCGTCGACTTTCTTGATCGCATTGTCGGTGGCTTCCTGCACGGCACTCTCCCAGAACTTCTGGTCGTCCTCGCCTAACCCGTCAGCCTTCGCCTTCTTGACTTGGTCCATTCCATCACGGCGGACGTTTCGAATCGCAATCCGAGCGTTTTCCGCATACTGGCCAGCGACCTTGGACAGTTCGCGGCGACGTTCCTCGTTGAGCTCCGGGATCGGCAACCGAATGATCGTGCCATCGGTCATGGGATTGATGCCGAGCCCGCTTGCACGGATCGCCTTTTCAACGGCGCCAACCAGGTTCTTGTCCCAGACATTTATCGTGATCATGCGGGGTTCCGGCACGTTAACGGTGCTAACCTGATTCACGGGTGTCGTGGCCCCGTACGCATCAACCATTATCGGCTCCAGCATCGAGGCAGAGGCTCGACCGGTTCTCAATGTCAGGAATTCCTGCCTGAGCGCGTTCATCGCGCCATCCATCCGGCGTTCAATGTCGTCTAGGTCAAGTTCGAATTCTTCTGCCATGCCATCTTGGCGTCCATCCTGCGGACACCCTCCCCGAGAATTGGTTACTTTATACCGTCAATGAGCTGTCAATGTATAGGGAAAGGTGCCGGAGGAAAGGTCCGCTGGAGGTCAGAACGATCGCTACGAAGATCACCTTCAATTGCGGAGCCGTAGACGAAGGTGATCCAAGAGCCACTTCGCTGCGATTCGTTCGCGGCCGACATTCGCCGCACCGTCCTCCTTGCTGGACGGGAACAGCGCCAGCGGAAGCACCTCGTACAGGTCGGGTGCACAGACGCCGCGCCGTGGGCCTGATGGCTGCAGAATCTCAACGCGTCTCGGTGGTTCTTCACGACAAAGAGCCCGCGAACACGATCCCGTACCGGCAGTTCGTGATCAATCACATGAAGCAGTGCAACAAGGAGTTCACGGAGACGATGCATACCGCGCGCGGGAGGCCGGCCTGCATCCTGAAACGTGTCTAACGGGCCCCGGCGTCAACAAGGGCACCCGTCGGATGACAGCGCGAGGTCAGAGCGGATTCGCCATTGACTCCGACTACTCTTTTTTTTAGTTCGGTAAGAGAACGAATAAATGGAGGTTTTGTGTCCGAACAATCAAAAATCTCCCGACGCATGTCCCAAAGCGCAATAGTCCAAGCAATCGCGAGCTATGGCCCGGTCTCACGCGCCAGCGTTGCCAAACTGACTGGGCTCTCCAAACAGACCGTATCGGAAATCGTGGGCAACCTTGAAACAGATGGCTGGGTCCGCACGGTTGGAGAAACGGAAGGCCATGTCGGTCGCAGGGCAGTGATTTACGAGATATCGCCGGGTGCCGCGACCGTCGCCAGCGTCGATCTCGGCGCCACGAAAGTCAGAGTTGCATTTTGCGATCTGATGGGCCGCGTTCTGGCGGAGAGGGTCGAGCCCACCGAACGCTCGGGCGGATTGAACGTGATTGAACAGGTTGGGCGCCTGGTCCAGGCAACCGAGCGCGACGCAAAGGAACCATGTGGCGACCTGAAAATCGCCGTTGTCGGCGTCCCGGGCGTGTATGACCCAAAGACCGGTGCGGTCCTGATGGCCCCGAATATCGTCGGAATTGACCAGTTCGATCTGGCCGCCGCAGTGCAAAGGCGCCTGGGCATCGAAATTTTTGTCGAGAATGACGTCAATCTTGCAGCACTGGGCGAACACTGGCTGGGAAACCGCCGCGAAGACGACAACTTCGTCTTCATTTCTGTCGGCACCGGAATTGGTGCGGGAGTAGTCGTGGGGGGCAAATTGATTCGCGGCACCACCGGCGCGGCGGGCGAAATTGGCTTCCTGCCTTTCGGTGCCGATCCATTTGAAGCCGAAAGTCACAAGGTTGGCGCACTTGAACGCGTGACAGCGACAAGCGCGATCGTCAGCAATTACTTCGAGTTGTCGGGTCGAAAGTCGGATGTTCCGGGCGTATTCGATGCCGCAAACGCCGGCGACGCCGCGGCGCAGGAAACGCTTGATCGCGTAGCAAGACAAATTGCCCGGGCGGCCGCCGCGATTGCCGCCGTCGTCGATCCGTCCCTGATCGTTGTCGGCGGCTCCATCGGCGCACGAACGGAGTTGCTGGAGCGGATCGTACGGTTTTCCTCGCAGTGCTATCCGGGCAAGATCACCATCGAAAGATCGAAGCTGGGCACCCATGCCGCGCTTGCAGGCGGGGTGTCGATTGCCCTGTCACATCTTCACGTTTCCATATTTGCAGAGGGGCAAAAGGGCGCGGAAATCTTGATCCCGCCGCCCGCGATTGAGGACTTCAAGGCAGGTGCGTCATGAAGCTCCGCGACGAATTGCCTGAACGTCTGGAACTGGCGCAGAACGCCGTCGCCGATCTGGCATTGCTAAAAGAGGCATTGGCCATCGAAAGCGTGACCGGGAATGAGACTCCCTTTGCGCGGCACCTGGAAACGAGTTTGTCCGGGCTGGGACTTGAAACGGGCCGTGGCGATTTTCTGGACGGCCGCGAGAACGTCTGGGGCACGCATCGCGGGGATGGGCCGAACCTCATGATTCTCGGCCATACCGATACGGTTCACGTGCGCGGATGGGAAGATCACTGGCAAGACGATCCCCGCCGCGACCCCTTCGGCGGCATCGAGCACGACGGGCATGTCTGGGGACGCGGCTCCAGCGACCTTAAGGGCGGGATCTGCGCCGCGATCGCCGGCATGCGCCTGCTGCAGCGCGCGGGGATCACGCCCGCCGGCGGTCTCACCCTTGCCTTCATCGGCGATGAGGAAAGCGGCGAGTCGGGAAGCGGCGTCAGTGCGGGAGCCAAGGATCTGGTGCGTCGGGTTTCCGCGGGTGAAATCGAAAGGCCGGACTTTGCTCTTTATGTCGAGCCGACCAATCTTGATGTCTATGCGGCTCAGATTGGCTTCTTCATCGCCGACATTACAGTCACCGGGAAAACGGCCTATTTCGGAACGCCGGAATTGGGAGCGGATGCCCTCAAGGCTGCGCATGCGCTGCTGTCACGCATCTGGAAGCATGGGGCCGAACTGAGTGCGGGACCCTGTCACGAACTCGTGGGGGCATCCTCGATACTTGCTACGAAAATCGAAAGCGGCGGCTTCATTGCGGTACCTGGCGAGTGCAAGCTTTCTCTCATTCGCAAGCTGCGACCGGGCGAAGATATGGATGTTGCGATTGCGGCGTTCGAGGCTGCACTTGAGGCCTCGAACATGCCCGAGGGCGTAAGCGTCGTGGTCGAATACCCTGCCGGACGCGACCATGCAAAGGGTGGCTCACCTGTCGAGACCGCTCCGGACATTGTGCCAATACGGCTGCTGCAGGATTGCGTTCAGCTCTTTCGTCCCGATGCCGGTCGGATCGGCGGCGCACCCTATTGGTCTGAAATGCCGTTTCTGACCGATGGGATCGGCTGTCCGGCGGTCTATTGCGCCCCTGGAGATATCGCCGTTGCTCATACCTATGAAGAGCGGATCGAGACAGAGGAATACCTCGCCGCCGTCAGGGCCTTTGCGCTCTTCATCGCGCGGTATTGCGGAATTGAACCAACCAACGGAAACTCAACCTGAGGAGGAAAAAATGTCCCTAGTAAAATACATGCTTGCCATCGTGACGCTGCTTGGACTCGTCGCCTCTGCCAGTGCCGAAACCATCGGCCCCGGCGGCGAGAGCGCCACGCCTTCATCATCCGTTGTCGTCGGTGATGACAAGGTCGCGATGATCCAGGGGGAAAAGTACTCGGCCGCACTCTTGTGGCATGACCAATCGGACTTCGTGAATGCTGTCACGGCGGGAGCCAGCGACGAATTCGAACGGCTCGGAATCGAGGTCGTCGCCGTCACCAGCGCCGGGTTTGACGCCGCCAAGCAACGCAGTGACATTGAAACGGCACTGGCCAAGAACCCGGATATCATCCTGTCGCTGCCGCTCGATCCAGTGACATCCGCTGCCGCCTTCGAGGAGGCGAAGGAGGCGGGGGTTGCGCTCACGTTCCTGTCCAACTTGCCTGCGGGCTATGAACATCCGAGCGACTACGCGGCAATCGTCACCGACGATCTGTTCCAGATGGGCAAGCAGGCAGCCGATGCCTTGGCCGAGGCCATGGGCGGCGAGGGCACGGTCGGATGGATCTTTCACGACGCGGCCTATTACGTGACCAATCAGCGCGACAATGCCTTCAAGACCACGATCGAGAACGATCACCCGAACATCTCGATCATTGCCGAGCAGGGCATTGCCGATCCGGCGCGTGCCGAAGAGATCGCCAATGCCATGCTGCTGAAGCACCCCGATCTTGGAGGGATTTATGTGACTTGGGCCGGTCCGGCCGAGGGCGTCCTGGCTGCGCTCCGCGCCAACGGAAATGACAGTACCAAAATCGTCACGCTTGATCTGTCCGAGCCGATTGCGCTCGACATGGTGCGAGGCGGCAACGTGGCGGCGATCGTCGCGGATGAGGCCTACGAACTGGGTCGCGCAATGGCCGCCAGCGCGGTACTCGATCTTGTCGGCGAGGAGGTTCCGCCCTTTGTCGTTGCCCCGGCCATCACGGTCAAGGCCGACAATGTCGTCGAAGGGTGGAAAAGGTCCCTCAACATTGAACCGCCGGCAAGCCTGACATCGAACTGAGGTTCCTCCCTGACGGGCCGCTTCTTGCGGCCCGCCGAACTCATCCCTGGCAAAGAGGCAAGGATGGAAGCAGTCTTGTCCCGGATCAAACGGCTGGATTTGCAACGAAGCGTGATTTACTTCGGCTTCCTGGCCATCTTCCTGTTCTTTGCCGCCACGCTCCACAATGACGGGTTTCTCACCACTCGGAACCTGACCAATATCGTGCTGCAAACGGCGCCGGCGACCATCATGGCCATCGGGCTGGTCTTTGCGCTCTCGGCGGGCGAGATCGACCTGAGCTTCGGCTCCATCGTGGCGGTTTCCGCCCTTGCTGCTGCCGTTGCGATGCAGAACGGCCCGATGGTCTTCGGCGTTGTCGCGGGTCTTGGCGCAGGCGTCTTGATCGGCGCCTTCAACGGCGTTCTGGTCGCCTATCTGCGCCTGCCCTCCTTTCTTGTGACGCTCGCGACCCTGGGCTTGTTCGCCGGTATTGCACGCTCAATGACCGACCTGCGCTCCATTCCCGTCATCAACGATGCGTTCACGGGCTTCTTTGGCTCCGGCAAGCTGCTTGGTGTTCCTTCGCTGGTGATCTGGACCGGAGCGGCAGTGGCCATCGGTCATGTTCTCTATCGTTATTCCCGCTTCGGCGCCCATGTGCTGGCAGTCGGCGACAATGCCCGCGCAGCCCAGGTCTCAGGCATAAAGGTGCCCCGGATTCGCCTCTTGGTGCTGACATTGTGCGGTGCGACCGCCGGTCTTGCGGGGCTTCTCTATGCCGGTCGCTTGCAGGCGGCGAAATACACGCTGGGAGAAAGCGATCTGATGACGGTGATTGCCGCTGTCATTGTTGGCGGAACCGCATTGAACGGTGGCAAGGGCTCGATCATCGGCGCGCTCCTTGGCTCGCTGATGATGGGAATGCTGAACAACGGGCTTATTCTCATGGGTCTCAAGGTCTCGGACCAGATGATCGTGCGCGGGGTGATCATCCTTGTCGCCGTCGCCGTGTCCTTGCGTGACACCCGCCGGTAGACCGGGAGGAATCATGTTTCTGGAACTACTCACCCGCCGCAATCCACGATTTGTGGAAGCCGCCATGGCGCTGCATCAGCAGGGCCGAATTCCCGCCAACGCCTATGTGCTCGATCTGGATACGGTCGAACGCAACGCTCGCGCTTTCAAGGTGGAGGCCGACAGGCACGGGTTGGCCGCATTTGCCATGACAAAGCAGGTGGGGCGCCACTCGGGATTTTGTCAGGCGGTGATGCGCGGCGGGATCAACCGCGCGGTTGCGGTTGACATGCCTTGCGCGGTGGCCTGCAACCGGGCCGGACTGAAGATCGGGCATCTGGGCCATCTGGTGCAGGTGCCACGGCACGAGGCCGATTTCGCGGCGGCGAAGCTGATGCCGGACTACTGGACGGTGTTCTCGGACACCAAAGCGCGGGAAGCGGCCAATGCAGCCGCGAAGGCGGGTCGCGAACAGGCGCTGATGGCACGCATCCAGACACCCGGCGACACGTTCTATCGCGGCCATGAAGGCGGCTTTGATGCGGAAGACATCGTGACCGTCGCAGATCGCCTGGATGCGCTCGAAGGGGCACGCTTCGCGGGGATCACCACCTTTCCTGCGCTTCTCTTCGATCAGGAGACGCGCAAGGTGCGGCCCACACCGAACCTGGCCACTTTGAGCCGGGCGGCCGAGGCGCTTGCCGCCGCCGGACGATCCGGCATCGAGGTCAATGCGCCCGGCACGACGTCTTCAGCCGTGCTGTCGGCCTTGGCAGAGGCCGGTGCCACGCAAGTCGAACCCGGGAACGGACTTCATGGCACCACACCGCTGCACGCCGTCGAAGACCTGCCCGAAGATCCCGCGGTACTCTATCTGACTGAGGTTTCGCACAATCACGGCGGCAAGGCCTATTGCTTCGGAGGCGGGCTCTACATCGATCCGGTCTTCCCCGAATATCAGGTCCGGGCACTGGTCGGCAAAACCGCGACCGCCGACCTCCACGCCTCGCGCGATGTGGAGATTCCCGACTACTCGGCCATCGACTACTACGCCATGATCAATGCTGACTCATCGCCTGGCGACACGGTGGTCTTCGGCTTCCGTGGCCAGGCATTCGTGACACGCGCACTTGTCGTTGGCATCCGGGGAATCACCGGCGGCAGCCCGGAAATCACCGGCATCGAGAACGGCTTTGGCGATCCAGTGGACTGGCCAGGGACGCATTCGCAATGACCACAGCTCCCGTCCTGTCGTTGAACAACATTCACAAGGCCTTCGGCGGTGTCGTCGCTATCCAGGACTTTTCGCTGGAACTCTTCCCCGGCGAGATTGTCGCTTTGGTCGGTGACAATGGCGCGGGCAAATCCACGCTTATCGCGATTGTCTCGGGTCTGCACCGTCCAAACTCGGGCGAAATCCTGCTTGATGGTGAGACGGTAAGCCTCTCCGACGCCAGTTCGGCGCGCTCGCGCGGGATCGAGGTGGTCTATCAGGACCTCGCGCTCGCCAACGATCAGCCGGTCTACATGAACATGTTCCTCGGCCGAGAACTGACCCGCAAGCCCCTGGGACTTCTGGACAAGGCGCGGATGCGCAGTGAAACCCAGACGATGCTGGATCAGCTCGACGTCCACATACCGTCGGCCAGATCAAAAGTCCGCGACCTCAGCGGTGGCCAGCGCCAAGGCGTCGCCATCGCGCGCGCGACCCATTGGGCCAGCAAGCTGATCCTCCTGGACGAGCCGACCGCGGCGCTCGGCGTGGCGGAAACCGCGAAGGTGGAGGAGATCGTCGCCTCGCTCAAGGAACGCAACCTCGCCATCCTGATCGTCAGCCACAGCCTGGATCAGGTCTTTCGCCTATCTGACCGCATTTGCGTCTTGCGACGCGGCGAACAGATCGGTGTCCGCAGCACCCCAGAGACCGACAAGAACGAGATCGTTTCGATGATCACAGGGGTTCACGCCTGATGTCCCGACCCACCCTCATGGCCGCCGAAATTTCCGAAATACCTTATGTCATCGCCCGACAACTCGATGCCCTGGACACATATCTCGATGCAGGCCGCCACCTGCGACAGGACGGAACGCGCGGGTTGGTCACCTGCGGTCGCGGGACATCCGACCATGCGGCGACTTTCTTCAAATATCTCATGGAAACGAGTGCCGGCCTGCCCGTCGCTTCCATCGGACCTTCGGTGGCCTCTGTTTACGGTGCCAAGCTGCGGCTTGACGGGTTTGCCTGCCTGACGTTTTCGCAGTCCGGCGGCAGCCCAGACCTTGCCACCTTACAGCATGCGGCAAAGAAAGGTGGTGCGCGAACGATGGCTGTCCTCAACGAATTGGACAGCCCCGTCGGTGACGGCGCCGATCTTGTCCTTCCCGTACTCGCAGGACCTGAACGCGCGGTCGCCGCGACAAAGTCATTCGTAGGCATGCTGGTCGCATCGCTGGGCATCGTCGCGGGTTACCTGCGAGACGGCGAAATGATCGCTGCCTTGAGTGCCCTGCCCGACCTGGCGCGCGACGCGTTGGGTCGGAACTGGTCGCATGCCGGCCCACCTTTGGCACGCACGAGATCCGTCTATTGTATCGGTCGGGGCCTGAATGTGGCAGTCGCTGCGGAAGCGGCGCTAAAGCTGAAGGAAACCTGCCACCTGCACGCGGAAGCGTATTCCGCGGCCGAGCTGTTTCACGGGCCGGTGGCGATCGCGGATGAATCACTCGGAGCGTTGGTCTTCGGTGCCCATGGCAGGGCGGAAAGCTCAATAGATGAGTCCTTTGCCCGACTGAGGGAACTTGGAGCAAATGTGTACAAGATCCAATCCGTCTCGGGCAAGGGCATGCTCAGCACACCGGCGACGAAACACGAAGCGCTTGATCCCGTGCTTCAGGCAATAGCCTTCTACAAGTTTGCGGAGGGTCTTGCCGTCAATTTGGGGAAAGACCCAGACACGCCGCCAGGCTTGAAAAAAGTGACGGAAACAGTCTGAAGTCTCCCGGTGCGGATGTCGATTCTGGCACAGTCCGGATCGGTCAATGCTGTGTCTTCCGCAAAGCGACGCACCGTCCTGCACTGACAAAACTCACGCGTCGGTGTCGAGCCAAATCGTCACCGGCCCGTCATTCGTGAGGCTGACTTGCATGTCAGCGCCGAAACGACCCTCTGCAACCTGAACGCCGAAGCCTCGAATTACGTCAGCAAACGCCGCAACCCTCACCTCCCCTTCCTCCGGAGGTGCGGCGGACGAGAAACCCGGCCGGTTGCCCCGAGACGTGTCCGCCGCCAACGTGAACTGCGAGACGACCAGCGCCTCTCCCCCGGAATCCAGAAGCGAGCGATTCATGCGACCTTCATCGTCCCCGAAAATTCGGAGCCGTGCGACCTTCGACGCAAGCTTCGCAGCGGACCCGGGTGGATCCCCCGCCATGGCGCAGGCCAGAACAAGCAGCCCGGGGCCAATTTCCCCGACGATCTCGCCGCCGACCGTCACGCTTGCGCGGCTGACACGCTGGACCAGGGCACGCATATGCGACTCTCAAGTCCCGGGCGTTGCAGTTGCCGCGAAACCCAACGCACTCACGCCCGATCCTGAACGATCGTGTAGGTTCCCTCGCCCGAGAGAATGCCTCGAAACCCGCCCGGCTCGTCGAGAGAAAACACGATGATCGGAAGGCCGTTGTCGCGCGCAAGCGCGATGGCGGAGGCGTCCATGACCTTCAGGTTCCTCGCCAGAACGTCGTCGTAGCTGACCTTGTCGTATCGCTTGGCGTCCGAGTGCTTGGCGGGATCCTTGTCATAGACGCCGTCAACCAAGGTGCCCTTGAAGATCGCCTGACAGGACATTTCAGTGGCACGCAGCGTCGCCGCGGTATCGGTGGTAAAGTAGGGGTTCCCAGTGCCCGCGGCGAATATGCAAACCCTTTTCTTCTCGAGGTGCCTGACGGCCCGCCTGCGAATGTAGGGCTCCGCGACCTCATCCATGCGAATCGCCGAAATCACCCTGGTGTGGATGCCAAGCGCCTCGAGCGAAGACTGCATGGCAAGGGCATTCATCACCGTGGCAAGCATGCCCATGTAGTCCGCCGTTGTCCGTTCCATGCCCTGCGCAGAGCCTTGCAGCCCCCGGAAGATGTTGCCGCCGCCGATCACCATGCAGACTTCGACACCGAGTTCGTGCACCGAACTCACTTCCTCGGCAATCTTTGCGACCGTCGGTGGGTGAAGCCCGAAACCCTGGTCTCCCATCAGCGCCTCGCCAGATATCTTCAGCAGCACGCGGGAATAGGCACGATCGCTGGGCTTGTTCATGGTACTCGTCCTCGCATGCTCTCGCTTTGCTTCGGGCGCGAAAATGTCCGAAAACTCCGGAATGTTCAACGAAGGATCACTGAACGGCATCCTGGACCGGACCGACCCGAGTCTCCCGATCCTGATCGCCGGGCCGACCGCAAGCGGAAAGTCCGCGCTTGCAATGGAAATCGCGGCGAGAACCGGGCGGCCGATCATCAATGCTGACGCCATGCAGGTCTTTGCTGATTGGCGGATTCTCACTGCCAGACCTTCCGCTGACGCCGAGGCGAAGGTGCCGCATGCGCTCTACGGCCACGTGCAAGGCCATCTCGAGTATTCCGTGGGCCGATGGCTCCGTGATCTTGCACCGCTTCTTGACGGTCCGACGCCCGTGATCGTCGGGGGCACCGGACTTTATTTCACTGCCCTGACGAAGGGACTCGCCCCAATTCCCGAGATCCCGGACGGCGTGCGGCGCATTGCGATGAAACGAATCACCGCGGACGGCATGAACACGCTTCTGGACGAATTGGACTCCGAAACCAGGGCCCGGATAGACGGGCGGAACCCGATGCGCGTTCAGCGCGCATGGGAGGTCCTGGCAGCTACCGGACGAGGTTTGGCCGCTTGGCAGGACGAAACCGACCCGCCGCTCCTGCCGCTGTCCAGCGCAGCGGCCATTCTCGTTGACGCGTCCAAGGACTGGCTCAACGAGCGGATCGAAAGACGCTTTGCCCGCATGGTCTCGGACGGCCTCCTAGACGAAGTGCGCAGGAACGCACCTGCATGGCATCCGGCTCGCCCTTCGGCCAAAGCCATCGGCGCTGCCGAGCTGATCGCACATGTGCGTGGCGAGGTCTCACTGGATGATGCGCGCAACGCAGCAATCGTTGCCACGAGGCAGTTCGCGAAGCGCCAGCGCAGCTGGTTTCGCAGCCGTATGTCAGGCTGGCAAACGATACACCCGCTGTCCGACATGGGTGGTTCCGCCTGAGTCCGGCAATACCGCCGCTCTGCCCGACCAGCGCCCAGCCATCCGGCCTTCAATTTGCCCTGAGATATGCCACAAGAATATCTCGGGCCGCCTGCAAGTCGCTCTTTTCGACCATTTCCGTCACCGTGTGGATATATCGCGTGCCGACCACGATTCCGACGGCGCGGGCACCGGATGCCGCTTGCTGCGCGGCAGCACCATCCTGCCCTCCCGAGCGCAGCATGGTGCGTTGGTATGGAATCTTCTCCTTCTCGGCCAGCGCCGCGAACTCCTCCGAGAGAACCTTGTCGGCAATGAAGGAGCCATCACGCAAATGCAGGCCGAACCCCTTGCCCTGCTCTGTGGTGCGATCCTGTTCAGGCACGCCCGGCGTGTCGCAGGCAAGCGTCGTATCAATGCCGATCCCGATGTCAGGCTTTACCCGAAACGCTGCGGTCCGCGCGCCCCTGAGCCCCACTTCTTCCTGCGTCGTGAAGACCACATGGATCTCGGACTTGGTCTTGAACTTCCCAAGCCCGCGCACCGCCTCGATGCCAAGCCAGCAGGCAATCCGGTTGTCGAGCGCCTTCGAAACCACCTTTTCGCCGAGTTCGATAAAGGGTTCGTCCATCACGACCATGTCACCGACCTTGACGATGTCCTTCGCCCGCTTGCCAAGACCGGTATCAACGAAAAACTCGTGAGGTTGCGGAATCTTCTTCCTGTCCTCCGGAGAGGAAATGTGAACCGGCCGTCCGCCCGGATTCATGACAGCCTTGAGATCGTCCTTGCCCGTGCAGACGAGAACCCTGCGCGAAAACAGGTTTCTAGGATCGAACCCGCCCACCGTCTGGAGATACAGGAACCCTTCTTTCGAGATGTGGCTCACGAGAAATCCGATCTCGTCCATATGACAGAGGAGCATGATCTTCTTCGGAGTCTTCGACCTGCCCTTCCTGACGCAATGCAGCGACCCCATGGAATCGGTAGTCACCTCGTCAAAGAGCGGCTTCGCCTCCTGCTCGATCTTGCCGCGCACGCGTTCCTCATGGCCCGGAACGCCGGGGGTTTCGCACAAGGTCTTGAGAAGAGTGATGTTCATGATCCTGCCTTCGAATCTGGTCAAAGCGATCAAATTGTGAATCGAACGATTTGCAAGCACTTTTGCGAATGCCGCGAGGCCGGACGCTGCCGCACGACACGTACGGTGAGGTGCGAAGCAAACCGGCGCATCAAAGTGGCCAAAAGACCGGGATCAGCAGCGAAGCCAAAATGCCCGTCGAGAGGTTCAGTGGAATGCCGACCCGGAGGAAGTCCGTGAACCTGTAGCCGCCGGGCCCGTAGACCATCATGTTGGTCTGGTAGCTTATTGGCGTGGCAAAGGTGGCGGAGGCGGCGATCATCACGGCGATGACGAGGGGGCGTGGATCAACCCCGATGGAATATGCAAGCCCGATGGCGACCGGAGTCACGACCACGGCCACCGCATGGTTAATTGTCTCCGACAGAACCGAGGTCACAAGATAGATCGCCCACACGATCAGGAACGGAGGAAGCGCCGAGACCAGCGGCTCGATAGCGGAGACAATCAGGTGAATGGCGCCCGAGGTCTCAATCGCGGTGGCAACGGCAAGCATGGCGAAGATCAGGCCGAGAAGCCGACCATCTATCGTCGAGAATGCCTCGTCGGCATCAATGCAGCGGGTCAGAAGCACGACCGCCACTGCCACCATGGCAAGGAACAGGATCGGCGCGGCGCCGAACGCTGCAAAGGCCACGATGCCTGCAAGCGTGCCAAGCGCCAGCGGCGCGTGCCCGCGCCGGAATGCCCGCGCGGTCGGCTCGGACACGTTGACAAGGCCCGTATCGCTGGCCAGACGGGAAATGTCTTCGGCGGCCCCTTCCAGAAGCAGGGTGTCGCCGACCCGAATCACGAGATCGTCGAGCTGTCGGCCAATGTTCTCGTTTCTGCGGTGAACCGCCAACGGATAGACCCCGTAGCGCCGCCGCAGCCTGAGATCCCCGAGCGAACGTCCAACCAAGGTCGCATGCGGCGTGATCAGCACTTCAACCGTCGATGTCTTGCGCGACGAGAGCTTCTCGGCCAGGCGCACGTCCGGATTGGCCTTGAGGCCAAGAAGTTCCTCCATCTGGGTGCGAACCACGACGCGGTCCCCGGCCTGCAAGCGAACGACACCCAGATCCCGCCGGAGCGACGCGTCGCCCCGAAGGACATCGATCAATCTCACGCCGCCACGTTTGAAGAGATCAACCTCGGTCACTGCCTGGCCGATCAACGCACTGTCCTCCGGAAGCGCGATCTCCGTGAAGAACTTCATCTTTGACTTGTCTGCGAGAAGCGTCCCCATGCTCGCGCGATCCGGCAAGAGGCGTGGCCCCAGGAAGCGCAGGTAGATGCCGCCCCAGACGACCAGGATGACCGCCACAGGGGTCACTTCAAAGATGGTGAAGGGCTCCATCCCGCCTGCCCGCGCAACGCCGTCAACAAGAAGGTTCGTCGATGTGCCGATCAGCGTGCAGGTTCCGCCAAAAATCGCCATGTAGGAAAGCGGGATGAGCAGCTTGGACGACGAGATCTTCAGCTTCCGCGCCAGCTGGACGAAGACCGGGATCATCACGAGTACTACGGGTGTGTTGTTGACGAATGCCGACGCGACAACGACAAGAGCCATGAGCGCTCCGATCGCCATGGCCGGATTGTCGTCCGCCTTGGATTCGGCGAGCCTGGTGAACCACTCCAGCGCACCTGTCCTCACAAGGGCGCCCATCACGATGAACATTGCCGCGATCGTCCATGGCGCCGGGTTGGCGAGGACATGAACCGCCTCCTCGTAGGGAAGCAGGCCGAGCACCAGAAGCGCACCAGCACCTGCGATGGCTGTCACCTCCGGGGGATAAACTTCACGAATGAACAGCCCGAACATCACGGCCACGACCGCGAGCGTCACGATCGCCGGGGCGTCCGGGTGCAGATTCGCAAGTTCAAGCATCATTGCCAATTTTCCCCGCTTTCCGGCTTTCCCGCAAGCGCCCTGGATCCCGGACCCGGCTGGACGAGGAATACTCCCAGCAACATCAGGCATATGGCGGCCCAGATCCAACCCGAATAGATCTCGCCCAGAATCAACATCGCCCAGAAGACGCCGAACCCGGTAACAAGGTAGCTCACCTGGACTGCGAACAGGGCGCCGGCCGTCCCGACCATCCAGACATAGAGGCAATAGGCCATCACGTGAACGAGCGAAGCAGCAAGAAGCGCCATATCCGGCAGCCCCCATGGCGGCCTCGGGTCGATGAACTGTCCGGTCGCCTGCGCAAGTGGGAAGGTGATTGCGGAACCAACGACCAATGAGCCGAACAGCGCGTCTACGGGATCGAGTCCCGCCGTCCCCCATTTTGCAATCAGGTTGCTTTCCAGCCCGTAGAAGAAGGGCGCGATCAGGGCTAGCGGCACGAAGACGACCATTGCGCGTTCGGGAAGGCTCGCTTCCGGACCCACGATCAGGAGAACGCCTGCAAGGCCGAGGCACAGGCCAAGCAGCCGGGTCAGCACGAATCGCTCGATCCTGAACGCGAGGGCAATCGGGAAGGCGAACATCGGCACGAACGACAACAGGACTGACACGAGGCCGGCTGGCAGGTGCCGTATCGCCTCGTAGCTCGCTGAGTTCGGAACGACCGTGCCGACGAGTGCGATCTGGAGATAGACAAAAAGAGCCGCGGCGTCCCAGCGGATCCGCCGGCGGCGGACGGCCTGCAGAATGCCCAGCGCAACCGCTCCGATCGTCGTTTGCCAGAAGACCAGCCCGAATTGACGATAGCCCTCGCTCACGGCGATCTTGGCCAAGGGTTGGGTCAGCCCCCATCCGGCACCGGCAAGGAGCAACGCGAGAAAGGGCAGGATCAGGTTGCGGGGCATCTGCCTCAGGGCGGAGGCGCGAGCACGCCGCCGTCTCGCACCGGTGTCAAGTCCAAGGCCCTCCCGGTGTCGTCATCGGTCGTGACGAGAGCGCCGCACAGAGTCGCCTCGCCCTGCGCGGCCTGAAAGCGGCCCTTTCTCATGCCGGTCACGAAGCGCCTGAGCGGCTCTTCCTTGCCCATGCCGATCACCGAGTCGTAGTCGCCGCACATTCCGGCATCCGTCATGTAGGCCGTACCTCCTGGCAGGATCATCGTGTCGGCCGTCGGCACATGCGTATGTGAACCGAGAACGGCACTGGCGCGTCCGTCACAAAAGTGACCCATCGCCATCTTCTCGGACGTGGCCTCGCAATGAATGTCGACGAGACTCGCGTGAACGGCGACACCAAGCGGAAACCTGTTCAGAATCTCGTCAATGGCCGAGAACGGATTGTCATAGGGGCGATTCATGAAAACCTGGCCGAGCACTTGGGCCACAAGCACCTTCCGGCCCCTGCGGGCGTCAAACACCTTTGCGCCTGCGCCCGGTGCGACTTTCGAAAAGTTCAGAGGGCGGAGAATGCGCGGCTCGCGCTCGATTCCCGACAGCATGTCACGATTGTCGAACGCGTGATCGCCCAAGGTCAGCACATCGGCACCTGCATCGAGCAGCGCGGCCGCATGCTCCGGAGAAGCTCCCAGGCCGGAGGTCGCGTTTTCGCAATTGACCACCACGAAATCCGCTTGCAAGCGTGCCCGCAAGTCGCCAAGCCGCGCGGCAACCGCCGTGCGCCCAGACCGCCCCATCACGTCGCCAAGATACAGGATTTTCATGCCCTTGCCTCTAGTCTTGCATCACTTGCTCTCCCAAGCTCCGAAAGCGGATCCTTGGAACATTGTGTTTTCGCCATTCAAGACACTGATCGCCTTGCATCCTGGCATTTGCCAATCCGCAATCAGATAGTCACCGTATTGATTCGATCCCTGGACCTGGCGGATCCTCGCACGTCTTGCCCCGATAACGTGCCTTCCGCAAGCGTTCATCCTCACGTGCGCCGGGCCAGGCATTCATGGTGCCCCAGTCCGGACATCCAGACCGCGAATCCTGCCCCTACCGACGGCCGGGCCGGTCTGCCACGCTCCAGAAATCAAGCAAGGGCTGCACGCGAGTGCGGATACCGGAGTCCAAGGGCGTGCCTGACAGAAATTCCGCCGCCTTCCTGGGACCGCGCGGCGTCCCGTCCTGATAACAGAAAAGCAACGTCGCTCAGGGCGATTTTGTTTTCCGCCGCGTGACCGAGGCGAGGTGATTTCACGGCTGGCCATTCCGTTTTCGATGTGGCAGCGTGTCGTCCATGGTGATTCTTCCGACGCCGGGCTCGCCCATAGACCTGCGCGCTGTCACGGTG
>JAJEAC010000024.1 GCA_022824315.1 Silicimonas sp.
TTCCATCCTCGAGTTCGCCACCGAGATCAGGACGTCGATGTCCGACAATGACACGACGCTCGTGCTGTTCGAAGACAACGGGGTGCGCAGCATCCCGTTCGGAGATCACGTCCACATGATGTCGAACTGGTCCTTCGCCAGATCCCTGGAGAATATGGGCGTGATCCCTTCAGCAGACGCCCTGTTCGACCAGATCGAGGCGGCCGGGAGGAACGCTCCAAGGGCCCTTCGAAAGGGAGCCCGAGGGAAGCTAGGGAGCGTTGACGCAGGTCTACGTCACCGTCGAGACATTCAGGAACCCGCACGCAAGGTACCACTCCGGCCCTGCGTCCTACCACAGCTTGGACGGGGATGTCGTGCAAGCCAAGACTCCGGTGCGGCAGGGGCGGCGCGAGGACATGGAACTGCAGCTGGCTTGCGCCCTGACGAAACGCACGGCCCCTTCCGGGGACGACGACCATTTTCACCGCAAGCTCGGCAAGACGGTGCGTGACTCGCTTGCAGCGGCAGGCAAGGCCGAAGGAGTGTCCCGCGAGGCCGCCGACGAGCTTGCCACGAAGATCGCCAGAGCGCGGGCGGAAGCCGACGTTCGCGTGAAGCTGACGCGTGAATTCAGTGACTCTACGCATTTCGAGTTCAGGGCCCGTTTCGAAGGCCACCCGCGATTCTCGCGCGGCGACATGCTCCGCCCTTATGACGCCGCCATCCAGGAGTGGATTGCCGCCCTTGACCGCACCCCGCCGGTTCCTGACGATCTCGAACGGATCGTCGCAAGGGCCGCAGTCGCCACGGCCGGAACCGGTAACGAGGGCACGGCCGGGAAGATGGTGAAGGCGCTGAAATGCGGGACGGTGCCTGACGCCGAGGACATTCGGGCAAGGCGGAGGGCATTGCTGGCAGACCTCGCGCAGCCCAGGGAAATCGAAACGGACGCAGACAAGGACAGGCTCGCCCAAGAGGTCTACCGTTGCTTCACGTTTGAGGAGACGCACCAGATTTGCGAAGGTCGGGGACCGTTCCTCGAGACGCTGGCCAGCGATGCTGACAGATCCCGGGTGACCGCACGCTTCAAGGCCCTGCATGATGGCGAGATCGTCGGACCTGCGCCATGGGCCGGCCTGCACAGGACAATGCAGTCGACGCTGCCCTAGCGGAACGCTCCCGGGAAGAGACTTGCCGGGCGAAGCGATCCTGCGGAGGCCTTCAGGTTCCCGACCCGCGAGACGTGATCACGGCCTGACGCGGAAACACGATAGGGCGCACGGGCGTTACCTGGGGATCGAGCGATGACGCGCGCCTGGACTGCGTCCCGCATGCTTCTGGCATTCGGCCCGCCCCCGGGGATATTGTACCGGCAAGGAGCGGTTGCCATGGACATGGAAGCTGTAAGGCGCGAATTCTGGCGGCTCGACAGGGCCGATGGCGCCCTGCGCACCGACCGGATCACCACCCGGGAGGACATCCTCGCGCGGTGGCACTGGAGACTGGAAGACACGCTGGCGGCCGCAGGCAAGGATTCGCGGAAATCCGGGGTCGGACGCCACAGCCACGACATCAGCGGAAAGGGAAAGGTGATTCCGTGGAACGACCACGTCCAGCCCCTCGAAAAGCGCTTCCGCTACGCGCCGATGCCCATCGAGTGGTTCGACAACGACATCGCGCGCGCCGTGCTGTTTCCCCTGGATCCGGAACACCTCCTGCTCGAGAGCCTGATCGCCCGTCACCTTGCCGGGTATACGGGCAGGCCGACCCCGGGGGAACTGTTCGACTGGCTGACACTGGGCATGACGGATGACAGGCAACGGGACCTTATGGCCGAGCTGCTGACCGACGTTCGCGAGCACGACTATCCGCAGCTCCGTCGCAAGGACGCCATCAGCGCCTGGCACATCGCGCGGGCCGTGCACGACTGCGGCCTGCAACGCGGCGCCCTTTCGCGCTGGCTGAACCAGTTCGCGGTCCGGCCCGACGGGTGGGCGGGCGTCGTGCCCGGTGGGGAGGGATGACAGGTCTGGCGATCCCGCCGCCGGCCGATGCCATCCTGGAGCGCCTCGGCCCGCCCCTTCTGCAGACATGGGACAGAGATGATGTCCGGACCGGGGGCGGGGCGGCCCTCGCGGCGCGCTGGCGCCACCGGAGAAGCACGGATATCTACCTGTGGGTCGCGCCGGACCTTTTTCGCCGGGCCGGAGAGGATTTCAGGACCTTGGCCATCGAGGCCGGCGCGGGAAACGTCAGGTCTGCCCGAGGATGGTTGAACGGAATCTTCCCTGAAGGCGAGTTCAGCATTTCGACGACCGAACCCCTGCTGGAAACCGGGACCGGAGCGGAGCGGGAAGCGCGGTTCGGTCTGCCGTTCGAATCCGTGGCGGAGATCCTTGCCCGGAAGCTCGCCCTGCGAATGTATGGAAACGGCGAGTTCGTCTCGCGTGACTTCTACGACATCTGCACCGCTTCTGAGCGTGACGGTGCGTCCCTCGAACGGGCGCTGACCGCGCTGTCCTCCGACGAAAGGCGTGAAATCGCCCGCGAGATCTCCGGTTTCGGGCCTTCGGCCAATGGACGCGGCCGACCCCTGACGGAGGTCCACAGACCTGAATGGCTTCCCGATATGGCCGGACGCACGGCACGGATCGTCGAAAACGGCGCTGAGCGGACGCGCACCGCATCACCGAGGTGTCGTCGGGGCGTTCGGCCGAAGTTCCCCATGACCCAGCCAGCCCGGAAGGCAAGCGGCAGCGTCTGGACCGGGAGCTGCAGCTGACCTGCGCCATCACCGAACGCAACGCGCCCTGCTCTGACGACGGCGACTTCCACCGCCGGCTGCCAAAGCCGGTGCAGGACGCCTTTGCAGCGGCAGGCAAGACCGAAGGAGTGTCCCATGAGGCTGTCAACGCGCTTGCCGCGAAGATCGCCAGAGCGCAGGCGGAAGCCGACGTTCGCGTGAAGCTGACACGTGAGTTCAGCGACGTCCTCTCTTCGAGTTCAGGGCCCGTTTCGAAGGCCACCCACGATTCTCGCGCGGCGACCTGCTCCGGCCGTATGACTCCGCCATCAAGGAGAGGATTGCCGCCCTTGACCGAACCACGTCGGTTCCCGACGATCTTGAACGGTTCGTCGCAAGTGCCGCGGTCGCCTCGGCCGGAATCGGCAACGAAGGCACGGCCCGGAAGATGGTGCAGGCCCTGAAATGCGGGACGGTGCCTGACGCCGAAGAAATCCGGACCAGGCAGAAGGCATTGCTTGCAGACCTCGCGCAGCCCAGGGAAATCGAAACGGACGCAGACAAGGACAGGCTCGCCCAAGAGGTCTACCGTTGCTTCACGCTCGAGGAGACGCACCAGATCTGCGAAGGTCGGGGACCGTTCATCGAGACGCTGGCGAGCGATGCCGACAGATCCCGGGTGACCGCACGCTTCAAGGTCCTGCACAATGCTATCATAGCCGGCCCCGCGCCATGGGTCGGATTGCACAGGGCGGTGGCGCAGACCTTGGGCGTGAGAACCGAAGGGGCGGAACGCAGCGGCAGGTTTCCGACCGCCGAGATGTGACGGCGGGTGGGATGCCCGCGATGATTCACATCTTCAGATCGACATGGATCAGAAAGTTCCGGTAAGTTTCTATCGCGTGACCAAGATGAAATTCGGGGGCAGGGGGAAGGACAAGGATCGCTCGACAGTGATCTACAACGTCCGCATCACCATGGAGAACATCCAGCCCGCGGCCTACGAGTATTTCGTCAATGGCAGGTCCGTGCTCGAATGGGTGATGAAGCGGCAGGTGGTGAAGCAGGACAGGGCGAGCGGCATCGTGAACGAGGCCAACGACTATGCCAACGAGACAGTGGGTGACCCGCGCTATCCGCTCGATCTGTTCAGGCGCATCGTCACCGTGAGCCTGGACACCGTGAACATCGTGAACGAGCTGCCGCCGCTCGAAATCGAGTGACGGTTCCGCGCGCCAGTGTTTCCGACAAGGGTGCGCCTGCCTCGGCCCAGGCACGCATTTCCATTCGCCTTTCGGTTCGCCGTCTCAAGACCTGCGATCCAATAACGTGAATTCTCGGCTTGCATCTGTCGTCTGTCAGCTTACACATAGCCTTGATCAAGACCGTCGCAAACAAGCAACAGAAGTCCCTCTGGGAAACGGGCGGGTCGAAGATCGACTCGCGGATGCATGGTCGAATCCTGCGGCGGCTGGACGCCCTTGATGCCGCGACGGCGCCAGAGGACATGAATCTGCCTGGATTCGACTTCCATGCGTTGCGAGGTCACACGCCAACCCGCGTCACGGTCCATGTGAATGGGCCGTGGTGCTTCACGTTCGAGTTCAGCGACGGCGACGCCTATTCCCTAGACTACGAGCAAAATCACTAGCCTCGATTCCCAAGTGCGCCGTGGAAAGGCGCGTCTTCCTTGTGGGTGCGAACCCCACTCAACAAATTGTCGCTTCGGTTGGTAGCAGCCAAGGCGGTTTGCGGAGGTAACGATGTAGACTGAAGCACCTTGGTGTCAA
>JAJEAC010000172.1 GCA_022824315.1 Silicimonas sp.
CAATCTTCTCACGGAAAGGAAGGATCAGAACTCACCCTTTCGGGAAACAATCCCGACCGAACTCAATAGCTGTCCCGCGACTTTGCGAACTGCTTCGAAACGGATCACTTCTCAGGCCAAATTCGCAGACAATCAACATCAATTTAGATACTTGTCGGCCAGGCTTCGAAACAATTCAATGAAGCCTTTGTTCCGTGCTGTGCCGTCAGCTTCGCCCATTCTCGTGATGTTCCAGCCAACATAGGTCGCAGAGCGGAGCGCAAGAAACAGATCGAGCTCCGCAACATCCAACAGACGGACAGAATGATATCCTTCGATCAAGCGACTCTGAAATCGAGGATAGTCTGCCTTTGCCATGTGTTTCAGCAGAGCGGTCGCCAGGTCAAAGAGACGATAGCCGAAGCCGCCATCGTCAAAGTCAATCAGCCTCAGGGCATTGCCGTCGACCAGCACATTGGCGGGGACAAGATCAGCATGAACCAGTCCGTAGTCGAGGGTTGGCCCGATCTCCTCAAGTCTGTCAGATGCTGCACGTCGAAACCTCTCAGACAAGTCTCTTTCTGAGGCGGTCAATTCCGGGTTTTCCCAAAACCTGTCCCAGAGCGGCGTTTGGCCCAGCAGACCATCCCGGTCCCAGTGAACGCGGTCAAAGAACTGTGGCGGGCTCCACGCATCGGACACCTGATGGAGCAGTGCCATTTCCCGCCCAAGAGCAAAGAAGAGGGAGAAACGATCCTCACGCGCACCATTGACCAACGCATCGTCCAACGTCCGACCCTTGAGCCAAGTCAGGACATCAACCTGTATCCCGTCGATACGAGCCAGGTATTCGCCGCCGACAGTGCGAGCCGGCGACGGAACCGAAAGACCACCCTTTGCCGCGGCCGCCATCCACGCGAGTTCAGAGCGAAGTTCGGCATCACTGCGGTAGCCTTGTCGGTGCAATCGCAGCGCGAAGCGGCCCCGTAAGTCCGAAACTTCGTAGACTGCGTTTTCTCGGGAGGCAGCCAACTTGTACCGCGCCCCGGTCATGCCCCATTGGCGAAGCGACTTTTCGACTATGTCATTCATGCGTCCAGCGGAACGTGGCTGAGCACCTCATCAAGCGTGTCGAAAAGCAGATCCGCATTCGCGATGGAAAAGGGCATTGGCGGCCGGATTTTGAGGGTGTTCTCGTACCTGCCGAGCTTGGAATGAATGATCCCGCGCTGGCGCATGGCGTTGATGACGCGATCCGTGAACCCGCTGGAAGGTTGCTTGGTCGATCGGTCTGCCACCATCTCGGCACCGAAGATCAATCCCGAGCCGCGCACATCGCCAATGACGTCGTGTCGGTCCTTTAGGGCCAGAAGTCGAGACCGCGCATATGCACCTACCGTTTTGGCATTCGCGACCAGATCGGCCTGTTCCAACTCTTCCAGAACCGCCATGGCCGCGGCACAGGATACCGGATTGCCGGCAAAGGTATTGAAATAGCGATACCCTTCGCGGAACTCGGCCACGACATCTGCTTCGGCCACCACGGCGCCGACGGGGTGCCCATTGGCCATCGGTTTGCCGAGGGTCAGAATGTCCGGCACGACCCCCATCTTCTCGTGGGCCCAGAGATGTGTACCGGTGCGCCCGAAACCCGATTGCACCTCGTCGCAGATCAAGATGCCGCCCGCCTTGCGCACCAGTTCGGCGGTGGCCTTCAGCCAACCATCCGGATTGTCGGGGAATCCTTCGTTCAGAAAATACGGGCAGACGACCAAGGCGGCAAAACCGTGCCCGTCCTGTTCCAACTCCCTGATCTTGTGCGCCACGGCGGCTGCAAAACGCGTTCCGTCGGGATCGGGGTGGCGATAGCTGTCCGGCGCTTCGACGAATCGCAGATACTGATCGAGCCCGAAGCCGACAGTCGGCGCGTTGGACCGGCTCAGCTGGCTTACCAGCGACGTGTTGCCGTGATAGGTTGCGTCGGTTGCGATGATCCCGCGCTTTCCGGTCATGGCCTCGGCCATGCGCAATGCGATGTCATTGGCTTCGGATCCGGTGCAGGTCAGAATGGCAGTATTGAGCGAGGGCGCCATGGTCCCTGTGAGCCGTTCGACATAGTCGATGATTCCGTCGTGCAGGTATCTGGTATGCGTGTTCAGAGTGCCGGCTTGACGACAGATCGCCTCGACGACACGCGGGTTGCAGTGCCCGACATGCGGCACGTTGTTGTAGCAGTCGAGGTATTTTCGGCCGTCGGCGTCCCAAAGCCAAACGCCCTCACCTTTCACGAAATGGACCGGATCATCGTAGAAGGTCGATACATTCGGCCCCAAAAGTCGGATGCGATCGTTGATCAGTTCTTTTTGTGTGCGTGCCAATTTTGAAATCACCTGTCCCGTCGCGATGATGTGGTCCCCTGAGAGTGATCCTAAAGCGTTCTCAAATCACACGAAATGCCTCAGCCGCACAAGAACTCGCCGCCCGGACAGTAGTAATACCCGAGTCGCGCCTTGCTCGGTTGCAAGTCGCCCGCGATCTGCATCTCGAACCCGCCTCCTCCGATCCACGCCTTGATCACGCCGTGCGGGTTCTCGACGGCGGCAAAGCCCATCATGGCCTCCAGCCCGTCCCCCCAATCACCCGAGGCGACGTGTCCCGGTCGGCTGAGGGACTTGGAGGTTCCAGCCAACAGTTCCCTGCCCCGGCTGCCACCATGCAGCCCGGAACTAATCCTCGTCGAAACGCCGTTCTTGATCCCGAAGCACCGTCAAATCGTCAACCGGGTTTTCGGAAGCACCGAACATGTCAAAGAAAACGTCGAAGAGGTGTGGCATGGGTTCGTCTCGAACAGGGAGGAGATCATGCAGATCATTGCCGGAAAGTAGGAGTGTCGCGAAATTCGGAGCGGATTCCATCCGCAATTGCTTGGTTGGGTTGACAAAGCATGGGCTTCCATCCTGCCATGCCAAATTGGATCAGGGAGCGACTGAAGAGTGACTTGCTGATGCCGTGATTCACGACGATCGCGGGGAATTCACCCTCTGAGCCCAAGGAGTCAGTCACTTCCCACAGACAAATGTCTGACAGGGATCAATGCTCTCCATTCCAATCTCTGCAAATCACATAAGTTCAGCGAAGCCCCTCTTCTCCGGGAGCATGAAGTTTCGGTCCGCGCTCGGAGATGGGTTCCAGCGCGTCTGAAACGTCGCGATTGGGCGCATCGCGCACATTGGCGATTCGTGCCACAGCAGGCTTTGCCCAATGAACGGCATTGACCAAGACACGACGAATGTTCTCGTCGTAGTAGGTCGGATAAGTCTCGTGCCCAGGCTGGAAATAAAAGACCCTGCCAGCGCCGCGCCGATAGGTCAGCCCGGACCGAAAGACCTCTCCGCCCTGAAACCAGCCTATGAACACCGTTTCCAACGGTTCGGGTACCGCGAACGGCTCGCCATACATCTCTTCGCTTTCCAAATCGAAATGATCGGGCAATCCTCGCGCAATTGGGTGCCCGCGCGCCGTGACCCAAATCCGCTCGCGTTCACCAGCCTCCCGCCAGGTTAGACCGCACGGAGTACCCATCAGCTTTTTGAAGATCTTTGAGAAATGCGCGGAGTGCAGGAGAATCAGCCCCATGCCACCCCAGACGGCATCGGCGACCCGGTCCACGACCGCATCGGCGACCTCGCCATGCGCGGCATGGCCCCACCAAAGCAACACGTCCGTCTGATCGATCCGCGCCGCAGAGAGCCCATTCTCGGACTCTTGCAAGGTCGCCGTTGCGGCCGTGATTTCCGTGTCCGCATTCAGCGCCTGCGCGATGCAGCTGTGCATGCCGTCCGGATAGATCGCGGCGACCGTTTCGTTGGTTTGTTCATGGACGTTTTCGCCCCAGACGACTGCGCGTATCACTAGCGATTCTCCTTGTCACTCTGGACGCTGCGGTACGGCGGTGCTTGCCCGTGCGACCAAATTCGGCGGGATGATCACAGGCTCGCTGGCGACAGGTTCGTTGTCGAGAATCGAGATCAGCATTTTGCACGCCAAGCGGCCCCAATCGCGGCGGGGCAACCTGACGCTCGATAGGCCAGGATTGAAAACCGCGGCGTAGGGCATGTCGTCATAGCCGATGACCGAGACATCCTCCGGAACACGAATGCCAGCTCTGACGAGCCCGTGCATGAAGCCCGTAGCCGTCTCATCGTTGTGAACAAAGACCGCGGTAGGCAGGTCGCCAGCCTCGATCAATTTTGTTGCCGCCTGCAGCCCGAAATCGACCGAGAGCGCGCCACTGATAACGCGATCACCTTGACGCGGAATGCCCGCGTCGAACAATGCCTCGTTGAACCCGCGAAACCGGCGCTCGAAACCATTCATGTGCAAGGGCCCGCAGACCTGAATGAGATCCTGGTGCCCTAGCTCGACAAGATGTTCCGCCGCCAACCGTCCTCCCAATACGTCATCTGTCCGCACCGTCGGAAGCTCGATCTCTTTATGGCCTCCGCATGAGACCACCGGCGGTCCGAAATACGCACCATCCGCGTCGCTCGGCAGCAGGTCTTCCAAGAAACCGTTTGTGTTTAGGATCAATCCATCCGCGTGGTTCAACAGCAGCATGTCCGAGAACGCGCGCTCGGAGTCGGCGTCCTCGGACGTATCGCCAATCAGAAGCACATATCCATGCGACCGTGCTTCCTCATCGATGCCTTTGAAGAACTCTGCGTAGAACGCATTCGTGATCTCGGGCACAAGAACGAGCAGCCTCTTGCTTCTGCCGCGTCGCAATTCGGCGGCGGCGTGGTTTGCCCGGTAACCAAGGCGTTTCATCACGCCGATGATGTGGTCGCGAGTCTCGGCCCTTACGCTGCCAGGCCGCGACATCACGCGCGACACCGTCGCGTTTGACACCCCCGCCTCACGCGCAACATCGTTCACGGTTGGTCTCTTGGCGTTCATCTTGTCGCTGCTCGTCTTTGATCAAGCCACAATCGGCTGTCCGATTTCGTTGAACCTGTGAACGAATTCCAGCTGCGGTCGCAGGTGCACGGTATCGCCCGCTTGATGCCCATGCTGTCCGTCCAGGCTGACGGTCAGTGCACCGGCGTCCGGAACATTCACATAGAGGATCGTGTCATGGCCAAGCCGCTCTACCAAGGTGACGCGGCCCTCCCAAGTGTCGTCGCCCTGCCCAATTGCGAAGTGCTCCGGGCGAACGCCCAGGGTCGTGGCGCCAACGGCTTCTGCGTATCGGCCCTTGACGAAGTTCATCTTGGGCGAGCCGATGAACCCTGCCACGAACTCTGACTCCGGGTGATTGTACAAGTCCATGGGGCTGCCAACCTGCTCGATGTTGCCGCCATTCAAGACCACGATCCGATCCGCCATGGTCATCGCTTCCACTTGATCGTGAGTCACGTAGATCATCGTTGTATTCATGCGCTGATGCAGTTCGCTGATCTCGACCCGCGTTTCCGAACGCAGCGCAGCGTCGAGATTCGACAATGGCTCGTCCAACAAGAATACCTGCGGGTTGCGCACGATCGCGCGGCCAATGGCCACGCGCTGGCGCTGCCCGCCAGAGAGCTGTCCGGGCTTGCGATCCAGAAACGGGCCGAGTTTCAACGCGTCGGCCGCTTCCTTCACCTTTTGCGAAATTTCGTCCTTCGAGCGGCGCTCAAGACTCAGCGAGAAACCCATGTTTTGCGCCACGGTCATCTGTGGATAGAGCGCGTAGGACTGGAATACCATCGCGATGTCACGTTGACGCGGCGACAGGTCATTGGCGCGTTTTTCGCCGATCATTACGTCTCCGCCGGTTACCTTTTCCAACCCCGCGATCATCCGCAGCAAAGTGGATTTTCCACATCCCGAAGGGCCGACGAAGACGACGAATTCGCCATCGGCAATCGACAGATTGATGTCGTGCAGAACCTCGACATCGCCATAGGCCTTCGACAAATTGATCAATTGAACACCGGCCACTCATTCCCCTCCTATCCTGTCACCTGGGGCGCGCATATGATCTTGCGGACCGTGTCCAACGACGCGACCTGCAGGTGCCTCGTCCGTGAGTTGGAGAGGATCGCCTGCACATCATGAACGATCATGTCTCCAATGAGGTGGCGTCCGCCCTCAACGGCAGCCGCCCGATGTGGCGACCAGATGACATTCTGGGCTTGTCGCCATGTGGCGCGCTTTGAAACGGGCTCGCGGGGGAAAACGTCGCTGGCCAGGCGAATTCGCCCGGCTTCGGCGGCCTCCACCAGGGCATCGAAGTCCACCAAATGCGAACGGCTGATGACAACGACCAGGACTCCGTGCGGAATCTTCTCGATCAGGCCACGAGAGACAAGCTGATAGTTCTCGTCGGTAGGCACTGCCGCGATGACCACGCAACGACAGGCCGTGAGCACCTCTTCCAACTCAACGAAATCGACCCCTTCAAATGACGCGCCCGACGATTCAAGCCAAGGGTCAAATGCGCGGACCTGCGGCGTGAAGGGCTGCAACAGGCGCATGCACTCCTGCGCGATGGACCCAAATCCCACAAACCCGATGGCCTGCTCATAGAGCGAGAAATCGGTGCCTATATTGTCGTTGAACCAACGTTCCGAACCGGCCCGGAAGCGCTCGTGCTCGTCCACGATGCCGCGCCCGCCCGCAATCATGAGACCCAGCGCCATCTCGGCCACCGAGCGGCGGAAACCTGGTGCGCAGGACAACACCTCGATGCCGCGTTCCATGCACGCGTCATAGTCGAGACCCGTTTGAAAGGTGCCGGACACCTCGATCACGGCCTTGAGTTCGGGGGCGGTGTCCAGCTCCAGCCGCGTCAATTCCGGTCTTGCCGCGACCACGAATTCTGCCTTTGGCAACGCGTCCAGAAACGCGTTGCGATCCATTGGCCAGTTCACTCCGCCGTGGATTTTGCAGAGCGTTCCAAGCTCGGCAAATGCGCTAGGGCGAAACAGCTCTTCGACCTGGCGGAAGTGCTGATCCATGACGAGAAGGGGTTTTGCCATATCGACCTCTACTTCACGGCGCCCGCTGTCATCCCGCGCACAAAGTGCCGCTGGAAGAACAGGAACAGCAGGACCACAGGGATCGCCATGATCACAGTCCCGCTGGAGAGCCCCGTGACATCCCGCGTCATCGTGCCTTGAAAGTTCAGAAGCCCCACCGAAAGCGTGCGCATTTCGTCCCGCGTCAGCAGAAGCAGGCGCAGCAGCAAATCATTCCAGCTCCACAGGAACTCCAGCAGCGCCGTCGTCACCACGGCGGGTACGGCAATCGGCATGACGACCCGGCGGTAGATCTGAAACTCGGTGGCACCGTCGATCCGGGCGGCCTCGTGCAGCTCCTTGGGAACCCCGACGAAGTAAGACGAGAACACGAACACAAAGACCGACAACGCAAGCGCAAGATCAGCGAAGATCACGCCAAGATGCGTGTTCAAAAGGCCGAAACCACGCACGATCTGGAAGAGCGGCAGCACGATCGCCGTCACCGGGATCATGAGCCCGATCAAGAACAGCACCCGCAGCACCAGCTTGCCGCGGAACTCCATGAAGACCATGGCATAGGCCGCCAGTGAGGCGATCACGATCATCACCACCGCGTCCACCGCCGAGATGACCAATGTGTTGAAGAAGTAGCGGCTGAAGCCGGCCTCGGTCCAAACGCGAACATAGTGCTCGAAGGTCAGGCTGACCGGCGGCGCCCAGGGCGGGTTCACCAGCTCGGTCGTGGGCTTGAACGAGGTAAAGACCGTCAGGATCAGGGGCGAGACCATAAGGATGGCGATCACGCCCAGGACAAAGAGAAGAAGCCAGCGTCCCATCTAGCGGTCCTCCTTGCTTTGGATCTGCATGTAAATGACAGTGGCGAGGCTGACGATGACAAGCAAAGCGACACCGATTGCTGAGCCATAGCCATACTGTTTCTCCAGAGCGCCGCGCTTGTACATGTAGGTCGAGAGGATCTCGCTGAAGCGGACGGGTCCGCCCTGCGTCGTTGCCCAGACGATGTCGAACACCTTGAAGGATTGCGTCAGCGTCAGGATGAAGACGACCGCGGTGACGGGGCGCAAGGCGGGCAAGGTCACGTAACGGAAGGACTGGAAGGCGTTCGCGCCATCCACATGTGCCGCCTCGTAGAGGTTCTCGTCAACGGCCTGGAGTCCCGCAAGGAAGATGACAACGCTCAGCCCGATGGTTGACCAGCTATGCGCCAGCGCGAGCGCGTACAAAACCGCGCCTGGGCTGCCGAGCCATGGCGTCGCAAGACCACCAAGGCCGATGCCTTCAAGGACCTGGTTGATGACGCCTGTCGGCTGGTACATCCAGCGCCAGATCGTCGCGACCGCCATGGGAGAGATCACCACCGGCAGCACGATGCAGGTTTGTATCAGCAGGCGCGCCTTCCAGACTCGCGCCAGCATCGCCGCGATCACCAGGCCGAGCCCCACATTGATCACGATGATCACTCCGGACCAGACGAAGGTGTTTCGGAAGGCGGCCCAGAAGATCTTGTCGGTGAAGAGCCGTTCGTAGTTCGCAAGTCCGACAAAGTTGCGCTTTGGGCTGATACCGTCCCAATCGGTGAATGAATACTCCACCACCGAAAAGGTCGGGTAGATTGCAAAAACGATGTAGATCGTCAACGCGGGCATCAGGAACAGAAACAGGTTCAGCCGCGGCGCCCACTTCGACTCCGGATCAAGGAACATCTCGCCACTCCCGGTTGATGGATGGGTGTCGGGTCGCAGAGACCTGCCCCCGGCGGAGATTTGGGCCCCGCCGGGGGCAATTCGGGAGCATGCGCCGGACGGTTAGCGCTCAGCGATGCCGCCGGGCAGCATGATTTCGCCCGCCGCCTTTGAGGAGGCCCAAGCGCTCTGCATCTCGGCGGTGAATTCCTCGGGCGTCATGTAGTCGATCAGCAAGGCCTGCAAGCCGTCATAGGACACGGTCGTAAGGCTGCCGGGCGTAATCGTGTCCAGGAATGCGGGGACCGTGCCGTTGGCCGCGTGGTCATCCGATGTCTTCCAGATGTCGACAGCCAGTGGCGGCATTTCCGCGGTCGCAAGCGCCGCGTCCAGCGGACCGACCGGGATGGTGCCGGCGTTCAGCAGGGCGACCCGACCCTCGGTGGACACGAACATGAAGTTCATGAAGTCAATGGCCGCATCCTTGTTCTCAGAGCTTTCGCGAATGTACCAGCCGCTGCCGATCGAGTTCGTCGGGTGAATCTGCTGGCCGTCTTCAAAGGGCGGCACGGCAAATACGCTGTAGTCGCCGATCCGATCCCCGGCGGCCGCTATCCCGCCGCCAATCACCCAAGGTCCCGTGAAGGTCATCGGCACCTCTCCGGCCCAAAAGCGATCCATCAGCTCGCCATACCCGATGGCAACGGGAGTCGGTCCAAACCATCCCGACTTGCCCATTTCCTGCAGCTTGGTCGCTGCGGCGACAAAGGGCGCATCCGTCCACTCACCGTCACCGAACAAGACGCTCTCGATTCCCTCCGGCCCGGCGTAGCGCCCGAACATCATCGACTGCCAATGCGACACCGGCCACTTGTCCGCAGCACCCAGGCCGATGGGCGTGTCATAGCCCGCCTCCATGAGCGCGGCGACGGCGGCTTCCATCTCCTGCCAGGTCGCCGGCACCGAAATGCCATGCTCGGCGAAGATGGCCTTGTTATAGAACATCCCCGTCGTCTCGACCTCGTTGCCGAATGCCCAGAGCTTTCCATCGCTGGAAGTCTGCATCACGATACCCACTGGGATCGTGCCACTCCAGTTGTGCTCGAAGTATGCGTCGGTCAGGTCGGCGACCAGGCCACCCTCGATCAGCGCTGCGGGCTGCCCCGGTCCGGTCCCGAAGGAGAACAGATCCGGGCCCTCGCCTGCAGACAATGCTGGTATCAGCGCCGGATTGAAGAGATCGGACGAGTTCTTGACCACGGTGATGGTCACGTCCCCGCCCCGCGCGTTATACGCCTCGGCAAGGTCGTCATAGACGTTCGTCTGTCCGGGTTCGCCAGCGACCCAAACGACCACTTCCGTTTGCGCAATCGACATGATCGGAAACGCTAGGGACGCTGCGAAGACTGCGCCGGCGCCTGCAAGATTTTTCATGATTCTCCTCCCAATGAGCTGTTCTCGTAGCCTCGATGTATACGATTACATAAGAAATGTAAACGTATACATGCTGCAAGACCAATTGGTTCTTGCGCCCGCTGACGCTGGAATCCGTCCGGATGCGGTTCCCCGGCATCGGGTTCAATTCGTGCTGATGACGGATTCTCCGCATTCGTGGCCCATGACGGGCTTTCCGATCATCGGCCGCCGTCATTTTCTGCCCGACGGCCACAGCCTTCGCCGCGCCGGGGATGCGCGTTTTCGCGTTTTCGCGTTTTGGTCAATCGTGCCTGTCCCGGTTTCGTGCCGACGAACGCGGCCCTTGATGAGACCGATCGCGAAGCGCCGCAGCAGGGTCGTGTTCTCCGGGCCGTGGCCGGTGCGGATCCGGCTCCGGGCCTCGTCGAAGCCCATGTCCAGGATCTGGTGATTCGCCTCCACCCGCCAATGGCCGCGATTCAGCTCCAGAAGGCGCCGCGGCGGCGCCTGCTTCGGGGACAGGCCTGGTGACCCCGTAGGCGGTCTCCGCGCTCCTCTCTCCGGTCTTCACCTCGGTGACCTCGCGGTGCACGGCGAAGACCGACGCCGGGGAACTCCGCGTAGTCGTTCAATTCGGACGACACCCAGATCGAGCGGCGCTCGATGCGCCCGTGCTCCGGCTTCCCGGGCTCCTGCACGAAGTCGGGCGCCCGCTCGCGGATCATCCCGTCGCAGAGGAATTGGACGTCCCGGCGCAGCGTCTTCCGGTTGTCCTTGACCCTGAACATTGTAGTGCGCGCCCCGGTCGAGAAGGCGGCGGGCGAGCTTGCGCTGCGCCAGCATGGCGTCGGCGGTGAAGACGCGCCCGGCAATGTCGGGCACCGCGTCGATCAGCGGGACGACGACGCCGATCTCGTTCGTCCGCTTCCCCTCGCTGCCGTCACCCGGGTTCAGAACGGTTTTTTTTGACCGAACGCCGCTGCGGACTCGTGACCGACGATGCCGAGGACATGGGTCCGGCGGCCGTCGTCGTCCACCGCGCCGCGCATCGTCTTGCCGTCGATCGCGAGCGCGGTGTCGGGGGTGTTCAGATTCAAGGTCAACTTCATGTCAGACTTGGGAAAAGTGGCGTGGACAAATTGGCCCTGACCCCGAACCCGCGTGTGATTGACATCGGTTTCACACCGTGAGAAAACGTTTTCTCAAGATGCCGTTTCCCGGCTTCTGGAGAATTTACCGATTAAGATCGCTTCATCGAGCAATGTCCTGCGTTCACGTCACGCACCCCCCCAATTCGGAGGTAGCATGCTGAATTCGAAGATGGTTGAACTGAATCAGCGCCTCGACGCAGCGCTGGAACTCGGGATCGACAAGTGCCTGCGCGATGCTGATCGGTTGGACGGGTTCCCGCACGTGACACGAAACGGTGACTGGCTGGTCAGCGAGCATGGACGCTGGACCGCCGGGTTCTTCGTTGGAATGCTCTGGCTCGCTGGCCTGGTGCGTGGCAGCGAGGAAATTTTCGAGACTGCCGACGCATGGGCCGCACGCCTGTATTCGCGGTCTTTTGACCGGACAACTCACGATATGGGCTTCTTGTTCGAGCCAAGCGTGGTTCGCGGCTACAACATCCTTGGCCGCACCGGCCATCGTGCGACCGCCATCCAGGCGGCGCGATCCCTGGCGACCCGGTTCCACTCAAAGGGTGGATACATACCAGCTTGGAGCCCCGAGGAGGACCCATGCTACTTGGGGCTCGCCATCGTTGACACGGTCATGAACCTGTCAATCCTCCTTTGGGCAGGCCGTCAGACAAGTGACGACGAACTCACCACCGTCGGAAGGCGTTGCGCCGAGACTATTCGGGCACAGCATGTGCGGCCGGACGGCTCGACCTATCACACGGTCAATCACGACAACGAAAGCGGCGCCGTCACGGAGCGAAATACGCATCAGGGAGCTCACTCCGAATCCTGTTGGACCCGCGGTCAGGCGTGGGCGCTCTACGGGTTTGCAAAGGTGGGACGTATGACGGGTTCCGAGGATATGTTGGCGACTGCACAACAGGTTGCCGACCACTTCCTCGAGCGGCTTGGTGATCGGGCTCTGCCGCCATGGGATTTCGATCGCGACTTTGATGATGAACCCAGGGACTCGGCCGCCGGCGCAATTGCCGCCAGTGGACTTCTCGAGCTTGGTCGGAATTCCGGCGAAAGCGCTTACACGGATGCGGGTCGTCGCATCGTTCTCGGTCTCATCGAGACCTGTGTGGATTTCGCGCGCATCGAGACCCCCGGTCTGCTCATGCATGGAACGGTGGACTATCCGCGAAACTCAGGCGTCGACGAGTCGATCATATACGGCGATCACTATTTCATGGAGGCTTTAGTCAAGCTGCGGCATCCGCAGCATTGGGATGTACTTGGCTGTTCCTAAGAGCCGCTTGGCTGGAAAGGGCCTGATTGGATTAAGGGGAGTACCACGGACCATGATCGGGAACGTCGCTGTAGGCTCGATTGACGCGGGCCCAACCAAGCGAGAATCGGGGAAGGAAATCTGCGCGTGTGGCCTAGATGAAAGACTTGGCCATCTCGCACCTTGCAAGGGTCCGAAGATGCCAGTCGAGGGTTGCGCCGATCGGACGTCAAGCGTCGTCCGATTGGCCGGTCAATGGGGCGCCGACTGATGAACGAGGATCAGAAGATCGACAAGCGGATTCATCCGGATTTTTACTACGGCCTGGTCTTGCTGATCATCGGTGGCGGTCTGCTCCTGCACACGGGAAGTGACCGCTACGACTTCGACTTGTTGTTCGGCGATGTGTCGACGGTGTTCTTCCCGAGGATCATCCTGATCCTGTGGATCTTGTTGTCGGCAATCCTGATTGCCAACGGATTGCGGGGGAGGGGACCGCAGCAAGGCCATCAGGGCGTGATGGCAGTCGGATTGACGGGTCTGTTTTCTGTCTTGGCCATGATCATCGCCTCTGCCCTGGCGGTCTGGCTCACCGGCCTGCTGCTTGGCGGTGCGGCGTCGATGATCGCTGTCGGAGCAGCGTTTGGGTATCGGCGATGGGTGATCCTGATCCCGGTAAGTGTCGTGCTTCCTGTTATCGTCTATTTCGCGCTCGGCCACGTGGCGAAAATCAGCGTTCCATCCGGCGTTTTGTGGAACTGACTTCATGTTGGCCCATCTCCCAGACGCGCTTTCCTTGACGTTCTCATGGAATGTCCTGATCGCGCTGCTGGCCGGCAGTATCGTTGGCGTCGTTGTCGGAGTCTTGCCTGGGCTTGGCAGCGCGCTGGGCATGGTCATGGTATTGCCCATCACCTTCGCGCTTGAGCCGGCGGCCGCCATCGCGGTATTGGTCTCGGTCTATGCCTGCTCGATCTATGGTGGATCTGTTTCGGCAATTCTGATCAACGTGCCGGGCACACCGCAATCTGCGGCCACGATCATGGATGGCTATCCGATGGCCCAGCAGGGCAAGGCTGCCTTGGCGTTGGGCTGGGCAACCATGGGCTCTTTCGTCGGCGGGATGACTTCGCTGGTGCTGCTGGTGCTGGTGGCGCCAGAACTGGCGCGCCTTTCATTGAATTTTGGTCCCATCGAGATCTTCGCGCTGATCCTGTTCGCCATGACCACCATCGCCTGGGTTTCCCGCGGCAGCATGGTCAAGGGCGTGCTGGCCTCACTGATAGGCGTGTTTCTCGGATTTTTCGGGCCGGACGAGATGACCGGCCAGTTGCGATTCGATTTCGACATCTTCGCCCTGTCGGGCGGTTTCGCGCTGGTGCCAGTGCTGATTGGCGTGTTCGCAATTTCTGAGATCCTGATGCAGGCGGCATGCATGAAGGACGCTTCGGTCCCGATGGTCACCGCGGGCGGGTTCAAATTGGCGCCATGGCGTGAATGGCGAGCCCGCTGGGCGACGATCTTGCGCAGCAGCGGCATTGGTTGCTTCATCGGGATCCTCCCGGGTACCGGTGCCACGGCTGCATCCTTCATCGCTTATGCCGACGCTAAGCGCCGTTCGCCGCGGAGCGCAAATTTCGGACGTGGTGAACCCGAGGGTGTGCTGGCGTCCGAAACCGCGAACAACGCCGTCAGCGGCGGTGCCATGATTCCCATGCTGGCGCTCGGCATTCCCGGCGACGGAGTCGTTGCCATCATGATGGGCGCGTTGACTATCCATGGCATCGTTCCGGGTGTCTTCCTTTTTCACGACCAGCCGACCCTCGTTACCAGCATTTTCGTCCTTTTCTTCCTGGCGAACATCATGATCTTGGTCGTCGGAGCCGCAGGGGCCGGACTCTACGCGAAATTGCTGCGGGCACCGATATCGCTGCTGATGCCAGCGGTGGCGCTGCTGTCCTTCGTCGGCGCCTACGCGGCGAGAGCAAATCCATTCGATTTCACTGTCGCCATCGTCATGGGAGTCGTGGGATTCCTCCTGCGTCTCAATGGATTCCCGCTGGCGCCGATCGTCATAGGATTCATCCTGGGCGCACCGCTCGAGCGGGCCTTGAGGCAGGGGCTAATTCTGACCGACCAGGATTTCCTGGCCTTCGCCAATCGGCCCATTGCGGCATTCCTGTTCGCATTGACGGCACTGGTTCTGATCCAGCCCTACATCAAGGCGGCATTCCGACGGCAAAAGGGCGGCACGAAATGAAAGTGATGATTGCCGATGCCGCCCGAAATGCTCCACATCGGAGAAACACAGATATCGCGACTCGACGGGGCTCGCCCCAGTCGGGGCGGATACGGCCGACCGGCGGGTTTCGACGTCCGGATCGGCCGCTACCGGATCTGCGCGGTCCGTCGGGGCAACGCAGACTGCACCGTACCACACCTCCTTTCGATCGAATTGGGCCGGTTGTGGGCGGGATCCAAGACACGGACATAAACCAAGCAACCTGAAAGGAGACTTGAAATGTTGAAACGTTTGTTCGGAACGGCCCTGGCGGCCACGATCATCGCCTTTCCGGCGATGGCTGAGTATCCGGAAAAGGATATCGAACTGATCGTACCCTATGGCGCGGGCGGCGGCACAGACACGGCAGCGCGCCTCATTCAGCCACACCTGGAGGCGATCCTGGGTCAAAACCTGATCATCACCAATATGCCGGGCGCCGGCGGCACTGTCGGCGCCACGAACTTCGCGAAGAGCAATGCGGACGGCTACACTCTGGCTTTCTTGCCGGCAGGTACCGCGGTTTACCAGCCGAACCTGCGCGACGTAGCATACGACGAAAACAGTTTCGCTCCGATCTGCATGACAATCAACGATCCGGTTGGCGTATCGGTTGGACCGGATTCGCCCATCGGTTCGCTCGATGACCTGATCGCGGCGGCCAAGGCGGATACCATCTCGGCAGGTACCGCTTCACCGGGCAGCATCCCGCATGTCGGTGCCGTGCTGCTGGAACGCGCCTACGGTGTAAAGCTCAAGAACGTACCCCTCGAAAACAGTGCCAAGATTTCGACCGCAGTCCTCGGTGGCCATGTCGACATGACCGCCGACCTCGTCGGCAATGCCATCAAGTTCGGCCTGAAGCCCCTTGCCGTTCTGGCCGATGAACGCCTGGATAGTCTGCCCGACGTGCCGACCATAGACGAGCTGGGTGGCCCGCCGATCCGCTTGTCCATCTGGTTCGCTCTGTACGCGCCAGCCGGCACCCCGCAGACAATTGTCGACAAGCTTTCGGAGTCATGCGAGGCGGCGACAAGTCAGAGCGCCTACCAGGATTCAGTCATGGACGCGAACCGTTCTCCGCACTTCATGGGCTCGGCCGACTTGAGTGACTTCTTTCAGCAGGAATTCCAGCGCACAGCCGACCTGTTCATGGAAATCGGACTGAAAAAGTAGTCACGCGGGTTCCCCGAACCTCGCATTGCCGCGCCGAAAGGCGCGGCATTCCTCTTGCTCTGAAAGGGAAATCCGGCTCCCGGTCGCGCAACGGCGTTTCCTTTGCGATTCGGTGTCATTTCCTTAGGGTGGCGCACCAATTCCGGGGCAGCTTCGCCCCTGTCCGGACCGGACTGGCACTTGGCTGCGCGGCTTGGTGCCGGCAGGGTTATGCAGACCAGGCGCAGCAGAAGCTCGCGCTCCCTAATCGGGCCGTGAACTGCGCGGCACGACGGGGTGCCGGCCAGCGGTTGTGGCAGATTCACGTCGACCATCCGGATCGTGCCGACAAGCACTTCGGTGGCGGTGCGCGGGTGATGTCCTTGCGGGTCAGGAAGAAGGCGATGAACGAGACGAAGATGTGCGCTTCGTTCCGTCCTTGGAATCGATTGGAGATAGTACGGATCGCGAGGCACAATGCCTCACGTCTCGCGTTTTCCGTCTGAATTTCGTTCGTTCCTGTCGGACGGGTCACTTTGGTCTGAGCGACCCCGCTGCCTTGTGCGCGGCAATTCTCGACTTCGCACCAATGGCTGTGTTTCTTGCCGCCCATGATGTCTGTTGCAACACACGAACATGAGCAAGGACTCCTTTGCGACAGCCTCCGGATCATGGGGTTTGTCTGTTCGCGGCGTCAAACCTGATTTCAGGACGTCAGGTCCCCAGACACAAGGTGCCGTCCAAGCCGATGCCCGCCAATCCAGTCAAGGCCATCACCGCATCGAATATGCCGGGTCACTGTCACCCATCCCGCGGCTTGTCCGGTTTGGCCGGTTCGACATGGGGAAACCTCGCTTGGCCCTTGACAAATGTCGTATTTGCACCGCTGCGCACATACTGTTCCTTGGCGTTCGTAAACGGCTGGAAGTCCCATAGATTTGCCGTGGTCTTCGACATGACGTCTTGAATGAACCACTGCCTTTTTTGCGACGCAAGCGCGTCGGTTCGGTACTGTTCCGGGTCCCAGGTCCGGAGCAGTTCATCGTGCAGATCGCACAGTACCGCCTTGTAGGACTCGTCTTCCGCGAGGTTGTTTAATTCTTCGGGATCGGATTCCAGGTCGAACAACAAGGTCGGATCTGTTTCGCAGTAGATGTATTTGTGCTTTCCCTTTCTCACCATGAGGCAGGGCGCATAGGTGCCCTCTGCAGAGTATTCGCAGAACACCGGATCGCTGCGTTCCTCCTCCCCGGCAGTCATCACCGGCAACAAGCTGCGACCGACAATCGGCTCGACGTAGTCGGCCGCAGTTCCATCGGAGGCGAAATCGACGAAGGTCGGCAGCAGGTCGAGCAGCGAAACCGGCCGGGATACCCGCCGCTCGGCTCGGGGCATCCCCTTGGGAAGACGCATGATCAACGGCACGCGCACCGAGCCCTCGAGCAGCGACTGCTTGTACCACAGTCCTCTCTCGCCCAACATTTCTCCGTGATCGGAAGCAAAGACCACGAGGGTCTCTTCCAAAATTCCGGCATCTGCGATGGCTGTCATCAACTCGCCGATCTTGTCGTCGACATAGCTCAGCATGCCGTAGTAGGCATGCCTGGCGTTTCGGACGTCTTCTTCCGTCACCGTGTATTCGTCGATATGGAACATGTGATGAAGTCGCCGCGAATGTGCATCCATTTCATCGAGTGAAAGCGGTGCGACTATTGGCATGTCGATTTCGCGGTGATCGTATCGATCCCAATGCTCCCGGCCGGCAACAAAGGGGCTATGTGGCTGCGAAAACGACACGGTCAGGAAGAACGGCTGCAGCTGTGGCCGCCTGGTGAGATCGTAGATCTTCTGGACTGCCTTGTGGGCAACGTCTTCGTCGTAATCGAGCTGCATGCTTCGGGCGCAGGGACCGGCCTCTAGGACCGTGCGTGGGCTGATCCCGGTCGGCGCCCAAGGGATCTCCGGCGTGCCCGACCGCCAATCGGGGCCCCACCCGAAGTCCGAAGGATAAATATCCGTTGTAAGCCGTTCCACGTATCCGTGGAGTTGGTCCGGCCCCAGGAAATGCATCTTTCCGGACAGGGCTGTGTGATAGCCGAAGTGTCGCAGGTAATGCATGATGGTTGGCGCCGACGCGGGCATTTCGCAACCATGGTCAAAGACCCCTGCCTCGGAGGCCAATCTGCCCGTCAGCATCGAGAAACGCGACGGTGCGCAGATCGGGCTTGCGCAATAGGCCGATTCGAACACCACCCCATCGGCGGCGATTCCGTCCAGATTGGGCGTCTTCACGACCGGATGACCATAGGAGGGCAGGAAGGCCGGATTCACCTGGTCGGCCATGATGAATAGGATGTTGGGTTGCTTGGACATGGTCGCCTCCCTCTCTGGAATCGGCCTTCACCATTATTGAGAAATCGATTTCCTGTCCAATGAATCACGGCGAAGGGAAGAACTGCGGCGCCGGCGCTTCACTGCATGCTCGCAGGTCAGGTCGCCGGAGCGGGACCGGTGCTCTGCCGCACAACCAGGCGTAGCGGAACGTGCGTGACGATATCCTTGCCGCCCCGAAATAGCGCCAGAGTCGCGTCCGCGGCAGCCTCCCCCATGGACTTGACCGGAACGTTCAGCGTCGTCAGTTCCGGCGTGACGACCTGCGCGACCTCGAGATCGTCGAAACCGACGACCGAGACCTCGTTCGGGATCGCTATTCCCTCGGACTTGCACGTCCGTACTGCTCCGACCGCAAGGACGTCGCTTCCGCAAAACACCGCAGTTGGACGCGGACGGGTCTGCATCAGCGACCGCATCGCGGCCCCGCCGAGGTCGATGTTGTAGGAGGTCTCGATCACCACGATCTCGCTCTCCGGCACGCCGGCGGCGGCAAGAGTCTCCACGAAGCCGTCCCGCCTGTTCCGGGCACGGTCGTTGCCCTCGGAGATTCCTGAGATCATCCCAAAGCGACGGTGCCCCAAGTCCAGCAGAAACCGACCCGCTATGCCGGCCGCTTCACGGTTGTCGAACCCGATTGCAGCATCGCCGTTCCCGAGTTCCGTCGTATAGGTGAAGATCTGGTGCACGCCCGCCCGGTTCAGGTAGTCCGCCGTCTCCGGACGGTGCTCGGCTCCGACCATCACGACCGCCTCGACACCGCGGGCCACCAGAATGCGCGCCTGCGTCTCTTCCCGCTCAAGGTCGTAACCGCTGGAGTTGATGAGGACCGAGATGCCCGCCTTTTCAAGCTGCAGCTGCAACCCGTCCACCATCCGGGCGTAGATCGCATGATCCAGGGTCGGAACGATGAGCCCGACCAGCCGGGTCTCCTGGGATCGCAACGCCCGCGCCGCGCTGTTGGCGACGTAGCGCAGCTGCGAAGCCGCTTCGAGAACGCGTTCCCTTTCCGCCGCACCGACGGTCGGATGCCCGTTCAGGGCACGCGATGCGGTCGCGATCGAACAGCCGGCCCTATTGGCTACATCCTTGAGACTGACGACACCGGATTGACGAGACGCCGTCTTCATCTGCGGTCCGCAAATTGAGTTGAAAATGAAGCCGACCAGGCTGTCGGAGATCCACGGTGCGATTTCGAGCGAATTTCCATTGCGTCTAATCTTTCTTTCGGCTGTACGAGGTTGCCGGCGCGGATGCGCTGCGATCGAATCCGTCCAGGGCACGATCAGGCCCGATCGCGCCTTTGTCCCTGAGGCCTCTGATCTCGGACTCGTCAAAACCAAGTTCGAGCAGAACCTCGTCCGTTTGCTGACCCGGCGCGGGCGGCGTGTGGCGAAGCGGCGGCACCTTGCGATCATATTTCACCGGGTGAGCCAGCAGACGCACAGGGCCGGCGCGGGGGTCGTCGAATTCGACAATCGACTGATTGAAATCGACCTGGGGATCCCCCAGCAATTCTTCGTAGCCCTGAACACGTGCGTACCAGATGCCGTGTTCGGAGAGCGTTTGCTCCCATTCCTCGGTCGTTCGAGTCTTCATGTGTTCGGCAACGCGGGTGTTCACCGCTTCGCGGAGATCGAATTGATCGTCCCGCGTCAACTCCGCGAATCGCGCGTCGTTGAATGCTCTGGCGAGGGTGGCACCGTCGGACAGCGACATGGTCAGCCAGCCATCGGCGGTCCGGAACACGCCATAGGGCGCCTGATGAAAGCGCGTCGAGATGCCCGATGCGCTTCGGTCCCAAAGCTCGGCGCCATTGAGGTGGTAGTTCAAAGGCTCGGTCTGGAGATCCATGGCCGCTGAAAGAAGGTTGCTGTCGACCTTGCAGCCCCGGCCCGTCCGCTCGCGCCCGAACAGCGCGGCGAGGACTCCCATCGCACCCAGCGTGGCAGCGTGTTGGTCAACGACCGCTGAGCCGATGGGGACCGGCGGGTCGTCGGCGCGGCCGTTGAGCGTGGTGAGACCGCTGAGGGACTGGATCAGCAGGTCCTGGCCCGGCTTCGCCCGCGACGGGCCATCGCTCCCGAAACCAGTCAGCGAACAATAGACGATTCCCGGGTTGCGCGCCTTGACCGCCTCGTAGGAAAAGCCACGCTTGTCCAGCGTCCCCGGCCGAAAATTCTCCACCAGCACGTCCGCGCTTTCGATCAATCTCCAGAGCGCGTCGGTGCCTTCCTCGGTGCCAAAGTTGATCTCCACGCTGCGCTGGTTGCGTCCGGACAGGAGAAAGAAGACGCTTGTATCGTCCTTAAGGAAGGCCTTCGCGCCAGCCCAGTGGCGCTCGTAGGCACCTCCGATGCGTTCCACCTTTATTACGTCCGCACCGAGGTCGGCGAGGAATTGAACGCAAGAAGGACCTTGAAGATAGTGCGTCAGGCTGATGATCCTGATGCCATCCAGCGGCGCGGTCATGATCCGGGTTCCCGCACGGTGGTGCGCGGCGCGGTGAAGACCGGCGGTCGCTTGGCGAAGAACGCGGCGACGCCCTCCTCGAGGTCGGGTCCGCAGAACACCCGATGGCTGTCGGCAAGCGATCGCTCGGTAGCTTGTTTGGTATCCTGATACTCGGCATCGCGCACTCCAGCGCGGATCAGGCTCAATGCCAGGGCCGGGCGCGCGGCAAGCACCTTGGCGAGATCGAGCGCCGCCGCCAGCGCCTGCCCCTGCGGCGCCAGCCGGTTCACAAGGCCGATACGGTGCGCGTCCGCGGCATCGATGATGTCACCTGTGTAGAGAAGCTCGTAGGCGTGTGCCGGACCCACGAGGCGCGGCAACCTGAAGATGCCGCCGCTGCCAGGAAAGACCCCGAGCTTGACCTCGGGAAAGCCGATCCGGGCGGTTTCATCCATGAACCTGATGTCGCAAGCCAGTGCGATCTCGGCGCCACCGCCCAGGGTGATGCCATTCAGCGCGGCGATCACCGGAACCGGAAGTCCTTCGATTGCCGTGAATGCTTGATTCTCGCGGGCGAGCTTTTGCGTGACAACATCGTGGCGCACGTCGGCAAATTCGCCAATGTCGGAGCCGGCGCAGAACGCCTTCTCCCCTGCCCCGGTGACGACCAAGGCGCGAATTGAAGGGTCATCCTTGATTTTCCGACACAGAAAGAGAATCCGCTTGATTGTCGCGAGCGTATTCAGGTTGAGTGGTGGGTTGTTCAGAGTAAGAACCGCGATACCGCGTTCCTCTATCCGCAAGCCGACCAAGTCCTTCTCCGCCATTTCCGGTTTCTACGCTCCATGTGTGCGGGCGCCTGAAGGCTCAACGAGCGGGCTCATGAACGCGATCTCACGATGTGAGAAAACGATTACTGCCTATTGGGACCCTTGGCAACCCGCGTGCGCGGCACCGATCGTCCTGCACACGTGGACCGCGGGGCTCCGCCGCGTTTCCTGTCGGAAGACGAAAACGAAGGGGCTCACAAGAGAGGTTGATGCACGGGAAGCACCCAACCTTCGACGGTTGGGTGCACATGTCCTGAACATCGGGCTTTCGTGTGGAACATCACGCGGGACGCAGATCGGCTTTCGCCCTGCTCGATCTTTCGACCACCCAAACGTCGCCATGCCAATGCACATCGTCGCGATGTTGGCGGGTCAGTGAGGTTGCCAATGCAAACGCCTCTCGCCGTCCAGCTGCACCAGTCCCCGACGCCGGTTGCCAAAGGCAACGAACCCATGCAATCAGCGACTTCGCCAATGCACAACGTCGTGCCGCGAGTGCGGAACATGGAAAGGTGCAGACCTTTCTTTGTATGTCCCAAAACGAACGGACATCCAGGCTGGGTTCCGCGGCATGCTTGATCTGATCCACCGGAACGGCGGGCTGACCAACTCAGGTTCGACCCGTGCAGTGTCGCGGAGCGGGTCACGCCACGTTTCGATAGACGGTTTCGGCAGTGATCCCGGCAGCGGCCATCATGCGCCCGATCTTCTCGATCTCCGCGGCAGTCAGCTTCATCAGCGGCGGGCGTACATTCGCTTCCGGCATCCTGCCGAGAAGCACGAGGGCCTCCTTCATCCGGTTGTGCATATCCAGAAGAGGCTCATCGTAGAAGGCACGAACGGTTGGATAGATCCGGTCGTTGATCGCTTTCGCTGTTTCAAGGTCGCCAGCTTGCACCGCTTGGAAGAGCGCAACCTGCAGATCGGCGATCACGCTACCGGCCCCAGACAGCAGCCCGTCGCAGCCGAGCACCAGAGACCCGAGCAACCAGGCGCTGTGGGTGGTCAAGATGTTGACCGGGCTGTCAAGCGCATGAAGCTCGCGGATTTGGCGTTCATGCTGATTCCCGTCGCCGACCTGATCCTTGATGGCGCGAATCGTCGGGAACTTCTCGCACAGCTCCACGAGCGTGGAGAGCGGATAGGACAAGCCGGAGACCAGCGGGAACTGGAAGACGATGATCGGCAGGTCCGAGTTGTCCGAAATATGCCGCAGGTGTTCCACGATCATCTCTGGCCGCATGTGACCGCCCGAAGCCATGAAGGCAGGAGGAAAGACAAGCAGCCCCTCCGCTCCCTCGTTCTGGGCATGGGTAGCCATCCGGCCCGCTTCGCGGCTGGATTCACCATAGATGCCGACGATGACCGGCACGCCTCTTGGGCCAAGGACCTCGCAGGCCTTGAGCACTGCGCGTTTCTGCTCCGCGGAAGTGAGGGCATGCACCTCGGCCGCGTGGCCGTTGACGGTGATGCCGCTTATGCCGTCGACGGAAGCGATGTCGGCCAGATGCGCCTCCCACGCCATCTCGTCCACATTCAAGTCAGCGTCGAAGGGCATGAGGCAGGCCGGGATGACACCTCGTGGTTCGAATGTCCCTGCGTTCACTTCCATGTAACTCCTGAACGGATCCGCATGAGGTCGTCCTGCACACCGTGTCGAACGTCGTCCCGTGGCAGTTCCTCTTTCTCACAAGCTGCGGCCAAAGGGAAACCCCGCGCGGTACAGTGTTTCTCCTCAATTGCGGCGAGGGGTGCCAGCAAATCCGAAGTTTCCTTTTTTCCAGCCGCCGACAAATGGAAAGGTCGTCGATGCGGGCAAAGCGACCGATCTTGTCCTTCTCCACCGGCCCTCACGTCCTGCAATTCCATGATGACCGCCGGAGCAAAAAGCTGCTCATGAACTCCGACTGTGAATTGGCACTCAGAATGTCGAGTTCGGCATCTTGACATTGAACTGAGCGGCGTTCCGCGACTGAGTGGCGCTACGTCGGTGTCGTTCCGGGTGCGTGGGCGGCAGGAAAGGTGAGGATGTGGACGAACAGGTTGAGCGGAAGCGGGTGCCGGACGCGTTTCGGGATTCCCGCGTTCTGGTTCATAGAGACTCCTGCGGCAATCCTGCGGCTTGGAGGATTCTCCATACATCCGATCTACGCTCTCTGGTGCCTTCCGCGCTCCATGTCTGCCTCCATGGAGAGTGTCATGCGTGAGCGTGGCGATCTCAGGATCGTTCACGAGCCGCTTATCTCCGCCTACTATTTCGGCGACACGGACCGTTCCCTGCAGCATTTCGAACCCAACGCAGATCACCCGCAAACCTGTGCGTACAACCGGCGATTCATTCGTGAACAGGCAACCCTCGGCTCCGGGCCGGACGCCGATGCCGCTCCCGGCATCAACGCCGCGCCGATTGACGCCGGTGCCGGCAGGACACCCAACGGCTCAGCAGCCCCAGCATAGCCGTCGGCTATGGTGCCCAAATTCATGCGAAGGTCTCCACGTACTCAAAAGACCGTAGGGGCCAAGTTCTCACAGCCGATGCGAGCACTTGTACGGGGCGATATCGACACCGACGGCTTCGGCGCCTTGGAAAAGCACCTCGTACAAATTGTCATCAGGGTCGAATACCTCGACTTGATGCAGTTCCATTTCGGGCGCGACACGAACATTGTACGAAACATCCAGCCCGCGAAGATGCTCCAGGAAATCGACAAGACCTTCGCCTGCAAGCGTGAAGTGATTCACCGCCGGATCTTCGTTGCGCACAGGAGCGTCGCTCCGGACCAAGTGTATCAGGGCGCTTTCGCCAAGATAAAGCTAGGTTCCAGCGCCCGGAAATGGCGGCCGATACCCAGGTTTGAACCCCAGAACATCTCCATAGAAGCGGATCCGCCGATCCATGTCGTGGGTCACCAGATTAATGTGATTCAGTGCCGGTGCGATGTGCATCAGGTCCTCCTGTTCTTGATTGTGGCGGCCTAACCAGGCCAACCTGATTGGTGCACATTGAGTGTCACTTGAATTATTCCGCAACGATCGCAACTTCCGCGCCCGTCGCCTGGAAACGGCCCAAGTTGCCGTAGAGCGCGCGCAGCATGATGCCGCGTGCGCCGTTCATGTCCCGGTCGACGACGTTGCTGCCGTCGGAGACCGTCTTCGCGCCGCCGAGCTTCCGGTCGACAATGCCGTCCCATGAGCGCGTCCTGCTGGTGCAGGCCTCGTCGGCGATG
>JAJEAC010000023.1 GCA_022824315.1 Silicimonas sp.
CCGAAACCGTGCCCTTCACGTCGTGGAACGCGCTTGCGTATATGTGGCGTCGTTCTCACTTGATTTGTTCCGAAACGAGCGCAACTTCCGCACCCGCCGCCCGAAAACGGCCCAAGTTGGCGTGAAACGTGCATCGCACGAAGCCTGACACGCTAGGGTCAATCAACGCGATGATCCGGCTTGGATTTCGTCATTTCCCCGACATGCATGCTCGGATCATTGGAACAAATCAAGAATAAATGATCTTGTGAGGTCCTTGCCTGTGAAATGTTGCGTTGGTTGCCTGATCATGATGCAGCCGTCGACAGCAGTCACTGCCCCATTGGTCAACGTGTACTCGAATTCGTCGTTTGCTGCCGCGCCGCCGAACTTCTTGTCCTGCGTCGGAGCTTCGACGTTCGAGTAGACCATCGCCTCGTACATGTCGCCGCTGGGGGGGTCGGCGTACCTCTTGCCCGCCCAACCATGAAGGGTGCCAGCCACCGCGTCCTTGTCTTCCGAAAGAGTGGCTGAGACTGCCGTGCGTGCGGTGCCGAATCCGTCGCCGATCGACAACAAGATCTCGGTACCCGCTTCGTTATACCCGGCGGCCCGGTCAGTGTCTGCGAAGGTTATTGTTCCGTCTGCGGCGAACTCGCCACTCGGAGCACTGATCCCCGCATACAGCTTCGCGACCGTGGCCGCCATCATCTCTCTCGCTGCGCCGTCGGCATCCGCAATTTTCGTGGTCAGGTTATCCACCATTCCCTTCGCTTCGCCAGCCTTCCTTGCCGCTGCGGCGATGTCGGTCGTTGACCCTCCGTTCGTTTCGAGAACCGTGAAAAGAGTGTTGGCGGCTGCATGAACGGCCTGATACGCGGCGAGCAACTCTGCGTCGGTCGTGGCGGTAGCGATCCCGGTCTCTGCCCTGGCGAGCGCCTGCCTTGCTTCGTCGATTTTCATCATCTGCATGTCGGCGTCGGCAGGTCCATCCGTCATCGGGGCGTCGCCACTCGCCCCGCCGCAGCCGGAAAGAACCAGCGTCCCGGCGACCATAACAGCCGCTATCGCCTTTGATCCGCTGCATGAGTGTTTGAGCAATTGATTTTGCCCCGACAAGGGAACCCAAAGTGATGTCCTGGCTTGTCAATCAGGCCGCTGGAGAGCCGGCCCGAAGTCCAGACAGTCGGTCGGTCAGGCCGGCTCGGCTCTGATCTCCAGGAGGTTCCTTGCCTTACGGCCGCACGACACGCCGATCAGGTGAACCGGCTCCCTGCGGTCGAGGTACTTCTCCGCGTAGCCCCGCTCCCGCATCTGCGTGATTGCCTCGTTCAGGGCAGCGTCCGCGCCGTCTTCCCCGTCCGCCATCTTGAACTCCAGCACGAACACCTGTCCGCCCGTCAGCACCACAATGTCGGCGCGGCCATGGCTCGACGCGTCCTCCGCACGGACGTCTACCCCGACGGCCCTGAAGCACATGTGCAGCAGGCTCGCGTACCAGGCCTCGTAGCGGGCAAGGTCGCCCGTCGCGTGCCACTGGTAGGGGATCCCGGATAGGTACGAGCGAAGTCTGTCGCCAAACCCCTCGAAGTCGTTCGCCTCGAGAAGCTCACGGAACTCCCGGCCTTCGTCCAGGGGCAGCCTCCCCTTGCCCAAATGCTTGAGGAGCTCGTCGTTCAGGCTGAGTTGCACCTCGAGGTTCGGATAGTCCAGCCGGAAAGATGTCCTGTGATCTTCCTCCCACTCTTCCGCGATGGTCAGGTAGCCGGTCTGGAACAGGAGCGCCTCGATCCCGATGTCGTTCAGGTCGAACTTCGAGACGAGCGACATGTCCGCCATCCGGTTCTCGAGCTCCATCGGGCTGATGGACTTCTCCTTCAGCATCCGGAACAGGAGCGTGGGAGATCCTGTTTCGAACCAGTAGGGGCGGAACTCCCTGCTGTCGAGCAGCAGCAGAACGTCCCAGGGGTTGTAGACCCGCTCCCCGCCCCGCCAGTGATAGCCGTTGTACCAGGACCGGATCTCCTCCCGGTCCAGCCCGTCGAGCTCGGGTCCGAACACGCGGTCCAGGTCATTCTCCGTGTAGCCGCAGATCGTGGCGTGGCGCGGGTCGAGGCTGATGTCGTCGAGGTTGTTGAGGCCCGAGAACAGGCCGGCCTTCGAGAACATGCTGACGCCGGTGACGAAGACGAAGCGTACATGCTCGGCGCTGCCCTTGATGATGCCGTAGAAGCCGCGCAGGTAGTCGCGGTTGGCGGTCGCTAGCTCCGGGTCGTGGAGCACGTCCAGGATCGGCTTGTCATACTCGTCCACGAGGACGGCCACCTGACGTCCTGTCCTGCGGTGAAGGCGATCGAGGAGATCCAGCAGGCGTTCGGGCCCGCTCCCGCAGGCCGCAGCCGGAAGGCCGGCGTTGCGCTCGATCACCTCCAGTTGCGTGAGGATGCTGCGCTCAAGGTCCTTCGGGTCATTGTACTTCCCGTCAAAGCTCAGGCGCACCACCGGATGCGCGGCCGACCAGTCCCAGTGTCCGTGGATGTTCAGTCCCCGAAAGAGTTCTTCGTGGCCCTCGAACAGCGATCTGATCGTGTCCAGCAGGAGGCTCTTGCCGAACCGGCGCGGCCGGGACAGGAAATAGAATCGCCCTTCGTCCACCAGCTTCCGGACGAGGGGTGTCTTGTCGACATAGTAGAAGTCCTGTTCCCGGATCGTGCGGAAGTCCTGTATGCCAATGGGAAGGCGGCGGCTCATCAGCCTCTCCGTTCGTAACCTGCGGAATCCCTTGCGGAGCTCGCGCGACCTTACCAAGGAACCTTGGCAAGCGCCATGTCGCCCGCGCCGGGAACGCTCCGTTCTCCGGGCAGGCACGGAGTTGCGAGCACTTGCCAGGTACGTTCCGGGCGAGAGGTGCGGCCTTTCCTTCCGCAGCGTGAAGGACATGCGTCAGCGCCTGGTCGTCCGGAAGCTGTCGGGCGCGTTCGTCGCGCGGACCTTCGAGCTGGCCGAACCCATGCCCGAGGAGGCGTGGAGGAAGCTCACGACAATCGTGCTTGAGCGGGGGCAGCGGTTCATCTGCGCCCAGAAGCAAATCGCCACGACGGGGCAGGACGAAATCCAGGTCCGCTCCGTCGTGGCCCTCGACCCCGGCGTGCGGACATTCGTGACCGCA
>JAJEAC010000139.1 GCA_022824315.1 Silicimonas sp.
CGGCGGCGCGAAGACGGTCTCGGACGGCAGCATCGTCGTCGACCGGGACATGAACGGCGCACGCGGCATCATGCTGCGCGCGCTCTACGGCAACTTGGGCCGTTTCCAGGCGGCGGGCGCGGACGTTGCGCTCGTTGCGGAATAAATCAAGTGTCGGGCGGGTCTTTCGGATCCAGGGTGGAATGACGTGCATGTTCTCCAGCGAAACTACCGGCACTGGCAATCCGGGCACCGGATTTGGCCATTTCCCGCCGTTCACCGCATGGTGAACGGGTTGGCCATAGGTGTATCGGCCGTGTTGATCCAGGTTGTCTTGGTGCGGGTGTAGTCGAGGACCGCCTCGATCCCGGCTTCGCGCCCGTATCCCGAGTGACCGTAGCCGCCAAAGGGCGCTATTGGGGAAATCGCGCGGTACGTGTTTACCCAGCAAATGCCCGCCTTCAGACGGGACGACACGCGGTGGGCGCGGGCCAGGTTGTTCGTGAAGACACCTGACCCCAGGCCAAAGACCGTGTCGTTCGCCAGACGGATCGCGTCTTCTACGGAATCGAAGGGCAAGAGGGACATGACTGGACCAAACATTTCCACTTCAAGTGTGCTGGTGTCGGGTCCGGCACATTCCACCAGCGTCGGCTCCATGTAGTTTCCGGGCCGGTCGAGCGGTGCGCCACCAAAGTGGATGGTCGCGCCCTGGTCGACGGCCTGTGCCAGCGTCGCCTCGATCTTCTTGATCTGGGCCCTTGTGCAAAGCGGTCCGACATGGGTCGCAGGATCAAGCGGGTCCCCGATGGTGATGTTGTCGGCCCTTTCCGTGATCTTTTCGACTAGGGTTCGCAGGATGCCACGTTGCACCAGCGCGCGCGAGCCTGCGACGCAGCTTTGGCCCGACGCGCCAAAATTTCCCGCGATCAATCCGTTGATCGCACTGTCCAGATCAGCGTCATCGAACACAAGGATGGGCGACTTGCCCCCGAGTTCCAGCGTCGTGACGGCAAAATTCTCGGCTGAGTTCCGTATCACGTGACGTGCAGTCTCTGGCCCGCCAGTGAAGGCGATGCGCGTCACATCTGGATGGCGCGTAAGTGGAATGGCGCAGTTTTCCGCGTCCCCGGTGATGACCGAGACAACGCCAGGGGGAAAGCCTGCCTCGTCGAGCAGCCGGGCAAATTCCAGCATCGGGGCGGGAGCGATCTCTGACGCCTTCAGGACAACGCTGCACCCGGCGGCAAGCGCCGGGCCAAGCTTGGTTGCCGCCAAGAACATCTGCGCGTTCCACGGCACGATGGCCGCGACCACACCAATCGGTTCGCGACGCGTAAAGACATGCATATCTGGCTTGTCGATCGGTAGCACAGCGCCTTCGACCTTGTCAGCCAGCCCGGCGAAGTACCGGTAATAGCTGCCGACATAGGTTGTCTGGACCGCGGTTTCGGCCAAGAGCTTTCCGCTGTCAGTGGTCTCCAGCCGGGCAAGCCGCTCGGCATTCTGTTCCACAAGATCGGCCAGCCTGAATAAGAGATGCCCCCGGGCCGTCTGGGTCAAATCGCGCCACGCTGGATCCTGGAGCGCCCGGCGGGCCGCAGCTACGGCATGATCGACGTCTTCGGTTGCTGCACAGGCAAAGGTCGCCCAGTCCCTTCCATCAGCCGGATTCTGCGATGCCATGACTTGGGCGGCAGCACCTTCGGTCCAGGATCCATCAACATAAAGCTGAAAGTGTGGTCTTTCGGTCATGGCATCCTCACGCAAACGCGGGCATCACGTCGTCGATGAACCGCGCCAGCGACGCACGCTTGCGATCAATCGTCATGCCGCTGTCGATCCAAATCGCAAATTCGTCATAGCCCAGGTCCTCGTAACGTTTCAGCCGGTCAGTTACCTGCTGCGCGGTTCCGATGGTCAGATCGTTCCTGATCGCTTCGGGAGAAATCATCTTGTTGGCTGCGATCTCTTCCGCGGTAAGTGTCTGGATCAGCCCCTGCGACACAGGGCGTTCGTTTCGGAACCACGCCCCGAAATAGGCGAAGTACCGCGTCAGATCTTGCACGGCCTGATCGATGTCTCCGACATCGGTCCCAACATAGGTGTGATGCAGCAGCAAGATCTTGGGGCGCGGCCCGTCATAACCGGCGCAGGCGTGATTGAAGCGGCCCACCAGTGTTTGGATCTCTTCGTCGCCCTGCCAAAGCGGCGTAACCTGCACGTTGAATCCGTTTTGCACTGCAAACTCGTGACTGTTGGGGTCGCGGGCGGCAATCCAAATGGGCGGGCCGCCGGGTTGCGCCGGTTTGGGTGAGGACGTGGACGCCGGAAAGCTGTAGTATTTTCCGTCATGGGCGCAATCGCCCTGCCACAACTGACGCAGCAAAGGTGCGGTTTCCCGCATCCGCTGTCCGGCATCCCAGGCGTTCAGCCCGGGCATGAGGCGCTCGTATTCATAGGAATAGGCGCCACGGGCAATTCCGAGTTCCAGCCTGCCGCCCGTCATCAGATCGGTCGCGGCAGCCTCGCCGGCCAGCTTGATCGGATGCCAGAACGGCGCGATGACGGTGCCAGTGCCCAACCGGACATTCCTGGTGCGATGCGCCAGGTCCATGATCGAAAGGAAGGGGTTGGGCGCAATGGTGAATTCCATTCCGTGATGTTCACCGGTCCAGATCGCCCGCATCCCGCCCTCGTCAGCCATTTCACACAGAGATATGAAATCCTCGTATAGCTCGGCATGCGGCTGGTCGGGCGTCAGACGCTCCATATGGGCAAACAGCGAGAATTCCATGGTCAAGACTCCTATCTGATCTCGTGCCGGTCTCCGGACGCCTCGTCGCCGAAATAAAGGGTGAAATCTCGAGTGCTGTGTTCGAGGGCAAAACGCTTGCACAGAGCGGCAATTGCCGGTGTCTCGAAGGTCAACCCGGTGATGTCGTCGATCGGGACAAGCCTTCCCACCAGTGCACAGCCTTGCGTGGCCTGCGCCAGAAAACATGTGTAGTGGGTGTTGGTCGGCCGGTCGTCAAAGATGGAGTAGGCGCTTCCCAAGCGAACGGAGCCGGACAGTCGTGCCTCCATTGCAGCGCGAAGGTTGCCGGGAGCCTCGAACTCGAACTGTGGAGGACGCATCCCGCCCGGCGTCTCCTCCAGCAGGATATGGCCGTCCTGTTCGACCAACGCCGCCGCGACGATCCGGCGGGTGCTGTCGACCACCATCGCGGCGCGTTCCAGGCCAAGGCTGAAATACTGCCCCCTCGCATACCCCAGACCCAGCCCGTCCCCGTGCGTGAACCCGGTAATCTGTCCCAGAAGTATCGTGTGGTCGCCTGCAGGGATGGATTGCATCCGTCGGCAGGAAAACTGCGCCAAGGCGCCGTCGATCACGGGAATCCCGTTGGCGTCGGAGCCATGGGCTATCTGGGCGAACCGGTCCCCTTTGAAGCTGGCAAAGACGTTTGACACGTCTTCCTGTCCCTCGGCCAGTACCGACACGGCGAAATGAGTGCAGGACGCGAATATGTCGTGGCTCGACAACGAACGGCCGGTGCAGATCAGGAGCATCGGCGGATCGAGGGAAACCGAAGAAAAGGAATTGGCCGTGAACCCAAGGGGTGCTCCGTCTGGCTCCCGCGTCGTCACAACGGTCACGCCGGTCATGAACCTGCCAAAGGCATCGCGCAGGGCGTTGGGGTCGACCGGAGTCATCGGGACGCCTCACGGAACAGTGCCGCAAGCTCGGCATTCACCGGATCCGGATGTGTCATGGGCATCATGTGTGCGGCGCCCTCTACGATGACAGCACGGCCATGCGGTGCGATCCGTGCCATCGCCATGCTCATTTCCGGGGTTGAATTGGGCTCGTCTCCACCCGTCATGAACAGCGCTGGGCAGGACAGACGCGCCAAATCCACATCAGCAGGTCCATTCTGCGCCGCAAACACCTCGTACGCCGTCTTGTAGTGCTCAGTGGCTACCCCGGTCAACCATTCCCGGCATGCGCGTCGTTCGGCAGTGTCCTGATCGGCAAACCAGCGCGTCAAGGCGGCTTCCGGATCAGCCTGATCCGTGGCGGACAGACTCGCCGCGCGTCGCCGCACTGCCTCTGCAGCAATTGGACTGCGGCGATAGATGGCGTTCAGAGCGGCAACGCCCCTGACCAGATGCGGATTCCGGACCGCCAGGTCGAGCGCGATCATCGCACCCATCGAATGACCGACCACAACACCCGGTGCATCGATTGCCGCCGCGATGCGATCCGTATACTGTGCTAGCGACGCGGGGTGCGGCAGGGCGCGGCTGGTGCCGTGGCCAGGAAGGTCGAGGGCGCGGCAATCCTGTGTCGCCGACAGTTCGATGACCTGGGCCATCCACGCCTCCGCTCGTAGGCCCACGCCGTGGATCAGGTACAGCCTCGGGCCCGTGCCGACACGAATAAAGCTGACGCCTCCGGCCTCAGACCGCGGCTGGGTTGTCCACGTCATGGTCCAGATCCTTCAGGATTTGAATTCTGTTTCCGACGCGGTCGTGCGGTCGGCCCGGCATAGCGGTTCCTGGCACGACGACCAATTCGTCGAAGCGAGGTACATCAGAATTGGAGAATTTCACGGTCAGATCATGCGACCGCCGTCCGGTGTCGTTCTCGACAATAAAGGGTACCGCGATCGATGCATTCGCGGAATCGCACGCACTGTTGAACGACAGACAAGGCTCTGGCCCCGCGGTAAGGCGGATGAAATGGCCAAGCCACAATGTGTGGATCAGGTTCAGGCCAGTGGCGTGTTCCATTTCCCTATCCCGCCCGACCTTTGCCGCCCGTCCATCCGCCTCTGCGGGACGCCGGCACCGGACGTCCCCCAGCATTGGTCGTCCCGTGTTCGCTGGTTTTTCATGTGCTGGATAGGTATGGGTCAAACACATGATCCCCGCAAATTGCGCGACCGGGCACGGGCCAGCGGAGCCGCCCGTGCATCAGGCCCCGATGACGTTTTGGTCCGGCCCGTAGGGAAAGCCGGTGATGTTGGTTGCACTGTACTCGCCAACGACAAGGATGTCATGTTCGCGATACCCGCCGGCGCCTGGCTGGCCTTCGGGAATCAGCAGCATGGGTTCCATGGAGATCACCATGCCCGGTTCCAGGGTCGTATCGATGTCCTCGCGCAATTCAAGGACGGCCTCGCGCCCATAGTAGTGGCTGAGAACGCCGAAGGAATGGCCGTATCCGAAAGACCGGTATTGCAGGAGCCCTTCGTCTTCGAAGAACCTGTTGAGTTCCGCGCAAATTCCCGAGCACGCCGCCCCCGGCCTGATGAGCGAGAGGCCGAGTTCGTGCGCCGCAACGTTGGCTTGCCAGATCCTGAGCGTTTCGGAATCGGGTTCTCCGAGAAAGAGCGAGCGTTCGAGCGCGGTGTAGTATCCGTTGATCATCGGAAACACGTTGAGACTCAGGAGATCGCCGGCTTCAAGCTGCCGGCCGGTCACAGGGTTGTGCGCGCCGTCGGTGTTGATGCCTGACTGAAACCAGACCCAGGTATCGCGATATTCTGCATCCGGGCAGGTGTTGGCGATCGCGATTTCCATCGCGTCACGTCCGGCCATTGCGACATCGATTTCGCGTGCGCCCACGCTGATCGCCTCCTTGATCGCCCATCCTCCGATGTCAGCGATGCGAGCCCCTTCCTTGATGAGCGCGATTTCCGCAGGCGACTTGACCATCCTGAGCCGCATCGTGTCCGGCGCGATGTCGACAAGCTTGTCGATGCCCAGCATTTCGCGGCACGTCCGTTCGGCGGCAAGCGTCAGGTGATCCGCCTCGATGCCGAGCCGCCCAGGCGTGCCAATGATGGACTTCACCGCGCGCCAGTAGTTGTCGCGCTTCCAGTCCGTATAGATGAGGTTGTCCTCGATCGAGCGCCGCCAAGGCTGGCCGGCATCGATGTTTGCCGAGACTGTCGTGCATCGATCCTTGGTCACTATGCAGCCGTAGGGACGACCGAAGGCGCAATGTAGAAAGCCGGAATAGTAGGCGATGTTGTGCATCGACGTGAGCAGAACGACCGGAATGTCCCTTTGGTCCATGACGGCGCGGAGACTTTCCAGACGTGCGGCATACTCTCCGGCGGCAAACGGCAGTTTGGCCTTTTCGCCGTTTTCGAGAACAAGGAATTCGGGGCGGGTGTCAGCCATGGCGGTCTCTCCTCTGGCCATCGCCCCGGCGTACAGGGCAATGATCTCCTGGACCCGGACCACCGCCGGGGCAGCGACGCCATCGCTGCAGGCAGTCGGGACAATAGGTCGACTCGTTCGGGCAGGCAATACGTCTGCGGCATCAGCCATGGATTGCGCGGACGTCTCGTTCCAGAATGCCGGGCCGGAGGCAGCGGCCCGACAGGCTGTCAAGACGGGCAGGAACGCCTCCTTCAATTCCACCTCAGATGTGTCCGGGAGTTCGCATTGATCAATTGCGACGCCCGGCATTCAATCACGTTTGCAAAGCCCGACGAAGTCGGCGTCGAACGCGACCACCTTGGCAATCCCGGGTCAGCGCGCTAGGTCGCAATCGGGGGTGCGGCACTCTTTCGGACGATGAGCTCGGGCCGTTGGCTGAGACCAGTACATCCTTTGGCTGACGGCTGCGGGACACAGGTGGACTTCACGGCCTGTTCACGCTTTTCCGAAAGCGGCATCGCGGCCACGGTCAGTGGAACGCCGAGATCGGGCGCGAATTGCAAATCGTGAATGGCGATCACCGACAAGTTGTCAGGCACGCGAAAGCCTGCTGACTTGATCTGGCGCAACGCGCCGCGGCAAGGGATTGCGCCACAACGTTAGGAGAGTAGCCCAATTCGATTTTCTTGGATTCGACGCGTGCCGCGTTTCTTTGCTGATTCTGAGGGTTAGGTCGTTGTTCACGACGCGTGAAACAACACCTTGAGACACGCCGACCTCCCTCGCGATATCCGCCATTGTCGCCATGTCGGCAATCCCGTTCCCAGTTTCGATTCGATTTTGAATCTTTTTTTGTTTTATTGGCAAGTTCGGTATGGTAACACGCTTTACCAACTGAGAGGGCCTCTGTTTTCTCGCAACCCTTGGGAGGACGCCGGAATGACCGACGCGCCAGGCGCCTTGGATGGCATCCGGATTCCTGACTTCACGCAATTGATGCTCAAACCGCTCTGCACGCAGACGCTTGCGGACTTGGGCACCGGCAGTCGGATGACCAAGCGGGGGATTCCAGGGCAGGGCTTGCTGAACCGACCATTGCAAACGGCAGGACGAGGTCCAGGTTCAGATCGTGACCGGTACCTGGCGCGGAATTGTGGCTGATGCGGATATCGCGGGTTGTCGCGGTGTAGGACAGACCGTGTCTGATGGACTCCAGCGCCGCTCGCGCCAGACCTTTGACCCGATTGTGGGACTGCACGATGCGACGGTCGGCGCGGTCAACGGCCATGCGCTTTGTGGCGGATCCGAACTGGCGATGTGCTGCGACCTTGCCTTGGTCAACGAAAGGACCAAGCTGGGGTACATTGAAATCAAGCTCGACACCATCCCGGGCGGTTGCGGGACACGGTGCCTGCTACGTGTGCTGGGGTCGACGAAGGCCAAGGACATCCTGATGACGGGACGGATGATGCCGGCCACCGAAGAGGCCGAGATCGACGCGGCGCTGGAGACCGGCGCACGTCATGCGTTTATGCCGCGGGCGATGGAGCTCGCCGAAGCGCTGGACGAATGTGCGCCGGTAGCACTGCGGGCAGCCAAGCGTGTCGTTGAGGATGGGCTCGATGCGGCGCTCAATGCCTGGTTGACGCTGGAACAACGCGTGCTTGACACTCTCTTTGCGACCGAACACTGCAACGAAGGCATCGTCGCCTTCAAGGAATAACGCGTTCCTGCCTTCGAAGGGCAATAGAGGAAGAACCGCAATGGAAAAGTCGGTCATCAGCCATCAGTCCGGCCCATTTTCCGGCGTTTCGATGGGACTGCCGGGGGATCACGAAGGCAAGACGGCAACCCGGGTCTTCTTTGTGCGCGGCACCGACAGGATCGGCCTGATCGACAGCGGCCTCTACGGTGGCCTGCCGGCGCTCAAGCAAGCCTTCGAAGAGCTTGGCATTGCGCGCAGCGACCTCGACTTCCTGCTCCTGACCCACGAACATATGGATCACGTCGGCAACAACGGCTGGCTCAAGGCCGAGACGGGCTGCAGGATTCTGGGTCATCACGCCCGCGCGGACCGCGTGGCCGACAACATGCTGAACGCCAAATCCATCGTGCACGCATTCCCCGAGGGCGAACAATTTGATCTCAACACGGAATATCTCGACTGGATGGTACCGACCGAAGGCCCGATCGAGGAATTCATCAAGGATGGCGACGTGATCGATCTAGGCGGCGGCGTCGCTTTGGAGGTAGTCGAAGTGCTCGGCCATTCAATGTCTGAGGTGGGCTTTTTCGAGCTTTCGACCAAGACTCTGGTCCTCGCCGACCCGCTGTTGCCACCCTTCAATCCGGTTCTCTATCTCCATGAGGACCCAAACGTGGTGCGCGCAACTTACGGCAAGATCGAGAGGTTTCTGATCGAACGTGACGTGCAGTTCGTTCTCTTGGCTCATGACGACGTGAAGACCGTCGTCGAAACCCAGGAACTGGTCGACGATTGCCGTCGCCGCGAGGACAAGGTGGAAGCCTCGATCACCACCCACATGAAGACGAACCCGGGCATTTCCTTTTCGGAACTCCGCGACAAGTGCTGCGACGACAAGAACATGGTCCGCGAATGGCGCGCCCTGGTGTCGATTGACTCCAGCCTGAAGGACTTCGTCGCAAAGGGGCTTGCCG
>JAJEAC010000065.1 GCA_022824315.1 Silicimonas sp.
CGCGGCCTCCGGGAATGCGCGAACGGCGCGCGCCAGACCTCGGCGACGGCGACCACCGTGGTGCACAGCAGCCAATTCCTGCCGAATGCTCGGTTCGTCGACGCCCGCCGCGTTGCCACGCCGACGAGATTTCGGCGCCCCAGCCGCAGGGTCAACTCGGCTTCGCACTGCCGGCCGCGTCGTTCCGCGACTCTTCGACGAGCGCACCGGATCCTCATGACCCAAATCCGTACGCTGATTGCAGAAGCGCCCCGCCGTTCCAGGCTCCGGACCGCTCTTCGCGGTCCGAACCCGATCAACCGCCGCAAAGTGGAAGCCGTACCGAATCCGCAGTTCCAGCCGCACGAACGCCGCCACAATATCTTGTGAGGCCGCAGGCGAAGGGATAAGCTCACTTCGTCAATTGGGACGCAATTCAACGATTTTGGGGCATACTAGGAAGACATGGTCAAACAATCCGAAAAGACATCCCGACGCGCTGAGCCCATTGCAGTCGTGGGCATGGCATGCCGTTTCCCTGGCGCGCCTGACATCCGCTCCTTCTGGCACCTGCTCGAATCCGGCGGCAACTCGGTATTGGACGGTGTGCCGGGCTCGGGGCCGAACCGCCTTGAAGAGTTGTTCAACGACCCATTGAACCTCCAAGGAGCCTGCCGCTACTGCGCCTACGTCGATGACATCGATCAGTTTGACGCCAGCTTCTTCCGAATCTCGCCGGTTGAGGCCGAACTGCTCGATCCCCAGCAACGGATGATGCTGGAGACGAGTTGGCAGGCGCTCGAGGATGCAGGGATGGACCCTGATCGGCTGAAAGAGAGCCTTACCGGCGTGTATACCGGCATCAGCAACGACGAATACCGAATGCTTGTCGTGGATTCCGAGAGGCCCGGCGAGGCCGCGGAGTCCCTGTACGCCCTGAGCGGCACCAACCTGAACGGAACCAGCGGACGGGTTTCCTTCGTGATGGGATTCATGGGACCGGCGAAGGCCGTGGATGCTGCCTGCGCGTCGTCGCTTGTGTCCGTGCACGACGCGGTAGCAGATCTCCAGCAGGGCAAGGCGGACCTGGCCATCGCCGGCGGGGTCCAGGCCATTCTGAACACCCGCATCTTCGAGTTGCGCGCAGACTCGCAGATGTTGTCCCCGGACGGGCAGTGCAAGGCGTTCGACGCCTCCGCGAACGGATATGTGCGTGGCGAGGGCTGCGGAGCAGTGGTCCTGAAACGACTGCGCGACGCCGAAGCCGACGGAGACCGGATTTGGGCAGTGATCCGAGGCGCTGCGGTCAACCACGGCGGCGCAAGTGTTGGATTGACTGTGCCACACGAGCCCGCGCTGGAGCAGGTGATCGAAGCCGCGTTGTCGCAGGCCGGCGTTCCGGCTTCGGACGTCGACTACCTGGAAGCGCATGGCACCGGGACGGCTGTCGGGGATCCAATCGAAATCAACGCCGTCTCCAGGGTCTATGGCAAGGACCGAAAGGCCGACCAGCCTCTGCTTGTCGGTTCCGTGAAAACGAATCTGGGACATCTGGAATCGGCTGCCGGAATCGCCGGCCTCATTAAGGCCGTGCTGGTGGTGCAGCGTGGCGTGATCCCGAAGCACCTTCACTTCAATGATCCCAACCCAAGCCTGGACTGGAACGAACTGCCGTTGCAGGTGACCTCGTCCATGATGGACTTGCCGGCCCGGAATGGGCGACCGCGCCTTGCCGGCGTGAACTCGTTCGGCATTTCCGGGACAAACGCCCACATCGTTGTCGAGGAATATCCGGCTTCGAAGGCCGCTCCTTGTGCACCGGATCGGGTCTGCGGATCCGGTCAGGCGGTTCCGGTGTCACAACCGACGGGCACAGTCGATTCGACGCAGTGCGAACAGGAACTTGAGGAACGCGAGATTCGGCTGCTGCCGCTGTCCGGCAAATCTGCGCCGGCACTTGGCGAGCTTGCCGAGCGATACCTGTCATGGCTCGACGAACAAGCCGACGAGCTTTCGACCGAAGCCGGGATGTCGCAACCGCTGCTCGCGGACATGGCATGGACGGCAGGCGTCGGGCGGTGTCATTTCGATTGTCGTGCCGGTCTCGTCTTCGACAGTGCTGAGCGGTTGCGGGAACAGCTTCGAACACTGGCCGGGACAGACGACAAAGCGGCACCGTCTGCAGCATCTGCTGTCGCGTTTGTCTATACCGGGCAGGGAAGCCAGTGGGCCGGAATGGGTCGCGACCTTTATGACCGCGAGCCGGTGGCAAGGTCAGTCTTCGATCGTTGCGAAAAGGTCTTCTTCGAAGAGCGCGGCACTTCGCTGCTGGACGTGATGTTCGGTCGCGCAGACAGCGGGGACCTGGGCGACACAGCTTGGGAGCAACCAGCCCTCTATGCGCTCGAATGTGCGCTGACGGCACAGTGGTCGAGCGTGGGAATTCGCCCCGACGTGGTTCTTGGGCACAGTGTCGGAGAAATCGCGGCGGCACAGGCGGCGGGCGTCTTCAGCCTTGAGGACGGCATGCGGTTCGCCTGCACGCGCGGCACGCTGATGTCGGAGACTGAATCGGGTGCGATGGCTGCTGTCTTCGCGCCACCGGAGCAGGTGGCGTCTGCGGTCGATGCCGTGAACGGCAAGTCCACCGGTGCCGGCGTGAACATTGCTGCGGACAACGGTTTGCACCAGGTGGTCAGCGGTCCTGTTGAGGATGTGGATTTGCTCTCAACACGGCTCGAATCGGAAGGTGTCAGGGTACGCCGCTTGAACACGACCCGGGCATTCCACAGCGCACTCGTGGAGCCCGCCCTTGATGCGATCGAGACCTCCCTCGGCCACGTCACGATTCAACCGCCTGAACTGACCGTGATCAGCAACCTGACGGGAGATGCGGTGAACGACGACCAGTTGCTGGACGGGGCCTATTGGCGTCGGCACGCAAGGGAGCCCGTTGCATTTGCCAGCGGTGCCAGAAGGCTTGCGGATCTGGGCGTGGACGTGATCCTTGAGATTGGCCCTCGCTCCGTCCTGGCCCCCATGGCGTCCTCGGCCTGGCCGGAATCCGTGCGCGCGCCCGTCGTGTTGTCGAGCATGCGGCCCGTGGCCGATGATTTGCACGCAGCATCGGGCAGCTTCGCCGAAGCAGTAGCCGGTGCGTACCAGTCAGGACTGCCGATCCGCTTCGAGGGCCTGTTTGCCGGAGAGACCCGTCGCCGCATCTCGGTGCCTGGATATCCCTTCCAGCGCGAACGCTATTGGATTCGTGCGCCGAAGCGGAGGCGTTCCGTCGAGGGCCACCCTCTGCTGGGCCTGCGACGGGAGTCTGCCAGCGGCGAGGTCACGTACGAAACGGAGTTGTTCCCGGCAGACCCGGAATGGCTCAACGACCATCGCGTGTTCGACCGGGTCATAGCGCCGGGAGCGCTATACGGGACGATGGCTGCATCGGTGTCTCTGCCCGGATCAAACGGACCGGTGGTCGTCGAAGACATGCAGCTGCACAATGCACTCGTGTTCTCTGGAGAGGCTCGCGGGAACGAATCCGACTCGGGCGGCCGGAAGGTGCAGCTTGTACTGGGCGATCCCGGCGACGAAGAGCCGAGCCTTGCACGGATACTCAGCAAGGGATCGGCCGAGGCGGAGTGGACGTTGCACGCCGAGTGCAGGATCGCCGCCGGTGCGGACGCGACGGGTGCCGGGCAAGGTGTGGACCTTGAGAGCCTAAAGAGTGACCTTTCCCCTGTGGACCCCGCAACGTTGTACCGGGCCAGGGCGGCCACCGGCATTGATCTCGGCGGGAGTTTCCGCACGCTCGAAAAGCTATGGGCGCGGCCGGGCGAAGCTCTCGGCGAAGTGTCCATGCGAAACGAGACCGGCCGAACTTCTCCAGGCATTCATCCGCTCGTGCTGGACGGGTGCTTTCAGATTGTGGCCGCAGCGCGAATTCAGGGGTCGGCCAAAGACGAGACGACCTACCTGCCGTTTGGCTGGGAGCGTCTGTGGCTGACGACGGGTGACCTCCCCGAGAAGGTGGTCTGCCACGTGCGAATGAGTGAAGCACCCGACGTGTCGAATGCCGAGGCAGGAGAACCCGCAGAAGTCCTGAGCGGCCAATTGCGAATATACGATCCCGACGGCGCACTGCTCGGTGGATTGGACGGATACACGATCAAGCGTGCGACACGTGCGGCGCTGTTCTCGGCGATCGAGAGCGTGGACGAACTTTTGTACGAGGTCGTCTGGCGCGAGTGCCCCCTCGAGCCGGCAATCATCGCAGCGGATTTCCTGCCCGAACCAGCGATCGTTGCGGGCGGCTTCATGCCGCTCGCCGACTATCTCGAAGAAGAGGACGTGACGCGAGCCGATCGGTCTGCGCTCTTGTCAGACCTCGAAAGATGGTCCCGTTCCCGCGCCCTCTGGACGCTTGAAAGGCTAGGTTGGCGGCGTAGCGCGGGCGAGGTCGTGGTGTCCGAGGAGCTGCGTCAGCAGCTCGGCGTCATTGATGATCACAAACGCGTCTTCCGCCGATTGCTGGAGATGCTGGCACGATCCGGTGTGCTGCGGGAGGACGGCGACGGCTTCCATGTGATCGTCGGGCATGACGATCCCTTGCCCGAAGACATTTCGCCGGATCCGGAGACGCTGCCAGACCAGTTGGCCGAACGCCATCCGCACGGGGCGACGGAGATCGGGCTGTTCCGGCGTTGCGGGGCCGCGTTGCCCGATGTCCTGCGTGGCCAAATGGACCCGCTCACTCTGTTGTTCAGCAGTGGCTATCCGACGCCGGGCGATCTGTATCTGAATGCGCCGATTGCGCGCGCGGCCAACCGGTTGCTCAAGGACGCCGTCCGGGCACTTGTGGCCAATCTGCCCGCAGATCGACGATTGAGGGTGATCGAAGTCGGCGCAGGCACCGGCTCGGCAACGGCCTCCGTTCTGCCGGAACTTCCCGAAGGCAGATTCGATTACATGTACACGGACATTTCGGCGGGGTTTTTTGCTGAAGCCGAGTCGCGCTTCGGAGATGGCGGAGGCTGCATCGAGTATCGCCCTCTCAACATCGAAAAAGACCCGACTGAGCAAGGCATTGACGCTCACGCCTATGATCTGATCATCGCATCGAACGTGCTCCACGCTACGCGTCTTCTCGACGAGACTCTCGGTCATTGCCTGACGCTGCTCGCGCCGTCGGGACAATTGTTGGCGCTCGAGAACCTTCGCGGCCAGGGCTGGATGGACCTGACGTTCGGACAACTCGACGGCTGGTGGAGGTTTGCCGACGATTACAGGCCGCATCATGCCTTGGCGGGCCCCGACGTGTGGTGCCGCGCGCTCAACGACGCAGGATTCGGTGCTGCGAAAGTCTTGGGCCTCGATGTGTCGAGACCTGACGAGATGCCGGATCGCGGCGTGATCGTGGCACAGGGCCCGGGCGTGGTGTCCGAAGCGCCCGGAACGTGGATTCTTGTTGCAGATAGCGGTGGCGTTGCGGCGGAACTTGCGAACGGCCTTGCGGCCCGCAACCAGACTGTCCTGGTCGTGAACAACGATTCAGGGGACGGTACGGAATCCGAAACGACAGGCGTCTTGACAGCGAGTGTCGACGTTCGGAACCGCGAATCGTGGCAAGCGCTTCTCGAAGAGCTGCCAGACCATGCGCCCTTCAGCGGAGTCGTGCATCTCGCGGCGCTCGACGGCCACGGTGCGGAGGCAACCACGCGCGACATTGAGCAGGATGTGCAGCATGCGGGGGCAAGCGCCCTGGCACTCGTCCAGGCGGTTGCCGATTCCGACCGCATCCCGGAAAAGGGCACGTGGTTCATCACCCGGGGCGCACAAGTGCTGGAGCGCGAGATTCACGGCGCGCTGGCCGGGGCGACGTTGTGGGGGTTCGGCAAGGCCGTGGCGCGTGAAGCGGCACACCTCGTGCCGCGGATGATCGATCTGGATCCGACTCTCACGTCGCTTGGGGCCGACTTCGTCGATGAGCTGATGTTTCCGGATTCGGAAAGCCACATCGCCTTGCGCCAGGGAAGCCGTCAGGTCGCTCGCCTGGTACGGACCGACGACGGTCCGGAACGGCTGAATCTGCCAGCGGAATCGGACTGGGTGCTGACTCCGGATCCAACGGGAATATTCGAAAAGCCTTGCGTCAAGTCCTTGCCCGCGCTGCCACTCGAAGGGCGGGAAGTCCGAGTCGCTGTCGAGGCCGCCGGGCTGAACTTCTGGGACGTTTTCCGCTCGCTCGGTTTCATCGAAGAAGGAAACCTGGGGCGGGAAATGTGCGGTCACGTCGTCGGCGTGGGCTCGGACGTGACCAGCGTATCGGTGGGGGACCGCATCGTCGGCCTGGGATTCGGTGCATTCGCCGGAGAAATGATCACGCATGAGGAATTGGTGACACCCGCGCCCGAGGGAATGTCGGCCACGGAACTGGCCACGGTGCCAAGCGCCTTCGTGTCCGCGGCGCTGTCCTACGAACTCTCCGGGCTAGAGGCCGGCGACCGCGTGCTGATCCACGCCGGGGCCGGTGGTGTTGGCTTGGCGGCGATCCAGCTGGCGCAAGCCGCCGGAGCGGAGGTCTTCGCGACGGCGAGCGCGCCGAAGCAGGACTATCTGAGGTCGCTTGGCGTCAGGCACATATTCGACAGCCGCCAAACAAGCTTCGGCACAGAGATCCTTGATGCCACGGACGGTGCGGGCGTGACCGTTGTCCTGAACAGCTTGACAAGCGAGGGCTTCATCGACGCGAGCCTGTCGTGCCTGGCGCAGGGCGGCCGGTTTGTGGAACTGGCGAGGCGCGACATTCTCAGCGAAGAAGAGATGGCTGCAGTGCGACCGGACGTCGCCTACGCCATCCTGGAACTCGACGTCTTGAAAAAAACCGATCCTGAGTGGGTGGGACGGGTTCTCAGGGACGTCGTGGCACGGCTCGCGGCGGGCGAAATCCAGCCGATCATCCACAGCCGCTGGCCACTCGCCGAGGCGGGGGCAGCCTTGAGATTCATGCGCTCGGCACGACACGTCGGAAAGATCGTCGTCGCCACGCAACCGCTTGGGACGGGCCGGCTTCGGAGCGATCATGCTTACCTTGTTACCGGTGGCTTGGGCGGCATCGGTCTGGCCGTGGCTGACTGGCTTGCGGGCTTGGGGGCCGGGACGATCGTTCTGAACGGTCGACGGCCTCCTGACGAGGATGCACTGGAGGCCATTCGTGCGCTCGAAAGCAAGGGCGCAAACATACATGTGGAACTCGCGGACGTGTCCGACGCGACGGCGTTCGACGAAATGCTGGCGCGGATGGATGAAAAGTTGCCGCCCCTCGCAGGCGTCATTCACAGCGTCGGCGTGCTGTCGGACGGCGCACTCGGCAATCAAAGCTGGGATCGCTTCGAAACGGTGCTCTGGCCGAAGGTCCTCGGCGCATGGAACCTGCACCGCGCGACAGCTGACCGCGATCTCGACTTCTTCATCCTGTTTTCCAGCCGCGTCGGCGTCATGGGCAATCCGGGTCAAGCGAACCATGCCTCGGCAAACGCCTTTCTGGACCAGCTCGCTGGCCACCGCAGGGCGCTGGGCCTGCCCGGACAAGCCATCGCCTGGGGAGCCTGGTCCGACATCGGTGAAGCGGCGGAGCAGAAGGACCGGATTGAGCGACAAAGATCAGCTCTTGGCGGACGCTGGTTTACACCGCAGCAGGGCATGAAGGCGTTTGACCGACTCGTTCGTCAGGATGTCACGAATTCCGTCGTAATGGCCATGGACTGGTCCGTATTCGAAGAGGCGGTTGAAGAACGTCCGGCCTTTCTCGAAGACTTGCTCTCGTCGGCCACCGAAGACGGCGCCGATGCCGGGGTTTCGTCCGACGATCTGCTCTCTCGCCTTTCAGATATCAGCGCGGGTGACCGAGAAGACCTGCTGGTGACATTCCTGCAGCAGGAACTGCAGGCGGTGCTTAGGTTGCCATCGGCACCCGCACCCAATGTCGGATTCTTCGACCTTGGAATGGACTCCTTGATGGCGGTGGAACTCCGCAACCGGCTCAATCGCGCGCTTTCAGGTGCATGCAAGGTCTCGAATACAGTGGTGTTCGACTATCCTGAAATCCATGCACTTGCTCGCCATCTCGACAGCGAGCTCGGTGAAGTCAATCCCGATGCGACCCCGCAAACCCAACCGTCTCCTGAACCACAGCCAACGCCGCAAGTTGGGCCAGGTCCGCAAGCCGTCTCGGCGTCGCAACGTCCAAGCGGAATGGAGCTTGATCAGGACCGGATCGCAATTGTCGGCATGGCGTGCCGCTTCCCCGGCGCTCCGGACGTATCCAGCTACTGGAAGCAGCTAAAGGCGGGCGCAGACGCAGTAACCGACGGACGTCCCGATGATGGGCCGTGGAGCGGCATGGTCGGAGACCCGGACGCCGAGGAAGTCACCGATCGCCGTGGCGGATTCGTCCAGGACCTGGACCGGTTCGACGCGAGATTCTTCGGCATCCAGCCGATCGAGGCGCGAATGATGGATCCGCGCCAAAGGATGTTGCTTGAGACAAGTTGGCACGCACTTGAGGACGCGGGAATCGATCCCGGACCACTCAAGGGCAGCCGTGCAGGCGTGTTTGCCGGCTTGGGAAGCAGCGAATACCGGGACTTGATTGCTGCTGCGGGCAAGGACGACAACTATCTTGGCACTGCCGCCAGCGTGGCCATCGGACGTGTGGCGTTTTCGCTCGGGCTGATGGGGCCGGCGGTGCCGCTCGACATGACCTGCGCGGCATCGCTTGTGGCAGTGCACCAGGCAGCCGCAAGCCTCAGGCAACGCGAAGTCGATCTGGCATTGGCCGGAGGCGTGCATGTCATCCTGTCCCCATCGGTCATGCGGTTCATGCGTGAGTACGGCATGTTGTCGCGAACCGGTTCATGCAAGACCTTCGATGCCGACGCGGACGGATTCGTGCGTGGCGAAGGCTGTGGCATGGTGGTCCTGAAGCGGCTCAGCGATGCAGAAGCGGACGGCGACCGCATCTGGGGCGTCGTGCGAGGGTCTGCGGTCAACCAGAATGGCGCAGCCGCAGCGCTCACGGTCCCGAACGGAACCGCTCAGGAAAGCCTGTACGAAGAGGCTTTGGCGCAGGCCGGCATCGCGCCTCGCGAACTCGACTACCTCGAGGTTCACGGCACGGGGTCGGAGTTGGGCGATCCGATCGAAGTGCGTGCGGTCGCTTCGGTATACGGACGCGGGCGTGAGGCGGAGCATCCGCTTCTGCTCGGCACCGTCAAGACGAACATTGGTCATCTCGAGTCTGCCGCAGGCGTCGCAGGCCTCATCAAGGTGCTTCTCGCCATGAAGCACGGCGTGATCCCGAAGCACCTGCATTTCAAGACTCCCAACCCGCACATCGAATGGGCCAGTATGCCCGTGCGGGTCACGGCGGAAGAGACGGACTGGCCACAAGCGACAGGTCGCCGGCCGATAGCCGGAATCAGCGCGTTCGGAATCTCGGGAACGAACGCCCACCTGCTCGTCGAAGGCTACGCTGCACAAGACGACGCGTCGACGGTGAACGGCATGAACCGATCTCCGGCCGGACCTGCGGAACCCGTACCGATTCGCCTTCCGGGCCCCTTCGGGGACATGGACTTGGCGAAGGACGGACCCGGGCTGCGCTCCGAGCGGTTGCTGCCCCTGTCAGGAAAGTCCCCAGATGCACTCAAGGATCTGGCTGATCGCTATCTCGGCTGGCTCGACGAAATCGCGGATGACGCCGCGTGCGATGACGGCCCGGACACGTCGCTTCTCTCGGACATGGCCTGGACGGCGTCTGTCGGTCGCAGTCATCTGGAGCATCGAGCGGGCGTCGTCTTCGAGAGTGCTTCGACGTTGCGAGACGGACTGACACGCATCGCGACCAATGGCGGCACTTCGACGTCACTGCGGCGCGGAAAACCTGCTTTCCTCTACTCAGGATACGCGGGTGACTGGAGGGGTCGCGGAAAGGTGCTGTACGAAAGCGAACCGATGGCACGGGCAGTATTTGACCGTTGCAACGCTGCACTTGATGAGGAGCGCGGAAAATCTCTGCTCGACGCGATTGCAGCGCCCGCCGCGGTTCCGGATGATCCCGTGCTGATGCAGGTTGCCGTATATGCATTTCAATGTGCAGTGACGGCGCTCTGGTCAAGCCTTGGGGTTTCGCCCGGAGCGGCGTATGCCAGCGGTGTCGGCGGAATAGCGGCGGCGCAGGCCGCAGGCGTGTTCGATCTTGACGCGGGCACACGCCTTGCAGCAAGGCACGGAGACCTGACCGGAGCCGATTGCAGCGACTTGACGCCCGAAGACATTCAGTCGTTCCTTGGAGACGCCTCGTTCGCGCCTGCACAGATACCGTTGAGAGCCAATGCAAAGAGCCAAGAGATTCAATCGGGCGCGACCCCGGACAGGACGACGTGGAGCGCCGGTCTATTTCATCCCGCAGAGATGTCCGGAGATCTGGCGCAGCTCGCGGATCTCGAGGAGGTAGCCGTTGTCGAGGTAGGCCCAGAAAGCGAAAGCGGCTTCGTGCGATCGGTGGCGCAGGCGTACGAGGCGGGAATCGCGCTCGATTTTGCTGGCCTCTTCGCCGGCGAGGCACGGCGGCGCATCTCTGTGCCGGGATATCCCTTCCAACGCCGCAGGTTCTGGTTCACCGGGTCGTAAAGAACGGAGGCACAAGTCGCATTCGGCCGGGAACGCGGCGAAAGTCTGCGAGAGCACTCATGCTCGTTGCTGATCTGTAGCCCACGCTGCAGATCGTGGCGAGCCGACATTGGTCCTCGCGGCTTTCGAACGTGAATCCGATGCCATTTGATCGCCATCCCGGCAGGCTACGACGCGGATCTTTCGAGTTCCTTCCAACGACTTTCCGCAGGCAATTCCAAGCACCGAATTGCGCTTCAAGCTCATCCCTTCCGGCGTCGACGTCCGTGGCGCAAGGTGCGCGACCGGCAGTGGACGCCGTCCGCGATTCGCGCCTTCCGTCCGCGCTCAGACTATTGGCCTATTGTATGGCTTGGGTCGCTAGGTAACCTCGCAGCATTTCCGCACATTGCTCCGGTTCCTCCAATTGAAGCAAGTGCGTCGCATCGGGCACGAAGTCATAGTCGACCTCCGAAACGTGACTCAGGTCGAAAGTGGGAAGGTACGTGAAAGGAAGCGTGGGGTCCGCACCGATGACCTTCGTCGGGCAAGTCAGCGTCGACAAGTCCAGCAAGGGCGAGAAACTTCTCACATACTCCGCGATCTGGGCCTCGTACTCGCGAGGACAGCGGAGTTCATATCCTTCTCCGTCGGCGACCCTGCGAAGAGTTGATCGCGCCATTAGTTCGCGCACTCCAGGCACAACACGGGCAAAACCGGGAAAGATGGCCAGAAGCTCGGCAAATTGCTTCTCGGACTTGAAGCGCACTGCCCGATTCCGGATCATTGCGGCCATTCGCTCGGCCGACTGGATGAATTCCAGTTCGCTGGCATTGGGCTTGCACAGCGGAGGATCGAACAGAACCAGCGCAGAAAAGGCATCGCTGAAGGACAGGAGAGTAATCAGCGCCGAAAGAGAATGGAACACGCCGACCGTCGGCTTTTCGCCATATTCCCGAACGATGGCATCAAGAACGAGATCATGGTCGGAAATCAACGTCGGGATGTTATGATCCTGCTGGGCTCCGACCTTGTTCCTGCCGTGGTTTCTGATGTCGAAAACCATCACGTCGAAGTCGTTGGTCAGCATGGACCAGAACGGATAGTAAGGATCGATAGCGAGACCGTTGCCATGGCTGAGCACAAGCCGAGGACCGGCCGGGTTGCCGTGCCGACGCACCGTGGTGACCGTGTTCTCGTCCAGATCGACGTCGCATGTCGAAAGAGGCGCTGGCACCTCCCAAATTGCCTCTTCCGGCGCGAACAGCTGCCCGGCTTCCTGCCGATCAGTATCTTCGATTGGGACGTTCTTCGAAGTCATCATCTGCCAGCTTGGTCGATCGACGCCGAGACGGTCTCACGAAGCACTCGCGCCGGCCACGCGCGCTCCTCGGCACTGCATGCACGCGACGCCGAGACTCTCGTGCCATGGGTTGGCCCATGAACACGGCCTCGAACTGATTGATGGCTGGACTGTGCCAAAGGGTGTCGGGAACGATGCGCCATGCATGCGCTCCCGAACTCTCCGTCAACCGCGTGCGTCGATAAAGCTCACAAGATCCCTGAGGGTCTCAAATTGCCGACATTGTTCAGCGACCAATCCAAGACTGTACTCATCGTTCACAAGCTTGAAAAATGAGACGCAGTCCACGGAGGACACGCCGGAGTCGACGAGTTTTGCGTCGAAATTGGGCTCCCGATCGAGGTCAAGATTGTCGTTTATGATTTGTTTGATACGGTCTTCAGTCGATGACATTTGCATTGGCCTCCTCGGCGTTTTGAGATTCAACAGGCGCACATTCACACCTGCTCGGTCGTGTTCCCCGGGCCATGACACCGGGGGTCATGGAAAGGGTAGAAGGATTATAGGAGTTCCTGCGACTCTGAAAAGCGAATTTTGATGGCCCGGCTCACAATGTCCCAGCAACACGTGTTCTTGTGGCAGACTTCGCCAGATGCGGGAGATCGGCCAGCTGTCCTTCTGGGCCAGCATTCAGCGCCGGGACACCCCCGCCAATGCCGCGGCCACGTCCTGAATGCAGTTGTCATGTTTGGGTCCGAATTCCTCCCACGCCAGTCCGAGTGCCGCGGTGGCGCGCCTGACTCCCTGCCGTCAAGCCGCTGTCTCGGCCCGACCAGAACGTCGCTGGGCATGCACGCCGCGCCGGGTCCCCGGTCCCATGCGCCTCCAGACAGTCGATGCCCGACGCCTGGATCTCGGCCCGTTCGAGTGCTGCAAGGATCACGCGTTCCCGCGCTGCCCCGTTCGGGACAGTCAGACCCGGACTCGCCCCGTCCTGGTTCAGGACCGTGCCCCGAATCACGCCCCAGATCCGGTCGCCATCGGCCTCTGCATCGGCAAGCCGCTTCAGGACCAAGATGCCGCAGCCCTCGCCCCTGACATATCCGTTGGCGGAGGCGTCGAAGGTCTTGCATTGGCCGTCCGGCGACAACATTCCGGCGTTGGCGCAAAATTCGAGAAGCCGACCTGAGAGACTGAGTTTCACCCCACCGGCAAGCGCGAGATCCGCTTCGCCCCGCTGCAGGCCCGTCACCGCCTGTTGGGTCGCGGCCCGCGACGACGAGCACGCCGTATCCACCGCCATCGCCGTGTTCAGGGACGTGCCGGTGACCGCGTACAGGCTGGCTGCGGGTTCAGCCGGCCCCGCACTTTCGCCGGCCTCGAGGATCAGCCCCGGCAGTCGTTGTTGCTGATGCCTGCATGGACGCCGGTGCGGCTGTCCTTCAGCAGATCGGGATCGATCCCTGCGTCTTCGAGCGCCCGCCAGTTCGTCTCCAAGAGCAGCCGCAGCTGCGGATCCAGCAAGTGCGCCTCGACCGGCGAAATGCGAAAATGCGCCGCGTCAATCTGTTCGAGATCGTCGAGATAGGCACCGAAACGGCAGGCGCCGATCTGGCGGGCATCTTCGGAAAACAAGGCGCCGATGCGGCCGATGCCGGACCCCGGAACGCCTTCCTGCACCGCGTTTCGGCTGGATTCCAGCATACGCCAGAAGACCGCGATTCCGTTCGCGCCGGGGAACCGGCAGGCCATGCCCACGATTGCGATCGGCTCACAGCCACCAGCGAGCCCGCCCATTCACTCGTCGGTGCCAATCGAAAGAGCGCCGTAACTGCTCGGGCCACAATTGAGCGTTGATCTTTCTGCCTCACGGCATTCGGATCAGGCCCTTTCTCTCTTCATCTTCAGCCATTTTCCACCGTGGGGCCGGATGTGCGGTTTGCGTTCGGCGAGACCCGTTCGGGT
>JAJEAC010000077.1 GCA_022824315.1 Silicimonas sp.
CTGAGCCGATCCGACAACAGGGAGAAGAACAATGTGACGGCACGAGAAGGCGACGCGGAGACGGTTGCTGCTTGGAAAGGAATGCCCGGGCCTCGTCCATGTCGCGATCCGGGAGGGTCCTGTGGATCTTGTGGACGAGCCGTTAGGGCCGGGGGGGGCGCGCCGGGGGGGAGGTTGGGGCATGGGGTGGACGCCGCCCGGGCGGCGCCCACCGGTGCCCCACACTCGCGGGCCTCTCGCCCACAAGATCCACAGGACAGCAACAACAACCTTTTCGACATGGATTTGAAGGGGGAAGGGAAAAAGGGCTTGACAGAGTGGGGCTCATAAGAGGCCCTCGTGGTCTGCGCAGGGCCGGCGATAGACCGAGCGCAGCAGCAACATCGCCTGGTTCCCCGTCGCCCAGCCGTGCCTCGCCCCGCGCGACCTGCCCGAGCATGTCGCGCGCCTTCCTGCGCGCCTCGTCGGGGCCGACCCGGCCGAAGCGCCCGATGACGACGCGCTTGTTCGGCGCCTTGCGGCCGCCGTGGCCCCGCGCCGGAACCGCTGCGGCGGCTGGAAGCCTCCGCAATGCGCCAACGACAACCGGCCGGTGGCGCAGGTCGCGCTTGCCGCGTGATTCGCGAGAAGAACATCATGGAATCAAAGAGTGAACCATACGAGAATCGCGCCCATCAAGGTTGCAAGCCTGGCGGTGCCTTGCCAATCCAACCAATGCCTGTGCTGGCACAGCGATTCGAAGAGGCTCAAGCCCAAGACGGCACGGCTCCTTACTTCGACCCATGATGCGCAGCAAAATCTGCCTTTCCTTCCCTCTGGTTTGCTTCACGTGATCACCAGCAGGGGAGTATCTGGCCTCGATTCCCCGGCCACCGCCACATCACGGAATTTGCGCACCAGGAACAACCTTCCGCTACTTTCGCGAATGAGCTGCCGCGTTGCCGGGGTGACCGCTCTGGTGCATGATCTGTCGCCGCGCACTTCCGGGAGACCGCAGGTCACTTCCCGCCCAGTTGGCTTAGGCGAATGCTGCGAAGCGTCTCGACGAGCACCGCCACGAGCAGGCCAAACAACAAGAGCCCGTTGACCGCGGCGACGCCTCCGAGCAGTCGCCATTTCTCGGGCAGCAAGATGTCGCCAAATCCAAGCGTCGTGAACGACACAAGCGCGAAATAGACTGCCTCCTCGGCGTCGGCAAAGACGGCAAGGCCATGGAATGCCACGGCCCATAACGAGACTGCGGCAGCAATCATGCAGAGCGTCCATGTCATCGCAAGAACCAGGACCGCGATCAGCCGGGCCCCGTGAGACGACATGGCCGTCCATGCCTGTAGACGAGATAGCATGGCTTGCAGCACCCACCATGAAACGGCGACAATCAGAACGGTTGCAAGAGTCAGCACCGTTCCAAAAGCAAGCTGAATAAGCATGGTATTGAACGTCCCAAAAGAGAGGCAGCCAGTCAACGGCTTGAACGTGACGGCCTGGGCTTCTTAACGCAGTTTCCGATTGGTCGTTGAAAATCGGCATCGCCGTACCGCTGACGCCCGTGGCACGAGCGGCGGCGGTACAAAGTAACGCCGCCAAAAGTTGTCTTGGAAGCGCGAAAGGCCTCTGGAACTTGCGTAGGACCGGAAGTCGGCGCCCGTGTTCGGGACGAGTTGCATCGGCCATCCCGGATTTGCTTGACACGAGTTCGGCCGGGGCGTTACTGCATTCATGTGTTCGCGACATGGCGGATGTTTCCAATGCACCAGACTGCAACGATTTCCCCGATCTGGGGCATCACGAATGACCACGGTCCCTTGCGGCATGTGCTTCTGGGTCAGCCGGACTACTACAAGTGGGTTGAGGCCGGGCCACTGATCGGTCGAACTTTGGCGAATGCGCATCGCACAGGGGTCAGGTTCGACCTTCAGATCGCGATGGCCCAACATGCTGAAATGGTTTCGATCTACGAAGAGAACGGTGTCACTTGCCACTATCTGGAGAGCGATCCGGTGCTGCACCGCAACTTTTTCGCGCGCGACAGTTCGGCCATGACGCCGTGGGGTGCGTTGATCTGTCACATGCAACTCAAGGTCCGGCGCGCCGACTACGTGTCGGCAATCAGGTTCTATCAGGCGAACGACATTCCAATCTGGAATTTCGCGACCGCGGGCCATTTCGAGGGCGGCGACTTCAACATCATCGAACCTGGCCGGGTCCTGATAGGCTACTGCGGCGAACGCTCGGAGAAAGAGGGCGCCGAGCAGGTCGCGCAGTTTGTCGAAGCCGAAGGCTGGGAAGCTTTGGTGGCTCCAATCAGCCGGGAATTCGTCCACATGGACGGCCTGATCGTCCCCCTGGCGAACAAGCTTGCTGTTGCATGTGTCGACGCGATGGAGCCCTGGCTGGTCGAGATCATTCGTGGCTGGGGCACCGAACTGGTTGATGTGGGGTATGCCGAGGCCAGGAACCTGGGCGTCAATCTCGTCGCGCTCGGAAACGACAAGGTGTTGTCCATGGCGGGTTCCAGGAATCTTAATGAGCGCTTGCGTGCCATGGGTTTTGATGTCTACGATCCGGACATGTCGATGTTCACGCTTGGCGGCGGCGGCGTCCATTGCCTTTGCCAAGCGCTGAAACGAGACGATGTGTCAGCGACTTCTCCCAGAGAGGCTTGAGGGGCTGATTCCCCGAAGGCCAGCGCTGACCAGTACAGGAAAGGAGGCCATGATCCAGTTTGCCTTGAACCAAACGTCAAGGGCACGCCTTGGGGTCTTGGGATGCTTTTCCGGTTCCTGGCTTCGGAAGTTTCGTCAACAGACACGCTGGTTGAGGCACGAGACTTGGCGAATCGGAATGCGGGTGATCAAGTTGTGCGAGGGCAACCCGCCTTCGGGCTGCGTTAACGGGGAAGCGCTTGCGACCCCGAGAGCGACGCAGGCCGCATGGCAGCGAAAGCTGTATCACGGTCTTTCTGTCCAAGCGGGGCGACTCGCCTTCGGGGCGGGCGGTGGTTCGCCCGTCCCGTTTCAACACAAACAGCAAAGGGGCGCGCTTTCGTCCCCGGCCTGAACGCCGGGGGTTCCAGCGCGAAGATCAGATGAAACTCAAGACACTCATTGCGGCAACGGCACTCTTCGGCGGCGCTGGCGCGGCGGTTGCGGACGACGTCATCATCGGCGTGCCGAACTGGGCATCCGTACGCGGAACGGCGCACATCCTGAAAGTCGCGCTGGAAGAGAACCTCGGCCTGTCCGTCGCGCTGCAGAACGGTTCGAACCCGGTGATCTTCGAAGCGATGGATTCCGGCGCCATGCACGTGCACCCGGAAGTCTGGCTGCCGAACCAGCAGAACCTGCACGACACGTTCGTGATCGAAAAGGGCACCGTGACGTTCAATCCGAATGCCGTTCTGGCGGAGCAGCACATCTGCGCGACCAAGGACACGCAGGAAAGGACCGGGATATCGTCGCTCAGCGACCTGACCGACCCGACCATTGCATCGCAGTTCGATACCGACGGCGACGGCCTGGGAGAGGTCTGGATCGGCGCAGCTGGGTGGGCCTCGACCAACGTGGAGAAGATCCGCGCGAAGACCTACGGCTATGCGGAAACCATGAACCTGATGGAGATGGACGAGACGCTGGCGCTCGCTCAGGTCGACAATGCCATCGCCCAGGACGAGAACATCGTCTTCTACTGCTACACCCCGCATCACATGTTCTCTCTCTACGACCTGGTCAAGCTGGAGGAGCCGCCCTTCGACGCTGCCGAATGGGACGTGAAGCAGCCGACGGACGATCCGAACTGGCTTGAGAACTCGATGGCCGGCACTGCGTGGGACTCCACAAAGCTGCACGTCTTTTACTCCAAGGCGCTGGAGGAACAGCACCCGGCGGCCGCGGCAATGCTCGCCAATGTCGAGCTGAACACCGAGCATGTGAACGGCATCGTGTTCGCGCTTTCGGTTGACGGCAGGGACCCGGGCGAGTTCGCCCGCGAATGGGTGGCCGAAAACTCCGACCTTGTTGATTCCTGGTTCAACTGAAAGTCGGTTCGTTTCAGGGCCCGGCCAGTCCGCTGGCCGGGTCCATGACCTTCGATCCGGGAGGGCAGCATGTCTGATGCCGTGATCGAGCTGAGCAACGTCTGGAAGATATTCGGCTCCAGCGCAAGCACCGCGATGGACGCAGTGCAGGCCCGCAATCTCAGCAAGGCGGATGTCCTGCGCGAATTCAATTGCGTGGTCGGAATTGCGGATGTTTCGTTCTCGGTCGAGAAAGGGGAAATATTCTGCGTGATGGGCCTTTCGGGCTCCGGCAAGTCCACGTTGGTCCGCCACCTGAACCGCTTGATCGAACCGACTGCTGGCGGCATCACCGTTCTCGGTCAGGACATGATTTCACTGAACGATGCAGAACTGCGCGAAGTCCGTGCCAAGCGCATCGGAATGGTGTTCCAGCACATGGCGCTCCTGCCGCACCGGACCGTACGCGACAATGTCGCCTTTCCGCTCCAGGTCAGGGGCGAGCCCAAGTCTCGCCGATGGGAAATCTCGCAGCAGTGCCTTGATCGCGTGGACCTGACCGGCTACGAAGACAGGTTTCCTCGCGAGCTGTCTGGCGGGATGCAACAGCGCGTCGGACTGGCGCGAGCCTTGGCCTCCGACCCGGATGTCCTATTGATGGATGAGCCGTTCTCCGCCCTTGATCCGCTCATCAGGCGCCAGTTGCAGGACCAGTTCATGACCCTGTCGGCCGAACTGGGCAAGACCACCGTCTTCATCACGCACGATCTGGACGAGGCGATCCGCATCGGGAACCGGATCGCCATCATGAAGGATGGCCGCATCGTTCAGATCGGCACGCCAGAAGACATCGTGACGCGGCCTGCCGATGACTACGTGCGCGACTTCGTCGAGGGAATCTCGAAGCTGAAGCTCGTGTTCGCACATTCAATCATGGTTCCGATCGACGAATACGTTCCGTCTCGCCCGATCGATCTAGACAAGTCACCGCGGGCGCACCACGGAACCGATCTGGATCATCTGATCGACATCGCGATCACCACGGACCACGTGATCGTCATCACTGGCGACGACGACGCCGATATCGGGATCGTTGACCGAGCGACGCTGTTGAAGGGCATTCAAGGGGGCAAGGCATGACCACGAACACGAGCGGTGCCATTGGAGACCATGCCGGCGACACGCGCGATGACAGCCGCGACGTTCACGCGTTCGCTGTTGAGAGTGCCAGCTACTACGACACGGAATTCAAGAGGATCGAGGGCAAGACCGGCTTCGTTGTCTCCTGGAACCGGACTGCGGCGATTCTTGGGCCGATCTGGGGTGCCGCCCGCGGAGCGTGGGGCTTTTTCTGGACTTTCCTGATCCTCGAGCTGTTCGCCCTGGTGCAGGTCGGGCGCGGGCTTTGGGGCGAACTGGGCGCCGAGGAATTGGAGCGATACAACCGCATCCAAGAGAACATTGAAGCCCGGGAAGTGCGGGTGGCCGAGCTTCGCGCCGCGGGCGAGACCGCCGATGCCGATGCCAGCCAGCGCATAGCGGACAACTTGCGCGCCGCCGCCGAGGCCGCGCTCGAGGCGGCCGAGGCCGCAAACGCCGCAGGCCTGTCGATCCTGCTCTTCGGCCTTGCGTTCCTCGTTTTCGTCAAGATCGTTGAGGGTCTGTACGCAAACTATGCCTACGAGGCGCAATACCTGCGCTGGCGATCCGGAAGGCCCGAACAGGTGGGTCTCAGCCGACGCAGCGCGGTCTTCGGGCTGATCGGGCTGGCGGCGATCTGGCCGCTGACGCTGATCCGCTTCACGTTGGCGGATCCCGATGCCGTGGTCGCACGCTTCACTGGCGGCCTGTTCGGCGACCGCTGGAGCATCGAGGAGTTTCCCGTCGGTCGGGAGTATTTTGCCGCTCTTGCCCTCCGGGGGGATGCAGGGTTCGATTGGCTTGCCAACAGGTTCGGCGGCGCCTTCGACGGGATCACGCGGGCGATCAAATGGGTTCTGGACGGGCTTGAGGTGCTTCTGATCCAGACTCCATGGCCCGTTGTGATGTTCATCGCCATTGTGGTGGCCTTCCGGCTGGCTGGCCCCCGAGTGGCGATCTTCACTACGGCGGCGCTGGCCTATCTTGCCTTCATGGGTCTTTGGGAGCTTTCGATGATCACGGTCGCCCTGATAGGGGCGGGGGCGTTCCTGTGCGTTCTGATCGGCATACCGCTGGGCATCTGGTTCGGAAAGTCCAGGCGAGCTTACGCCTTTGCCGAACCTGTGCTGGACTTCATGCAGACCATGCCGGCTTTCGTCTACCTGATCCCGATCATCGCGTTCTTCGGCACGGGCAAGCCGCCGGGCGTCCTTGCCACGCTGATCTTCGCGATGCCGCCTGTGGTCCGGCTGACGGCCCTGGGCATGCGCGGCGTGCCGGAAAGCACCAAGGAAGCGGCCATCGCGTTCGGTTGTTCGAAACGGCAGCTTCTGTTCAATGTCGAACTCCCGCTCGCCCTGCCGTCGATCATGACCGGCATAAACCAGACGATCCTGATGGCACTGTCGATGGTCGTGATCGCCTCGCTCATCGGCGCGGAAGGGCTGGGTGCCTTGATTCTTGAAGCGCTGCAATATGCGGCGAAGGGACAGGGGCTTCTGGGAGGTCTGGCGATCCTGTTCTGCGCAATGGTCATCGACCGCATTGCGCAGGGCGTCTACAGGAAGAAATCGGGCAACGCGTAGGGGCGGGCGGTGCCGTGCTGGCGACAATGAGGTGCGCTGGACAAGGGAAGGCAACGGCCTTGAACTCGGGCCGTGTGCGTTTCCGGCAGTCACGGGCAGAGTCCGAAGAGAGTCTGTCCCGAATTCGTTTGATCTGTCAGTTGGACGGTTGCCGCTTTGCCCCGAAGGCGCCGACAATGCCACGCTTCTCGAAGACGCCGCCAGCCTCCTCGTGGCCGGATCCTCCAAAGGCGCCCCTGATCTGGTCGCCGACATTGCCGTCGCCAAAGGTGCCGTCACCATCAACGGGGACGTTGTCGAAGCTCACCGTCCCGACCGTGTGAGCGGCGTTGCGGTCAAGGTTCACGATGTCGGTGAAATCCGCGTCCAGCGTCCGGCTCTCAAGATCGTAGGTCAGCGTTGCATCGCCCTGCAGGATGTCGTCACGTCTGTCGCCTCGCGCGGGGGTGCCGACCATCACGCCCTGCCATGTCGCGCTCGCCAGCGGGCGCGACCCCGCGATTTCGCCGCCCACAAGCGCCCCCCTCAAGGTCGTGACAGGGGCGTCGGATGATCGCATTCCGGTCCTGACGGAAAACGCACCATGATCCATCCACGCGCCGTACTCCCGGTACGGGTTGTCGGCCATGCCGCGGCGTTCCACGAGGGTGATGCCGTCCTTCGCGAGAACGGCTCTTCGCGCGCCTGGCGCTGCTTCCAGGTTCAGGAGGTCTTCAAGGACCATTTCCCCGAAGGGAAGGGAAACCTCGGCCAAATGAGCCGTCAAGCTGCAACGAGTGCCGCTGCAGTCGGCGACAACATGGAAATCCTCACCTTCGACTTCTCCGTAAAGCGTTGAAGCCACGAGGGCGTTTGCCCTTTCGGCTGTCTCGACAGACCGTGCCGCCTGATCGGCAACCGTTTCCTTCGGCTCGACGGAGCCGGTCAGCGAGATTGCTGCATCTCCGTCGAACGACGCCCCGCCGCCACCGCAAGCGGCCAGGGTTCCCGCGGCTGCAAGGGCCAGAAATCCAGTCGCAAGATGATTCATCGAGAGTCTCCTTCTGGTTGCATGGTCTCGTCCATTGCGAGGGTGGCGAGTGAGCACCACTCACCGAGTTTCGTTGCATTCCTGCCTGTACACCCCGCATTGCAGAAAATTCAGCATCGCGCAATCGGGCAGGCACGTCAGTGTCGGCCCGCTTCTGGTATCGGTTTCGATCCGCGCAACGCCTGCACCTGATCCGCCTGCGCTTGTTGCCAGGCGTGCCCCCCGGACTGTGAGCCAATCTTCGATCTGCCCGCCGCAATCACGGCAAAGCCCATCGGCCCGGCGTTGCTCATGCAGTGCCCGCACACGTTCCAACCGACTCTTTGCCATCGCCCTGATCCTTTCGTTACCGATCCCGCCCGCGCCCGTGATCGCAGGGCAGGGCAGCATGGGAAGGCCCTCGTTCAGGGTTATGAAGGGGGGAAGGGGCGCAATTCCCGGAAGGATAATTTCTTTCGAAACCCCGATCGCAGGAATTTTGTTCTTTTAGTTTCCGGCAATTACGGCAAGTGTCGCGGCCATCGCGTCTAGCTTGGCGTCCATTGCGGCAACTTTCCCGTTCAGGCTGTAGAGTTGCCAGAAGACTGCACCAAAGCCAGCGGCCCCGACCACAATCACATAACCGCCAATCTTCTTGATCCATCCAAGATCGGACTCGGTCGTTGCAATGCGTTCGGCGGTATCGTGAGGGTTGTCTGCCATCATGGTGTGAACGTAACGCCTGATGCTGACCGAAACAAGCCCGTGACCGATTGGATCGGGCAGGCACGTCAGGACGTCAGGTTCAGTTGCCTTCCGAATCCTGCTCGGCCGACGGGCTGACCGACTTGATGAACGCATACAAGTTGACGGCATCCTCGGACTTGCGGACCTTGAACGTCATCTTGCCTCGAGCCTTCCTGTCATCGAGAAACGCTCGCAGGAACTTCACCGGGTCCAGCGAATAGGCCACGAACGTCTCCTCGTCCCAGATCAGCCCCTGCTCCCCCGCTGCCACGAGTTCCGCGCTGTACCGGAAGCCTTCAACCGTGCCGGCCTGCATTCCGATCATGCCGAAGAGGTTAGGTCCGGCCCTGGATCTGCGGCCTGCAAGCGTGTTGCCGTCGCCGTCAACGACCACATGGCAGGCCTGGCACTGCGAGAATGCCCGCTTGCCCGCCGTCGGGTCTCCGACGTCGCCTTCGGCGAATGCTGTCGGCGCGGCAAAAGAGGTGAACAACGCAATGATCAAGGTGAGCTTCATTTGAGGTCTCCAACTTCCTGGGTTGCATCTGGAACAAGGGATTCGCGGTCGGGTACCGGACTGCCCATATCTCCGGCCGTGACAGGGCATTGTGCCGGGGAAAGGATTCCAGAGCCCGAACTGCTGCTTGATGCCTACGATGAAGGCCGCATCATCCGCTTCCTTGCGTTGGGTGAGCAGCGCCTCGGCGTCAGCGTCGGCGCGCTGCACGCGCGCCTGTCCCGTTCGTGGTCAGAAGAAACGCACCCCGTTTGCGGCCATCGGCAAGTGGGTCACGCGCGGACCTGCCACGGCGATTGCGTTGGCCAGGGCCGGACCAGACGGAGGCGTGCTTGGCTCGCCCACCCCTGTCGGCGGTTCGGTCGAGTTCACGATATGCGTCTCGATGGCCCGGATGTCGCTGATCCGAAGCGGCTCGTAGTCCGGGAAATTGAACTGGTCCACTTCGCCATCGGTGAAGGTGATCTCGTTGCGCATCACGTGGCCGATTCCGTAGCCGATCCCGCTTTCCATCTGGGCCATGATGACGTCCGGATTTACCGCAACTCCGCAATCCACCGCGCAGGTCACCTTCTCGATGACGATCCCGTCCTCTGCATCGCCCGAGATCTCGACCACTTCCGCCACGAACGTGCCGAAGGACTTGTGCACGGCGACGCCACGGCTGCGATCCTCGGCAAGCGGACCGTTCCAGCCCGACCTTTCGGCGACCAGACGCAGGACGCCCGCCATGCGCACCTGATCCGCCGTGCCGCCGTTCAGGTATTCCATGCGATACTCGACCGGATCCCGGCCGGCGGCCGCTGCGGCCATGTCCATCATGGTCTCCATCACGTAAGCGGTATGGCTGTGGCCAACGGAGCGCCACCAGTTCACCGTGATGGGCGACCTGTCATCCGTGAGGCCGACATGCTGGCCGGGGATGTCGTAAGGCGTGTCATGCACGCCTTCAACGGACGAGGAATCGACTCCGTTCTGCACGATGAATGCATCCCAGGGCCCGCCCTTGAAGATCGGCTTGCCTGTCACGCGATGGTCCCAGCCGACAATCCGGCCGCCTTCGTCAAGTCCGACGCGCACCTTGTGCGCCACTGCGGGCCGGTAGTACCCGCCCCTTATGTCGTCCTCGCGCGACCAGACCAGCTTGACGGGCTGCTGCCCGCCGTTCAGCGCAAAGGCGAGCGCCGCTTCCACGTGGTAGTCCGCGGTCTGGGTCGAGCGGCGACCAAACGTGCCGCCCGCGTAGAGGGTCGTGACCTCGACGTTTTCCTGCGGAATCTGCAGCACTGCCGCCAGGGCCATCTGGGCGCCGGTGGGCATCTGGCAACCGTCATAAAGCATCACGCCGGTCTCGGTCGGCGCGATCGTGCATGTGAGCGGCTCCATGGTCGCGTGGGCGAGATACGGGAAGAAGAAATCGCGCTCGATGACCTGTGCGGCCCCGTCGAGCAGTTCAGCCGTTTCGGCTGCGCTGCCCTTCGCGTCGAATTCGGCGTCGGCGTTCACTGCCGCCAGGAGATCTGCCTTGATCTGGTCGGAACCGCGATTGTCGGCTTGGGAATAGTCCCACTCGGCGACTGTCGCGTCGCGGGCCTGAAGCGCGGCCCACGTGTTCACTCCGTAGACCAGGGCTCCTGCGCCCGTCGGCAGGGCAACGGCGCGGATGAAGCCCGGAACATCGACTGCGGCACTGTCATCGAAGGAAGTCAGGGTGCCGCCGAACCGAGGGCTGCGAAGAATGACGGCCACGATCTGGTTCTCCAGATGAAGGTCCATGGCATAGACGGCGGACCCGTCGGTCTTGGGACCGTTGTCACGTCGCCGCGTGTCCGGATTGCCGATGACCGAGAACTCGGAAGGATCCTTCAGGCGCGGCGTCGCCGGCACGTCCCGGGCAGACGCGGATGCCACGAAATCGCCGATCGGCGCGGCGTTTCCGCCTGCGGTCAGCTGGCCGTCGGCCAAGGCGACGCTGTCGGCCGGAACGCCCCAGGCCTCCGCGGCCGCGGCTACGAGCATCTCGCGGGCGGCGGCGCCGGCCTGGCGGTACTGCATGTAGGAGTTGGCCATGGCGGTGGACCCGCCGGTGCCCTGGATGCCGCCGAACAGGATGTTTCCGTACTTCGCCGCATCGGCGGGCGCGAACTCCGCCTCAACCTGTTCCAGCGGCAGGTTCAGCTCTTCCGCGATGAGGGTCGCAAGGCCGGTGGCCGTTCCCTGGCCGCATTCGAAGTGCTTGATCAGGGCCGTGACCTTGCCGTCGGCGCTGATTCGCACGAAGGGCGTGAACTCCGAGGCATTGCCGGCGCCTGCCAGCGCGTTGCCTGCGTCGAAACCGACCACAAGCGCGGCGCCTGACAGGGCGGAGACCGACTTCAGGAAACTGCGTCGTGTAATTTGCGTGGTCATGGATCAGGCCTCCAGGATCTCGGATGCACGCTGAACGGCGGCACGAATGCGTTGGTAGGTGGCGCAGCGGCAGGCATTGCCCCACATGTAGTTCTCGATCTCGTCGAACGTTGGGGTCCGGTTTTCCGACAGAAGGCCGATCGCCGACATGATCTGGCCTGACTGGCAATACCCGCACTGAACGACGTTCAACTCGTTCCATGCCTGTTTCACGGCGCTCGCGACTTCCGAAGCAACACCCTCTATGGTGGTGATTTCCGTTCCCTCGACGTCCTCGACATATGTCTGGCACGAGCGGACCGGTTCACCATCGACGTGAACGGTGCAGGCACCGCAGGCCGACACTCCGCACCCGAACTTCGTCCCGGTGAGTTCAAGCTCGTCGCGAATGACCCAAAGCAGTGGCGTTCCGTCAGGAACATCGACCATGTGCGTCTGGCCGTTGATGTTGAGACTGGTAGGCATGTGCAGCGATCTCCAATCGGCTTCGTTGTTCGGTCAGGCAGCCGAACGGCAGCTCGGCATGTTTGCACGACTAGACCGATGAAGTGCAGATGTCAAACGCATTTTGACAAGCATTGCAAAATTGTCTATCGAGAAGACATGAACGCAATGAACGAGAGAGACCTGAAAATCGTGACGGCAGCATTTGGCCTGTTTGCCCACTACGGCGTTGGCAAGACCTCCATGGCTGAAATCGCCACGGAATCGGGCGTGGCGCGCCAGACCGTCTACAATGCCTTTGACGGCAAGGAAGACCTCATTTTCGCGGCGCTTCTGCACTATGCGGGCAAGTCAAGGGCCGACGTCGAGCGCGACTGCGTGAACGTCGTCGACCTGCCAGGCAGGCTGGACATTCTCTTCACGCATCTGGCGGAAGTCCCGTTCGAGGCGATGCAACGACTTCCTCATCTCGACGAAATACTGGAAATCGGCGACGGGCTTTCCGAGGACAGGAGAAGGGAGATCAGGGAGACGTACAAGAGCGCGATCCGGTCCGCGCTCGCGCCGCATGAACGTCATCTCGGGCAGCACGGCGTTGCGCTCGAGAGCCTGTCCGTGCTTCTCAAGGGCGTGCTGACGCACATCAAGCGGGAAGCAAGGGATGCAGATCACCTTAGGGACCTGTTCGAACCGATCAAGGCCCTGATTGTCGGCTGCGCAAGGGAATAGCTGGCCTGGATGCCTTGCTGCGTGTGCGTCAAGGCGATGCTCCATGTTGTTCCAGCGATTGGCGTTGAGGGCATTCCTGCTGCGATGCCTTCATGGCCAGTTGCAGACCATCGGCTCTTGTCCCGCACTTGCGACAGACAGGTCGCAGATGCCATGAGCCGTGTCGGGAAACGTACTTTCTGATGGGGAGCGACCTTGCTGCTTGGGGACATATGTTGCTGCAGCGATGATTCCTCGCCTTCTTGCGTCTTGTGCAATGTGGTAGGCCGACGGTCGGACTGTCTGCCGAAGGTCCGGCATTCGGTGACCTCTCCGCACCCCCTGAATCAAGCCCCTCCGCTGCGTCATGAGAAGCGAGAACATCCCGACAGCCGCGGCAACGTGCGTCACCAAAGGCGCGGGGCCCGGAGTTGTCCAGCTTCGTCATTCAGGCCGCTTTCAGCGGCGAGGTCGGCTATTCGTCCCATTCCTCGCTCAGCGTCACGAACGCCCCGCCGAACGTCCCCGTGCTGCCGTCTGCCTCGTTGAAGCCCGCTCCGACGAAGCCTGCGGCCAGACGAGGATTTCCGGCCGCGTCCTGCAGGTTGGAAAGCCCGCCTCCCCAAGAGCCTTCCGAATGGGTGACTTCGCGGTCCGGGTGCACCACCTGCACCGAGTCCCATTCGAACTTGCCGTCCTGACCAATGGGCGCGGCATCCAGGTGCAGTTCATAGCCTTCCGCGACCGACCGGACATCAGGGACGTCGCCCCAGAGGAAGACGCCGAAATGCGCCCGTCGCGTGACGAGATCGCCCACGCAGCCGATGCAGCCGCTCACGGTCCCGTCCGTGAAGTCCGCTGTCAGCGTCATCATCCCGTCCCATTCATCGAGCACGTACGCGCCTTCATTCTCCCCGAAGTCGCTTCCCGGAACGTATCGGTATAGCCCGCCTGCCTGGCCGGCATAGGTTACCTGTCCGGAAGCCGGAACTTCGGGCGGGAAGTCCGGATCGATTTCAGGGCCGTCCAAGATGGCATGCTGCGTCGTGTTCTCGAACGAGAGATCGTCAAGACCCTGATCGTGGAACTGCGCCCACCATCCGGCCATCAGGTAGTCGGCCGGATCGGCGCTGTCCCAGCTCACCAGGGCGTACACGACTGCAATCCCGTCCTCGTTCTCCTGCACGAACGTCCAGTTGCGGGCCTCGTGACCCGGAATGAACGTTTCATCGACCATGGTCGCGATGGCATCGTCCGTCGTGTTGACGGACAGGTCGGTGCCGTCATCAAGCGTCAAAAACACCCGCAGGTGCGGCCCGGAGAACTCCGTGTTCCTTGTACGGCGGATGCTGCCTTCGTCTTCTTCGGGCATCTGGCTGCTTGTGCAGGCGCCTGCGGTCAGCAGAACGGCGCCGCCGAGAAGGATCGCGGTCAGTTTCATGCCTGGTGTCCCCGTTTCTGCCGGATGCGAGCTCCGGTTAGCATATGGCGTTTGGCGCCTGCTGCAACAGGACTTGACGCCTTTGCAGCGTCGTGACAGGGACGGGGTGGCCCGTCGCAAGACACTTGAACCCATGGTCTTCTCACGGCGGGCTTGCGGGTCGCGGCAATCGCCGCACGGACGGCACATCGGCAATCTAACCGTCGCGACCCGCTCCGATGCTTTTGCGACCGAAACCGTCAAGCCGCGTTTCCGCGTTCCGAGCGCGTGCCGTATTCCAGTGCGCGCCGGTCCGGTGACGCCTTCCATCCGCCGCCCCGCCCTGGAACGGGTTGACGGCACGGGCTTGCCGTGGCCGAATGGACCCGGCCCGTCGCCATCCCAGCCGGATGGACGCAACGGCGGGTCACCACCCGTTCGAGTCCGGTCGCGCCTCCCCATGAGCTGGGCCGCGACCCGAATGGACGCTTTTGCTTGTCTGTCTGCGACTTGCCTTTCCTCCGCGACAATCTTGCGTCTTTTGCAGTGCCAGCCGCCGTCAGGCAGCCTGCCAGCCCCAAGCCCTCGCGTCCGCTACCTCTTCGCACACCCTGCATCAAATCCCCTCATCCGCCGTCATCCCATCGTAACCAATCGGTTTCATCGCCGTGTCATATGCTGCCACCACTGATCTTCATTCCAATGCAAACGCAGCGGCCCTCCTGCCCGGAATGAGTCTTGTACTGAATCGTCGACGTGCCAAATTGGCGGATTTCGATCAGGTTCGCGCGTGATCGACGCTTTTTCGGTCATGCCATCACGCATT
>JAJEAC010000030.1 GCA_022824315.1 Silicimonas sp.
ATCTCGCGCTCGCTTGACCCGACACTTGCCGGGTGCCCCGACGGGTGCCCGGCTCACGTCGGGAAGCACCAATGATCCAGACGGTGGATCGCGAGACCTTCTTCTCCGCAACGGATTGACCCCCAGGTTCCTGGTGGTTCCCAAGCACGGACGACATTGCGCCCTTGATCTTGCGGACCTTGCGCCAGGTCAACATGCTCGCGGCGTTGAGGCGCGGCCAATTGATCGACGATGAGCGCGGTGACGAGGCGGAAAGGCGCATCGCGGCCGCTCGGGAAATTCAGGAATGGCTGCGCAAGGGTCGCTCAAAACGACCCTCTTCGAACGCTCAGGTCGACAATCTGCGACGAATTCCCCTGCGCTCGTACGGGGCATTCTGATGCTCATGCGTTGAGGTGGAGCGGGTGTCGACCGCGTTCGTCGAATCCACGGTCAACACGGTCGTGGGAAAGCGCCTCTCAAAGAGGCAGCAGATGCGATGGTCAAGATCCGGAGCGCACCTCATGCTCCAGACCAGACCCCGCGTGCTCGACGGCACGCTCAGGACCAGGTTCCAGTCCTGGTATCCCGGGCTCTTCAATGCGGCAAACACGGATCAGGAAATCGAGGTGGCCGCTTGACCCCCAGGTTTTTGGTGCTTCCGAGCAAGAGCCGCCTCAAGTCACGCCGTAGCACCATTGATTCAGTCGGTGGATCACGAAACTTCCTTCTCCAAAACGCACATTGACCCCCAGGTCTTTGGTGCTTTCCATCAACCGCCATGACACGAAACTCGCGGCCTGTTTCGGGCGGTGCAAGTTTGAAAACACGACGTTAGGCGACGCTCGGCGGTATCTGACGTCTATCGATGGAATCCCGGATTGTGCCGCGATCCAGTCTCAGGTCGCAGCTTGGCGGTAGAGGTTTCCGTCTTCCGGCAACAAGAGGCCTGCGAAATCATTGTCAGGCCGCACTCACCCGGGATTTGACCGGCTTACCCTTCTTCATCGGGATCTCGGCCGTTGTGCCATCGGGCATTTCCGCCAGAAGGCGCAGACGGCCGCCCATGCCGGTAACATAGCGTTCCAGAGATCCGATCTTGGCGCCGGTGAGCTCAGCATTCTCGAACCGCGATACCTCGCCCTGGGCCAGACCGGTCTTCTCGGCGATGTCTTTCTGGGTGATCGAGAGCGCCTTGCGGATTTCGGAAAGATGCAGCTCTGCAGCCATATCGCCGGCAAGCGCTTCGATACGCTCACGACGGTCTTTCGGCAGCGCACGAATGCGATCACCGGCATTTCCAAAGGCTGTTTTCTTCAGCTTTGCCATCGATCTTCCTTTCATTCCACCTCAAGCCATTCGTCGAAGCGTTCATCAGCGGTTGCGATGAGGCTCTGGTAAAACCGCTTCTGGTTCTTGCCTTGTTTGTTGCCGCCAACCAGGACGACAGCGTTTCTCTCTTCATCGAACGCGAAGGCAAACCTCCAGACGCCCTGCTCTTTCACGCGTATTTCCTTCATATTGGCGTGGCCGGAGCCGGCCAGTGAATCGACATAGGGTCGCCCCAACCGGGATCCATATTGCTCCAGCAGGAGGATTACCGCATCGAGCTTGTCACACACCTCAGCAGGCAATGTTTCGCGTTCTTCGACGAAGTCCGGATGTTCAAGTACGGCCCACGTCATGTCAGGTATATAGCCTCTAACTGATATCAGTTCAAGCAGATATTTTCAGCCGCACGGTTCACTGGGAAAAGCAACATTCTCATACCCTACGCTCCGACATTCGACCATAGAAGCTTCGTTCGAGATGAAGTTCACCATCCAGAGCTTTCGGGACGATTCCGCGCAGATACCCGCTTGAAGACTTGATCTCGCCCTTGTCGTATTTGTCGTAGATCAGCGCTAGAGCGGCCGCGGCGGGCAAGGGCCCGAGGTTCCATTGCGCAACGTTCCAGGCGTTCTCCGAAATACCGACCATGGGCCTCATCGAGGCCGCGGCCCGGTGTAAATCATCCCAGTTTCTTACATATCCGCCGGCCATGGCTCGCGCCATTTCGGCAAATCCGGGACATGCCGCCATCACCGTGGAGAGCTCAACCTCGGAGCTACGGCTCCTATCTCCGTGCGTACTCCATTAGATCTCATCAAGATCATCCCTTTCAACTTCAACAGATGGCAGCGGTTCTGGCTCAAGTGGGAAGCACCAAAAACCTGCGGGTCAATCGACGACGCCGCCAAACAGGAGCTACCTCAAGCCACGTCGAAGCACCAATAATCTAGACGGCGGATCACAAGACCTTCTTCTTCACAGCGCATTGACCCGCAGGTTTTTTGGGTGCTTCCCACACTGAAAAATTCGCTGCATGAAACCCCCAGCTTTTTCCTGCTCTCCTGGTCCCCCGGCAGGCTGCCACGTCTCAATGCATCGGCGCGTCCGGCGGCAACGCCGCGTCCAGTTCGACGTCGTCCATCTGCCCGTCAAGCGCCGCGATCATCTCCATCGCGCGCCCGCGGACATGGTCGCGGGTTTCGGCGCCCATGTCCGGCAGGTCTCGGCGGCAGCTTGGGCACCAGCACTCCAGCGAGGCCTCCAGCCCTGTCAGCGCGGCGACGACGATTTGCGCGCCCTCCAGGTCAACCATGAAGCCGACCAGCGGCGTGCCGTCATCCTCCATCGGCAGACGTCCTTGCGTCCTCCGGCGCGATCACGAGGGTGATGCAGCCATGTGTCGCGGTTCTTCTCATTCGCCTGGTCCCGTCTCATGGCCGCACGGTCATCGTCGTTGCCTGTCCCGATGCCGCGACTTGCTCGCGCGTGCAAGCCGGCACGCATTCGGCGATCTGCCGCAACGTGTCAATCGGCACATGGCATCATGCCCCTGCCGGTGCCGGAAAGCGGGCTTGACCTGCATCGCATCTCGAACTACGCGGACGCCACGCGGGTGTAGCTCAGTGGCAGAGCGCGGGCCTTCCAGGCTCGAGACGGGGGTTCGATTCCCGCCCATCCGCTCCAGTTCCGTTCAGCCGAGCCAGGGGACCTCCTTGATGCGCCGCGCGCCGCAGCCGCCGCATCGCATCGACGCGGCCTTTCCGAGCGCCCCAAACAGTCAATCGGACCGGCTGCGGAGCAGCTTCTCCTGCAATGCCCGGGCGGCCCGCATCGATCATGTCGTCGCGCATTTTCGTCGCCAGCATGTGCGTTGCCCGAAACGTCGTCTCGATCAGCGGCGCCTTGCGCTCCCGTCGGCTTCGTCGATCTCCATCTCGCCAATTCCGGATGTCACCAGCTCTTTTCCTTTTCCTGCCGTCCAGCCTTTCCGGCACCTGCGCCGCCGCCATCACGGTTCAAAATCCTTGCCGGCCCTGCCCCGGTACCGGACAACCGGCTCGGGCGTCCGGACTTGCCTGATTCATCACGGCCGTGGCCGACGCTCCCGTTGGCACCACGTTCCGCCTGACTTGCGGCGCCTCCGTCCGCGTCCGCCGCCCTGCCGGTCGCGTCAAGCTCCGCGATCCCG
>JAJEAC010000143.1 GCA_022824315.1 Silicimonas sp.
CATTCCAGCGGCCTTTGCCCGCGCGCGAACGATGTCCCATTCGCTGTCGGTCGCCTTGACCGCCCTCTGCTTCCTGACGGCCCTGGGTCCTGCGGAATCGTCTTGCATGTTCGGCCCCTCTCATGTGCAGACGCCCGACCATGAACCTTTTCCCAGGCCTCGACGGGCATCTTTCGTATATTGCACAGATCCTTGCCCATGCCAAGCGCGCCCGCACTGCAGTGGCCTCGCCAGAATCTTTTCTTGCCCATGACTCTCCCGAAAATGCAACTCTCACGCATTGCACTTCCGCGTCTGCCCCATGTGCAATGCACATGAATTCCTCTTGTGTATGATCGCAACTCTCTGTAATCTATGACTGATTGAGGGGAAAAAGGCACTCTGGGCAACGGTGCTGCTTCGCGGCACTCTGGTCTTCTAAGGTTCACACCATGGATTTTGGACCGCAACTGGCGAGAGGGGTGGGACCAGTTCCCCTGGTCCGAGAATGACGGCACGGCCGAGGTGCGCGCGTGGCGGACGGGGCGAACGGGCGTGCGCCTTGTCGATGCGGCGATGCGGGAACTCTATGTCACGGGATACATGCACAACCGTGCTCGCATGATCGTTGCAAGCTTCCTGACCAAGCACCTGATGACTCATTGGCGGGTGGGACAACGCTGGTTCGGGGAGTGCCTGACCGACTGGGATCCGGCCTCGAACGCCATGGGATGGCAGTGGACGGCGGGAAGCGGGCCGGATGCGGCGCCTTATTTTCGGGTGTTCAATCCGGACGTCCAGCAGAAGAAATTCGATGAGGAAGGCGCCTATGTGCGCCGCTGGATCGCGGAAGGCGAGGAATCCCCGCCGGGAACCGCTCTGTCTTACTTTGAGGCCATTCCGGAAAGCTGGGGGCTGTCACCGAGAGATGCCTATCCCGGTCCGGTCGTGGACCTGGCAGAGGGTCGCGCCCGTGCGCTCGCAGCCTACAAGTCCCGGTCGTTCTGAACGACGAGCGGCGAATGGACGCTTGGGTCGGTCATCGCCGAATTTCTTGAAACGTACCCGTCGCAACAGCGCCGTCGATGCTCAATGCACCGGGTCGCGTGCATGGTCTTGAGCATGCATCACGCTGGCAGCGCGACCGATTCGGTCGGAATCCGTCATTGTTTCAGAAAAATATTGGGAATTCGTGGGAATTTATTTCAAGGCATATATTGCGTATTTGTGAAAGAAAATGACAAAGAACAACAATATTTAGATATATTTCAGCCAAAGTGAGATCGCGTGCTTGAAGATGCTGAAAAAAACCTCTTGCATTCCATGTTTTCCCATATAGTATCGCTGATACCGGAAAGAGCGGGGCGGAAATCGGGACGAAACGATCCCGGAAACGAGGCAAGAGGTTTCATACAGGCTCCCCTCATCCGACACGAAAGATCCGGCGCGCGGGCGAGCAGACATCCCCCCAGGTGGCGCGCGCAGCTGGACCTTCCCGGGAACGGGACGAGGGCGGCGGATCGGATACTCTGGCAGCAATCCGATCCGCCGTTTTCCTTTTGAGGGACCGGAACAGGAGGCTTTGCGGGACATTGGTTCGGAGATTCAGGGGCGAGGGTGTCCAGAAAGTGGACACCAAGGGGCGAGTGTCGATCCCCGCCAGCTATCGCGCCGTGCTGCGTGACGGCGACCCGAACTGGTCTGAGGGCAAGATGCCCGAATTCGTCATCGTGTACGGTGACAGGCGACGGGACTACCTGGAGTGCTTTACGGTCGATGCGGCGAACGAAGTGGACGGGCGGATCAGCCGGATGCCGCGCGGATCCCGCAAGCGCCGCGCCTTGGAGCGTCTCTTCAACGGCCAGTCACTGTCCGCATCGGTCGACGAGACCGGGCGCATCGTCCTTCCTCTCAAGCAGCGCCAGAAGATTGGCATCGAGGACAAGGCCTACTTCGTGGCGATGGGAGACACGTTCCAGATCTGGAAGCCCGAAGCCTACATGGCTTCAGAGGCCCCGATAGACGAGCTGCTCGACACGATGCCGGAAGGCGCTGACATCTGGACCCTTCTGGACGACGGTGAAGGCGACTAGGCGATGTCCGCCGCCGCACGCGAGGTCGCCGAGCCACCGCACGTTCCTGTTCTCCTTGACACCATCCTGACCATGTGCGCGCCCGTGCGCGGCGTTTGGCTGGACGGAACCTTTGGAGCGGGCGGGCATTCCCGGGGCCTGCTTGATGCAGGCGCGGATCGGGTGATCGCAATGGATCGCGATCCAAACGTGTTCGAGATGGCGGCGGACTGGGCCGACGCCTATGGCAGCCGGCTGGTTCTCGTCGAGGGAACGTTTTCCGAACTCGATCGCCATGCGACACTCGGACTGGACGGCGTGGTCCTGGATCTGGGCGTGTCGTCCATGCAGCTCGACCAGGCCGAGCGGGGGTTCTCCTTCATGGCGGACGGACCCCTGGATATGAGAATGAGCGGTTCAGGTAGGAGTGCGGCCGATATCGTCGGCGAAGTGAGCGAAACGGTACTCGCGGACATCCTCTTTCACTATGGAGAGGAACGGGCCGCGCGTTCGATTGCGCGCGCCATCGTCAATCACCGGAAGGACGTACCGATCGAGACGACCCGTGCGCTCGTACAGATCATCGAGGCGGTCCTGCCACGGCAGAAGCCGGGCGCAAGCCACCCGGCGACACGCACGTTTCAGGCACTGAGGATCGCGGTGAATGACGAATTCACGCAATTGGCTGCGGGGCTGGAGGCCGCCGAACGGGCACTCCGGACCGGCGGATGGCTTGCCGTGGTGAGTTTCCATTCGCTTGAGGACCGGGTCGTGAAACGGTTCTTCCAGGAGCGTTCTGGCCGAGGGGGTCGTGCAAGCCGGCATCAGCCGGAGGATCCGGCCCGGGAACCGCGCTTCGCCGCCCGGAACAAGGCGGTCTTTCCTTCTGCGGCAGAGGTGGCACGCAACCCGCGTGCGCGATCTGCACGGCTGCGGCTCGGTCGGCGCACGGCAGCATTGGCCGGTCCGGCAGATCGGTCGCGACTGGGACTGCCAAGGGAGATGTTGCCGTGAAGACGCTCTTCTACCTCGTCACCGCATCCGCGGTCCTTGCGCTGGCGGTCTGGGCGTATCGTCAGAACTACGAGACCCAGGCGCGATTGAAGGACGTGGACGGAATGCACGTGGAAATCGCAAGCCTGCGCGGGCGGGCATCGATGTTGCGTGCCGAGTGGGCCTACCTGAACAAGCCCGAGCGGCTGGAACACCTGGCGACCCAGAACTTCGACCGGCTGCGGCTCCTGGAGCTTGGCCCCGGCAATTTCCGGCATATCGATCAGATTCCGTACCCGGCGCCGCCGGCCTTGGCGGTTTCGCTGGAAGGAGGCGATGAATGACCAGAATTCCACTTCGGCCATTGGCCCGGATTCTTGCGGCACGCCAGACAGGCGAGAATCCAGACGAGATCGAACGCGACAACCTCGCAGCGCGCCACGAGGTTGGCCGCGATGGCCTGCGCGAACGTGCGGAGGGTCGCCTTCTGGCGCTGGGCCTGGTGTTCCTGGTCGCGTTCGTGACTGTCGGCGCAAAGATGGCGCTTCTGGCCATGTCGGATCCGGCCGAGCCGAAGGCGGCGGCGAGCGGCACCCAGATCGTCGCGGCGCGCGCGGACATCACCGACCGGAACGGACGCATTCTCGCGACCAACCTGTCGACCCATTCCGTCTATGCGCAGCCGCAGCACCTTGTCAGTCCGGACGTTGCCGCACGGGAATTGGCGCGGATCTTCCCCAGTCTCGACGAGGACCGCTTGTACCGTCAATTCACCGGGTCGAGAAAGTTCCTCTGGATCAGGCGCCGGATCAGTCCTGAGCAGCAGGATGCGGTCCAGGACATTGGCGAACCCGGTCTTCTATTCGGGCCGAGGGAGATGCGCCTGTATCCAAACGGGCGGCTTGCCGCGCACGTGCTGGGCGGTGCAAGCTTTGGTCGCGAGGGAGTGAGCGCGGCCGAACTTGTCGGCGTGGCCGGCGTCGAAAGGGCGCTGGATGATGAATTGCGTGATCCCGGTCGTGGCGACGTGCCATTGATCCTGTCGCTGGACTTGACCGTCCAGGCCGTTGTCGAGCACGTGCTTGAAGGCGGGATGCGCGTCATGAACGCCAAGGGCGCGACTGCCGTTCTGATGGATGCCGGAAACGGCGAGATCCTGAGCCTCGTCAGTCTTCCCGACTTCGACCCGAACGACAGGCCGTCGCAGGTGGCGGCAGGAAAGCCGTCTGACAATCCCCTCTTCAACCGTGCCGCGCAGGGCGTCTATGAACTCGGCTCGACATTCAAGGTCTTTGCGGCGGCCCAGGGCCTCGATGAGCAACTGGTCGCCCGCGACACCTTGATCGACACCAAGGGCCCGCTGAAGTGGGGCAGGTATTCGATCAGAGACTTTCGAAACTACGGGCCGACCCTGAGCGTCGAGGATGTCGTCGTCAAATCCTCGAACATCGGAACCGCCCGGATCGCCATGATGATCGGGAAGGAGCGGCAAAAGGCGTTCCTTGAACGCCTCGGACTGTTCGCGCCGGTGCCGCTCGAACTGGCAGAGGCGCGCACCGCCCAGCCGCTCGTGCCCAGGAACTGGTCGGGGATTCACACGATCACGGTGTCTTACGGCCATGGGATCTCGGTCTCGCCGCTGCATCTTGCCGCGGCATATGCATCGATTCTGAACGGAGGCATGAAAGTCGTGCCGACGCTCCTCAAGGGTGCAGAACCCGCCGGCGAACGGGTCGTGAGCGCCGAGACGTCGAGGCACATGCGGGAGATCCTTCGACTGGTCGTGACACGAGGCACGGCGAGACAGGCGGAGGTCGCCGGATATCACGTCGCGGGCAAGACCGGGACGGCGGACAAGCCGAAGCGCGGGGGCGGCTATCATGACGACAGGGTCATTGCCACGTTCGCGGGCGTATTTCCGGCCAATGATCCAAGGTACGCGCTTGTTGTCGTTCTCGACGAACCAGTCGAAACCAGCGGTCCGGAGCCTCGGCGAACGGCGGGATGGACGGCAGTTCCCGTTGCCGCGGAGATCATTCGCCGCGCCGCGCCCATTCTGGGACTCGCGCCCGACATTGAAAGCCCCGGCAAGCCGGGTGTAGAGTTGGCGCAATTCTGACCAGGGGCCGTGTCGATGCAGACCCAGGCAAGATCCAGAAGCTTGGCTGCGCTCGGGCTGGCCGCAAGGAATGCCGCCGAAGCCCGGATAACCGGCCTTGCCGCCGACAGCCGGGAGGTTCGCAAGGGCTTCCTGTTCGCGGCGCTTCCGGGAACCAGGGAGCACGGTGCGAACCACGTGGGTCAGGCGATGCAGAACAGGGTCGGCGCCGTTCTGACCGACCGCGAAGGCGTCTCGATCGCAGGCAGCGCGTTGGATTCCGGCAGAGTACCGCTTGTGGTTGTCGAGGAACCGCGCGAGGCATTGGCTCTCGCTGCGGCGCTCTGGTTCGAGACGCAGCCGGACGTTCAAGTTGCGATAACCGGGACGAACGGCAAAACAAGCGTTGCGAGCTTTACCCGGCAGATCTGGAGCGAGATGGGTGCCGAGGCGGTCAATGTCGGGACGACCGGAATCGAGGGAGCCTGTACCGCTCCGCTGGCGCACACCACTCCAGGCCCGATCGAATTGCACGGCGCACTGGCACGGATTGCCAAGGAGGGCATCACCCACGTGGCGATGGAAGCCTCCAGCCATGGCCTCGCCCAGCGAAGGGTTGACGGTGTGCGCCTCAGGGCGGCGGCTTTCACCAATCTCGGTCAGGATCACCTGGATTATCACGCCGATCTCGAGGACTATTTCGCGGCGAAGGCGGGGCTTTTCTCGCGTGTGCTGCCGGAGGACGGGACGGCTGTCATAAACGTCGACGATCCCTGGGGCGTGCGTATGGTCGACGTGGCGGAAGCGCACGGCCAGGACCTGCTGACGGTCGGACGCAGCAGAAATGCCGCACTGCAGATCGTGGGGCAGAGATACGATGCAACAGGTCAGGAACTGCGCTTTGAATGGGCCGGACGCATCCATCAGGTGCGGCTGGGACTCATCGGTGGCTTCCAGGCCGAGAATGCGTTGCTGGCAGCCTGCCTCTGCATATCAACAGGCGCGGACCCGGTGGAGACTTTCGATTCCATGCATGCCTTGCAGCCCGTGCGGGGACGCATGCAGTTTGCGGCCAGGCGAGAGAATGGCGCGACCGTCTTTGTCGACTTTGCACACACGTCCGAGGCGCTGGCCACGGCCCTGCGTGCGCTTCGACCCCATGTGCTTGGGCGGCTGGTCGTCGTGTTTGGGGCAGGAGGTGATCGGGACAGGGGCAAGCGCCCGCTGATGGGACGCGCTGCAGCAAATCATGCGGACGTCGTGTTCGTCACCGATGACAATCCGCGAAGTGAGGATCCGGATTTGATAAGGGCCGAAATCCTTGGGGGCGCGCGGGACCGTTCCTGCGACGTGGCCGAAGTCGGCGACCGGGCGGAGGCGATCCTGCGTGCCGTCGACGCACTTGGCGCGGGCGACACGCTTCTGGTCGCCGGCAAGGGTCACGAGACCGGACAGATCGTGGGTGACACTGTCCTGCCATTCGATGACGTGGAGCAGGTGAGCATGGCCGTGGCCGTGCTCGACGGCAAGGGCCTGTGAGCGCACTTTGGACCTCGGGGACGGCCCTGGCTGCGGTGGGTGGATCGTTGAGCGGCTCCGCGTGGGAGGCGTCCGGCGTCTCGATCGACACGCGGACGCTCGAACCGGGCGACCTGTTCGTCGCCTTGCGCGACACGCGCGACGGGCATGACTTTGTCGCCGAAGCATTCCGCAAGGGTGCGGCGGCGGCGCTGGTCTCGCGCGTGCCGGAGGGCGTTGCCCGGAATGCGTCTCTGCTGGTCTGCCACGACGTGCAGACGGGGCTGGAACGGCTTGCAGCGGCCGCGCGCTCGCGAACCGTCGCAAAGGTGATTGCGGTGACCGGTTCGGCGGGCAAGACGTCGACAAAGGAGATGCTTCGGCATGTCCTGGGGCGGCAGGGAAGAACGCACGCCTCGGAGGCGAGTTTCAACAACCACTGGGGCGTTCCGCTGACACTGGCGCGCATGCCGCCGGAGTCCGAGTTCGCGGTGATCGAGATCGGGATGAATCATCCCGGCGAGATCGCGCCGCTTGCGCAATTGGCACGACCCCATGTCGCGATAGTTACGACCGTCGCGGCGGCGCATCTGGAGGCGTTTTCGGGCATCGAGGAGATAGCGATCGAGAAGGGTTCCATTTTTCAGGGTCTTGAACCGGGCGGTGTTGCACTCTTCAACGCGGATGTGGAGACGGCACCGATCCTGGAAGCGGAGGCAGGGCTCCACGCGACCCGCCGGATCGGGTTCGGAGAGAGCGCGCAAGCCGTGCTGCGAGCCGAGTGCGTGACGCTGGCCGCCGACACAAGCGTGGTCGAGGGCAGGCTGGACGACGGCTCGTTCCTCATGAAGGTCGGGGCGCCGGGCCGGCACCTTGCCATGAACGCGGTGTCGGCGATTGGTGCAGCGAGCCTCGTGGGAGCGGATCTGGACATCGCCGTCCGCGATATCGGGAACTGGAATGTGCCCGAGGGCCGCGGTCGACGCGAGACGATCCTTCTGGACCCGGTCGACAAGCTTGGGATCGAGTTGATCGATGACGCGTTCAACGCAAATCCCGCGTCGATGGCAGCGGCCCTTGAGGTGCTCGCGGCCATGGAGCCGGCGGTTGTACCCGGTCGCGCTGCCTGCGGGCGCAGGATTGCAATACTGGGCGACATGCTCGAACTGGGTTCCGGCGAGGCGCTGCTCCATTCGGAACTGGCGGACCATCCCGCGATGGATAGGATTGATCGCGTCATCTGCGTGGGGCAAAGAGTGCGGGCGCTTCACGACGCACTGCCTGGCGCGCGGCGGAGGTCGTGGGTCGGGACGGCCGAGGAACTTGCGGGGACGGTGCACGAGCATCTGGCCGCAGGTGACGTGGTGCTGGTCAAGGGCTCGAAGGGCTCGAGAGTGAGTCTCGTCGCCGAGGCGATACGTGCTTTGGGCGGAGCGCCCTTGGAAGACGAACAGAAGGAATTGGATTGATGCTTTACTGGTTGACCGAATTTTCAGATGGCGGAGATTTCTTCAACCTGTTCAGGTACATCACCTTTAGGTCTGGTGGTGCCTTCTTCACGGCGCTGGCGTTCGGGTTTCTTTTTGGGCGCCCGCTGATCAATCTCCTGCGTACCAAGCAGAAGCACGGCCAGCCCATCCGGGATGACGGGCCCGAGAATCACCGTGTGTCGAAGGCCGGGACACCGACCATGGGCGGCGTCCTGATCCTCGGCGCCCTCGTGACTGCGTCGCTCCTTTGGGCTCGGCTGGACATTGGCTATGTGTGGATGGTGCTGTTCGTGACAGTGGCCTTCGGCTTGATCGGCTTCATCGACGACTACAAGAAGGTCACGAGCAACTCGCATTCGGGAGTCTCCGGTCGAAGGCGGCTGCTTGCAGGATTCGCCATTGCGATGGTGGCCGGGATATGGGCGACCGGGATGCATCCGCCGGACCTGCAGAATCAACTGGCCATTCCGGTCGTGAGCCTCCTCTGGAACATCGGCATCTTCTTCGTGCCCTTCACCATGATCGTGGTTGTCGGAGCGGCCAACGCGGTGAACCTGACGGATGGGCTGGACGGGCTGGCGATCATGCCGGTGATGATTGCTGCCGGATCACTGGGCGTGATCGCCTACGCGGTGGGACGGACCGATTTCACGGAGTATCTCGGCATCAACTACGTGCCCGGGACCGGCGAAATACTCGTCTTTGTCTCGGCGCTGATCGGCGGAGGGCTAGGGTTTCTCTGGTACAACGCGCCGCCGGCTGCCGTTTTCATGGGAGATACGGGATCCCTGGCGCTTGGTGGCGCGCTTGGCGCAGTGGCGGTGGCGACCAAGCACGAGATCGTGCTGGCGATCATTGGCGGTCTGTTCGTTGTCGAGGCGCTCAGCGTGATCATACAGGTCGGCTACTTCAAGATCACGGGAAACCGGGTCTTCCTCATGGCGCCGATCCACCATCATTTCGAGAAGAAGGGGTGGGCCGAACCGCAGATCGTGATCAGGTTCTGGATAATCTCGCTGATTCTTGCACTCGTTGGCTTGGCCACGTTGAAGGTGAGATAGCGATGGCCGCACTCCGTCACGGCGCCGCGTGCACCCAATCGGGGCGGTGCCCGCCCGTCAGGCCGGTCTGGCCTGGATCCCGACAGACATCCGTCCCGTCCGATCGGCCGTTGGTGACAGACGCTTTCCTTGTCGCCGCACACGCGGTAGCCGTGTCGGCAGGAGGGACTTCGACATGGAGCGCCTGAAGCACTGCCGATCCACGTTCGTGCCGATGTCTGCGAAGGAACCTGCCGTACGGACTGGCCGTCCCGCCTTGCCGGGACACAAGGAGAGCCCCGGGTGATCCCGGTCAAGGGGGTCTCGGGCGTTCGAATCGCCGTGCTCGGCCTCGGGCGGAGCGGGCTCTCCGCCATGCGCTCGCTCAAGGCTGGCGGCGCGGATGTTCTCTGTTGGGACGACAGTGAGGATGCGAGGGCCATCGCCGACGGTGAAGGTGCCACGCTCCATGACCTTTCCGTTCCCGGGGCTTGGAACGGAGTGGCGGAACTCGTTTTGAGCCCCGGCATTCCCCACCTTTATCCTCAGCCAAATGCTCACGTTGCGGCGGCCATGGCCGCTGACATACCGGTCGACAACGACGTCGGCCTGCTCTTTCGTTCGCTGGCCATTCCGGGCCGGGGCGGACACCGCAAGTTCCCCAGGATCGTGGCGGTGACCGGATCCAACGGAAAGTCCACGACCGCCGCCCTGATACACCATTGCCTCGTTGCGGCGGGCCGCGAGAGTCAACTTGCCGGCAATATCGGCCGCGGCGTCCTGGATATCGAATCGCCGGGGACAGATGGCACAATTGTACTCGAATTGTCGTCGTACCAAGTCGAACTTGCCCGCACCCTGGCCCCGGATGTTGCCGTCTTCACGAATTTTGGCCCGGATCATCTTGACCGTCATGGCGGGTTGGGCGGGTACTTCGCGGCAAAGCAGCGCTTGTTCCTGGAAGGCCGGCCGCGTGTTGCCGTGATCGGCATCGACGAAACCGAGGGGAGATTCCTCGCGAACCGGCTGGTTGGGGAGTCGCGCGACACCCAGATCATACGCGTGACGGCCGATGCTACGTCGGCCAGCCAAGGATGGACCATCACGGCAAGAGACGGGCTCCTCACCGAGCTGCAGGACCGCCAGCCGTCCGAAACTTTCGATCTGGCGGAGATGCAGGGCCTTCCGGGCGCACACAATCACCAGAATGCATGCGCGGCCTTCGCGGTTCTCCGGGTGCTCGAGGTTTCGCCTACGGACATCAAGGACGGGATGCTGAGTTTCGAGGGACTGCCGCATCGAGGACAGGTGGTTGCCCGATGGAATGGAGTGACGTTCGTCAACGATTCAAAGGCGACCAACGTGGATGCTGCGGCGAGATCGGTCGCCTTGTTTCCGCGTGTCCGCTGGATTGTGGGCGGCCAGTTGAAGGACGACGGGATTTCGGCGCTGCAATCCAGCCTCGACCCCGTGGTGAAGGCCTATGCAATCGGGAGGCAGGCACCGGAGGTCGCCCGGGATCTCGAGGGGATCGAGGTCGAAATCTGCTCCGACATGGCGACGGCGGTTCGCAGCGCTGCGAAGGACGCCGGGCCGGGTGACACCGTTCTCTTGGCGCCGGCGGCAGCGAGCTTCGACGCCTATGTGAGTTTCGAGGAGCGCGGCGAAGACTTCATGGCCGAGGTGAGGAAGGCGACCCGGTGATTTGGGATCATCGAATCGGCGGCCCCAATTTTCGGGTTCGTGCGTGCCTGTCAGCCAGAGATGCGCCAAGGGGACTCAGAGAATCGATTGTCCGGTCTTTGCCCAGTCCTCGAGAAACGCGCTCAGGCCCTTGTCCGTCAGCGGGTGCTCGGCCATTTTCATGATCACGCCGGGCGGGGCGGTTGCCACGTCCGCGCCAATTTTGGCTGCCTCGATCATGTGGTTGATCGAACGAATCGAGGCCGCAAGAATCTGGGTCTCGAAGCCGTAGCTGTCGTAGATGTCACGAATGTCCGAGATGAGGTCCATCCCGTCGAGGTTCATGTCGTCGAGACGCCCGATGAACGGAGAGATGAAGGTCGCTCCGGCCTTCGCCGCGAGAAGCGCCTGGCTGGCCGAAAAGCACAGCGTCACGTTGACCATATGCCCTTCGCCCGAAAGGCGCTTGCAGGCTTTCAGGCCATTCCAGGTCAGCGGCACCTTGATGGCGATGTTCTCGCCCAGCTTCGCCACCTCGTGACCCTCCTGGACCATGGTCTCGAAGTCCGTCGCCACGGTTTCGGCGCTGACCGGGCCGTCAACCATGTCCGCGATTTCGGCAATGACTTCCTTGATGTCGCGACCCGATTTGTGAATCAGCGACGGGTTGGTGGTCACTCCGTCCACCATGCCGAGCGCGTTCAATTCATGGATGGCGTCGGTGTCGGCGGTGTCGACGAAAAACTTCATGTGCGCACCCCTCTGGCGGACAGTTCCGGTTTCGTGGCACTCATATACGACATGCCCTTCCGGCTGAACCCCAATTTTCCCGACGTCGAGGCAGTCTCAAGTGACGCGGCAATTCCATGACGGCGAACTGATCTCGGTTCTCACAACGCAGCCGCTCGGTGGGGCCCTGGACTACAAGGCCCCTGTTGGCGGCTGTATTGACGGGTCCTTTGTCGAGGTGCCACTGGGGCCGCGCAAGGTTCTGGGCGTGGTCTGGGGACCGGGCGAAGGGAAGGTGGATGCGTCAAAGCTGCGCGCGGCCATTCGGGTCCACGACGTGGAACCGATGCGCGATGAGACGAAGGCGTTTTTGACCCGTGCAGCCGATTACACGCTGACGCCGATGCCGGCGATGTTGCGCCTCGCGACGCGGTCACCGGGTCTTGCCGATCCTCCGACGACGCGCCGCATCTATCGTCGCGGCGATCAGGACGCGCCAGAGCGTTGGACGCGCGCGCGCAAGCGAGTCGTCGCGGCGCTCGATGAGTACGGAGGCCTTGCGTTCACGCTTGGCGAACTGACGGAAGCGGCGGGCGTTTCGTCCAGCGTCGTCAAGGGGCTGGTTGCGCAGGGTGTCGTGACTGAAGAGGAGAGCCCGCGCGACCTGCCCTATCCTGGACTGGATCCGCGCAGGACCGAAGTTGCGTTGACGAGCGAGCAGGCCGAAGCCGCTGAGGCACTGGTTGCGGGCGTCCGGTCCGGGCAGTTCGGAGCCACTCTCCTGAAAGGAGTGACCGGATCGGGAAAGACGGAAGTCTACCTGGAAGCAGTGGCGGAATGCCTTAAGGCCGGGCGGCAGGCGCTTGTCCTGCTCCCGGAAATCGCTCTCACCGAAGGTTTCCTGGCTCGCGTGGGCGCCAGATTCGGCGCCCGTCCCGCCGAATGGCATTCCGGTGTCACCATGACCGAGCGGCGGCGCGCCTGGAAGATGGTGGCGAAAGGCCGCGTCGAACTCGTGGTCGGTGCGCGGTCTGCGCTTTTCCTGCCGTTTCGCGATCTGGGCCTGATCGTCGTTGATGAGGAGCACGACATTTCCTACAAGCAGGAGGAAGGCGTCATTTACAACGCCCGGGACATGGCGGTCCTGCGCGGGTCAATCGCGAGTGCGCAGGTGATCCTGTCTTCGGCCACGCCCTCGCTCGAAACCTGGGCGAACGCGGAATCTGGCAAGTATGCGCGCCTTGCCCTGACGGCGCGGTTTGGTGCAGCGGTGATGCCGGAGATGCAGGCGATAGACCTGCGCGAGGAGAACCTGCCCGCCGGTCGCTGGATTTCCGGCACTCTTGCGCGTGCCATGAAGGAGAGACTCGAGGTTGGAGAACAGGTTCTCCTGTTCTTGAACCGCCGTGGCTACGCCCCGGTGACGATCTGCCGGGCATGCGGAAAGCAGATCGACTGCGGCCAGTGCGACGCCTGGCTGGTCGAACACCGCTTCCGAAAGATCCTGATGTGCCATCAATGCGGCGCGACCAGGCCCGTGCCAGGGGCCTGTCCGTCCTGCAAGGTCGAGGGTCGGCTCGCACCGGTCGGCCCCGGAGTCGAGCGACTGGCCGAAGAGGTTCGAGGCCTCCTTCCTGACGCCCGGCTCGCCGTGCTGTCGTCCGACCTCTTTGGTTCCGCCAAGGACCTGAAGGCGTGCATCAAGGACATTTCAGAGGGAGGCGCAGACGTCGTGGTCGGGACCCAGATCGTGGCCAAGGGGCATAACTTTCCCCTACTCACCCTTGTGGGCGTGATTGATGCGGACCTGGGGCTTCAGGGATCGGACCTGCGGGCGGCCGAGCGGACGTTCCAGTTGATACGACAGGTGTCCGGGCGAGCAGGGCGTGCGGAAAGGCCGGGGCTGGCGTTGGTTCAGACCTGTCAGCCCGACCACCCCGTGATGTCCGCCATCCTGTCAGGCGACGAAGAGGAGTTCTGGCGCGCGGAGGCAGTCGCACGCAGAGACGCGGGCGTTCCGCCGTTCGGTCGGCTTGCGGGCATCGTCCTGTCCTCGCCGGACGTTGGGGCCGTCATGAAGGTTGGCAGGGCGCTCGCGGCCCGCGCCGAGCCCTTGCGAAGGATCGGGGCCGAGGTTTATGGACCGGCCGCGGCGCCGGTCGCGCGAATTCGGGGGCGGCATCGCGTGCGGCTCCTCGTGAAGGCGGAGCGGCGCGCGCCAATTCAGGGCGCCCTGGCCGAGTGGCTTGCCCAAGTCAGGCTTCCGGCAAACCTGAGATTGTCGGTGGACATCGATCCGCAGAGATTCCTTTGAGAGTGCCTGTTCGGACTCGCTCCCGGCGCACGTGGCCGCCGCGTCGACCCGGAAGATGCCCCTGGCTTTCAATTGACTGCCGATGGGCGTAGTGCGGTGCGATGGTGAGTGTCGACCTCGAAATGGCGAATTCCCTGCCAATCTGGCGCAGGCCCGTCACGCTTCTGCTGCTGATGGCGGCAGCGATGCCCATCGCCTTTGCCACGTGGTCGGCGCTCCTGAACAACTTCGTGATCGAACGCGTGGGCTTCACCGGAGTGGAGATCGGCTGGCTGCACACCGTGCGCGAGATTCCTGGATTTCTGGCTGTCGGAGTGATCGTTGTCATCCTCTTCATGCGCGAACAGGTGCTTGCGGTTGTCTCGCTCCTCATGCTGGGGGTGGCCACAGCGGTTACCGCCTGGTTTCCGAGCCTGGGCGGCCTCTTGATGGTCACGGTGATTTCGTCGATCGGGTTCCACTACTACGAAACCGTCAACCAGTCCCTCCAACTTCAATGGCTGCCGAAGGATCGTGCACCGCAGCTGCTTGGGTGGCTCGTGGCGGTCGGTTCCGCCGCGTCGCTCGTGTCCTACGGGGCCGTGGTGGCCACCTGGGACCTCTTGGACCTCACATACAACACGGTCTACATGATTTCGGGCGGGGTCTGCGTCCTGATTGCCGTCTATTGCTGGATCGCCTTCCCGAAATTCGAGGGTAATCCGCAGGAGAGGCGCATGGTGCTGCGTCGCAGGTACTGGCTGTACTACGCACTGCAATTCATGTCCGGATCGCGACGGCAGGTGTTCCTGGTTTTCGCGGCCTTCATGATGGTCGAGCGCTTTGGCCTCAAGGTGCACGAGGTGACGGCGCTGTTCCTCGTGAACTACATTGCGAACATGCTTGCCGCGCCGCTCATGGGCAGGGCGTTGACGCTTTGGGGCGAGCGGAACGTGCTGATCTTCGAGTATCTCGGCTTGACCGTCGTCTTCATGGCATATGCGGGAATTTACTTCTTTGACTGGGGCGTCGTGCTTGCGGCCACACTGTATGTTCTGGATCACCTGTTCTTTGCCCTTGCGTTTGCGCAGAAGACCTACTTCCAGAAAATTGCGGATCCGGGAGACATTGCACCGACCGCTGCAGTGGCCTTCACGATCAACCATGTTGCGGCGGTCTTTCTGCCTGCTCTCCTCGGGTATCTTTGGATCGTCTCGCCTGGCATGGTCTTTGTCCTCGCCGCGGTGATGGCGGTCGTCTCGTTGTGCCTGTCCTTCCTGATCCCGCGACACCCCGTGAAAGGGTTCGAGACCGCGTTGTCAGCCATTCGATGATCCACGGGGCAGCGTTCGACACGGCAATCAGACGCGCGTCACGTCCTGCCCGATGATGGACCGGGCTGAAACCCAAATCCGTGTCAAGCGGCGCGACACGGAGAGCATGTGTGGACCTTGCTCCGCGTGACCCGGCCCGTTCAGCGAGGGATTCGGCCATGAAGGAATTTGTCGTCGAGGCAGTCGAGGGCACCGCCGGCGAAAGAAGCCCGAATTACGTCCGTTGGTCGCCAAGTGATGCGTGCATCGAAGCCTTTGCGATTGGGTCTTCACGAATTGAAGAGGGTGCTGTGCTGCCGGGTTGCGTCAAGGTCCGGAATCGAGTTCGTAGCAACATGACACACGGGTACGAAGCCAACTGACGCAGTGGCGGGAGACGAAATCGTCACCGTGCTTGGAATGTGACGGCAACGTTCCCATATTTTCGGGCAGAGGAGGCAAGCCCATGTTTCAAGCGTTCAGGAAGAGCCGTTCCATGGTGAGGCCGGACGAGGCGCTGCCCGGTCGCGCCGTGCCAATTCCAACCGCCGAGCGGCATTTCGTGCTTGACCGTCCGCTTACGCTAGATGTGCCCGATGGTCTTGAGGCCGCGATGTTCGGCATGGGCTGCTTTTGGGGCGTGGAGCGGAAGTTCTGGTCGCTCGAGGGAGTCTGGCTGACCATGGTGGGATATGCGGCCGGGCACACCCCGAACCCGACTTACCAGGAAGTCTGCACCGGTCGCACGGGTCACAACGAAGTGGTAAGGGTGATTCACGATCCCGCCTCTGTATCCTATGAAGTCCTGCTTCGGGTCTTCTGGGAGGGGCACGACCCGACGCAGGGGATGAGGCAGGGAAACGATGTCGGCACGCAGTATCGTTCGGGAATCTACTGGACGACCGATGCACAGCAGACGGCGGCAGAGACGTCGAAGGAGATGTTCGCGCATCGTCTTGCGGCCGCCGGATACGGCGACGTAACGACCGAGATTCTGCTGGCTCCGCCATTCTATTTTGCCGAGGACTATCACCAGCAGTACCTTGCAAAGAACCCGCACGGGTATTGCGGCGTCGGTGGCACCGGCGTGAGTTGCCCGATCGGCACCGGCGTCGCCGCGTAGGCCTGCCGCCACTGGCCGCAAGATGGACGGCTTGCGCTGGAACCAAATCCTCGCCTGCATTCGCTGGCCGCGGGACCATACGCCACTTTCGTCCCTTTGGACGGACCGTTGACGGCGCGTCGCGGTGCGCATAGCCCCGCGTGCATGGAAACATGGACCGCCCTGACGACGCTGGGGGACCGCGAACGGGCCGAGGCTCTTGGGAGAGCCCTCGAATCGCTCGACCCGGAGCCCTCCGGAATCGGTGTCATCCTGCTCGAAGACGGCGGCGGGACCTGTGAAGTGGGCGGTTACTTTACGGACGCTCCTGACGAGATCGCCTTGGCGCTGCTTGCGGCGGCTCATGGTGCGGCCGAATTCACGATTTCGAAACTGCCCGACGTCGACTGGGTTGCCCATGTGCGGCGTGAACTGGCCCCGGTGGATGCCGGCCGCTTTTTCGTCCATTGCGGAAGTGGCATCGAGACCATGCCCGAAGGTCGGATCCCGATCCGGATCGAGTCGTCGATGGCATTCGGAACCGGACATCATGGGACGACGCGCGGATGCCTTCAGGCCTTGGACAGGCTGGTCGGGAATGGTGCGATCATTCGACGGGTGGCGGACATCGGTTGCGGAACCGCCGTACTCGCGATGGCGGCTCAACTTGCATGCGGCGCGGACGTGCTGGCCTCCGATGTTGATCCGGTTGCCATCGAAGTTGCACGGGTCAATCTTTCCGCCAATGGCCTGGAGGACTGCGTGGCGCTGGTCGAGGCCTCGGGATTCGACGACGTGCGGCTGGCCGGCCCGTTTGATCTCGTGCTGGCCAACATTCTCAGGGATCCGCTTCTTGGAATGGCCGAGGACATGGCGCAGTCCTTGCGGGAAGGCGGACATGCGGTTCTGGGCGGGATCCTGTTGGAGCAGGCGGACGATGTGGTCACGCGCTATGCAACTTCGGGCTTCAGCCTGCGCATGCGCGAGAATTTCGGTGAATGGAGCACGCTGACCCTGACACGAACCGGCTCCTGACTGCCCGTGTTCACCTGCCTGAGTCAGGACTCCGGGTCGTCATCGTCCATCAGGATTCTTGCCGCATCCCCTTCCGGGTCGTCATACTGACCGCTTCTCACCGTCCAGACAAAGGCGACAAGCGCACCGAGTCCAAGGATCAGCGAGCAGGGGATGAGGATGACAAGGACGTTCATTGCCGTCTCCCGCGGCCGGCGTTCAGAATGACCACAAGCGAACTCGTTGACATTGCGATGGCAGCCATCAGCGGGGTGGCAATTCCCGCAACGGCGAGCGGGACGGCGATCGCGTTGTAGACAGCGGCAACCCCGAAGTTCTGGAGTATGCGGCGCTTGGCGAGTCTTGCCGTGCCGATCGCTTCGGCCACACCCGACAACCGACCTGACACGATGACTACATCGGCCGCATTTCGGCTGGCGTCAAGGGCGCTGCCAGGTGCGATGGAGGCGTCTGCCGCAGCCAAGGCCGCCGTGTCGTTGAGGCCGTCGCCCACCATGAGGACGGAACGGCAATCCGCACGAAGTTCCTGAAGAATGGCTGACTTGCCTTCCGGCGACACTTCGGACCAGAAGCGATCGACTCCGAGGCGCGCGGCAACCTGCTGGGCGCGGGTGCCCGAGTCGCCAGTCAGAAGGCAAATTTCCAGCCCCTTTGCCTTGAGTGAGTCGATGGATTTCCTTGCATCCGGCAGAAGGTCCTCTGTGCTGGAAATTGCGTAGGTCCGCCCGCCGATCGCAAAGGCCGTGTCGGAGGTTCCGCCGGCCCAGGTTCCGCGACCGAAGCGCACCGAAGTGCCGTTCCATGTGCCTTCGACTCCGTTCCCAGCGAATTCCCTGACATTCGACACGTCGTCTGGGGCGATCTTGGCGAGGGCATCAAGCAAGGTCCTGGAAAGCGGGTGGTCCGAGCTTTCCGCCAAGGTGCGCAGCACCCTGCGGTCGGCGCCCGGCATGTCGGGCGGCATGTTCAGGACGCGGCGCGTCAGCGTGCCGGTCTTGTCAAAGACGACCGTGTCGATTCCGGCGAGCCGCTCGAGAGCGGTCTCGGATTTCACGAGAAGACCGTTCCGATAGAGCCGCGACGTTGCGACGACGGCGACAGCCGGCACGGCGAGGCCCAGCGCGCAAGGACAGGTGATGATGAGCGTCGCGATGGCGACGTTCAGCGCCATTCGCACGTCGCCGGTGGCAAGAAGCCAGCCGAGAAACGCCGCGGCTGCGACAATGTGCACCGTCGGGGTGTAGATTGCTGCCGCCCGGTCAGCGAGACCGGAATAGCGGGATCTGGCATTCTCCGCCGTGGCGACAAGCCGTGTCATGCGGCGGAGCGTCGTGTCCTCGCCGACCGCAGTGGCCGTAGCCGTCACGGGACCGGTCAGCACGATGTCTCCCGCCGTCATGACGTCGCCACAGGTCAGGGCCAGGGGATCGATTTCCCCGGTGATGGCGCTCCGGTCGACCTCGACGCTGCAATCGTCCAGAACCGCGTCAACCGGTACGCGCGTGCCGGCCGCAAGCCACAGCGTGTCACCGACGCGGAGCTCATCGAGCGGACGGCTCCTTTGTGCACCCTGCTCGATCCGAATGGCGCGAGCGGGCTCGATGACGGCAAGATCGGCGGCGGCGGATCGGGCGGAGCGACGCATTCGCTGATCGAGAGCACGACCAGCCAAGAGGAAGAAGGTGAGCGCGAGTGCTGCGTCAAACCAGGCGTGCTCTCCGCCATTTGCGACTTCGTAGAGCGACATGGCCGACGCCAGGATGATGGCAAGGGAGATCGGAACGTCGATGTTGAGACGGCCGGCACCGAGGGCCGACCAGGCATGCCGGAAGAACGGCTGGGCGGCATAGACCGTTGCGGGAAGGGCAATTGCCGCGCTGATCCAGTGCAGGAAGTCCCGAGTCGAATCCGATGCTCCTGACCACACCGCGACCGACAGCAGCATGACGTTCATCAATGCGAATCCGGCGACGCCAAGAGGCAGGACCAGAGCCTTTCCACTGTCGATGTCGCTGCCGGCCTTCGTTGCTTCGTACGCCTCGATGCCGGCGGCATTGAGCGCCCTGATCCATGGGCCAGGATCCGCGCCAGGCGCTCCAAACACGGCGGCACGGCGGCGAGTAAGGTTCACGCGGGCCGAGCGAATGCCTGGTTGTCGCGAGAGCACTTGCTCCACGGTCCGGATGCAGCCTGCGCAATGGACGCTCGGCAGAACAAGCGTGTGGGTCGGAGCCGTGCACGGTGCGGCGCGAAAATCCGTTGCGGCGTCTGAATGCGCACAGGTCGTATCGGCAGATGTCATTCTTCAACCCACATGGTGACTCGCTGCCTGAACGGCGTGCCGTCGGGGGCCGTCATGGCCAGCCTGAGATTCCAGTATCCGGGCGTGAGATTTACCGGTCTCGGTGCAACGAACCGTGTGCCGTCGAAGCGGAAGGCAAGAACGCTGTCCTCGGCGACATGGGTGGCGCGCCCCAGGGTCGCCTCCGTGATCCGGGACTCGACCGGCCCGTCGGGCCCGAGGACGGCGAGCGTTATGGTCTCTTCGGTGACGCCTGGAACGATGTTCCAGCCCAAGGCCTCCTGTGCGCGGCGCTCGGCGTCAAACGTCTGGCTTGCGACATAGGAGTTCTTGACCTCGAGGCCCGGGAATGTGCGAATGGCCATCGCGGCGAGGACGAGGTTCACGGCAACGATGACGGCAAAGGCGCCCATGAAGAGCGCCAGCACGTGGTAGCCGTTGATCTCCCGCTTCACGGCCTGGTCCTGCCGTTGAAGACGCTGTCCTGGTAGGACCGCTCGCCCGAGACGATGTCCTCGACCCAGAAACGGATGTCCGTGCTGTCTGCAAGGGCGGGGTCGGTGTTCGCGGACGCAATGACATAGACCCTCTGACGTGCCGTGTCATCTGCGGGCACAGGAACCTGCGTGGCATCGACGCCCTCGAGGTCCAGCCGGAGTGCCGCGTTGCCGACGATCTGGATTCGGAATGGGCGATCCTCGCCGTGCTTGTTCCTGAGCCGGACGTCGTATGCGTTTCGGATCGAGCCGTCGGAAAGGACGACGAATTGCGGGTTGCGGACAGGCGCCACGGTTATGTCGATTCCCGGACGAACGAAGAGCGCATAAAGAAGGGCAAGGCCGATGAAGCTCCAGAGCGTCGTGTATGCAATCGTGCGCGGTCGCAGGACGTGCCGCCAGACGGACAGCGACGACTTGCCGGCCCGCTCGCGCTTCTCGTCGGAAAACGCGAGATAGTCGATCAGGCCCCGCGGCTTGCCGATCCGGGCCATGACATCGTCGCAGGCATCGATGCAGAGCGCACAGGTGATGCAGGCCAGTTGCTGCCCGTCCCGAATGTCAATGCCGACCGGGCAGACGTTCACGCAGGCGTTGCAGTCTATGCAGTCGCCTGGTTCGTCGCGGGCGGGTTCGGGCTTGCCGGCGGCCGGTTCAATGCCGGGCATGGGAATCCTGGGCGATCGTCCGCCGATTCGGGGACCTGCGGCCTGGGCTGACGCCATCGCCCGTTCGGCGAGTGCGCGTCGTTTCGTGCCCTTGCTGCGCGGTTCGCCTCGCCAGTCGCGGTATGCGACCGTGAGCGTCTCTTCATCCATCATCGCGGCCTGGATGCGGGGCCAGGGACACATGTAGATGCAGATCTGTTCTCGCATGAAGCCGCCCAGGACGAACGTCGTTCCCGTAAGGATCATGATCGTGAAGTATGCGACCGGCGCGGCGTCGAGCGCGATCAGGTCACGAAGGAGCGTCGGCGCGTCGGCAAAGTAGAAGACCCAGGCGCCGCCCGTGGCGACCGAGATCAGCATCCAGAGTGTCCACTTGGTGAGACTGAGCCTGATCTTCCTGAGCGTCCACCCTGACTTCCAAAGCCGCATTCGCGCGTTGCGGTCACCCTCGATCCAGCGTTCCACGAGCAGGAAAAGGTCTGTCCAGACCGTTTGCGGGCAGGCGTATCCGCACCAGACCCGGCCCAATGCCGACGTGAAGAGAAAGAGACCCACTCCGGCCATGATCAGGAGGCCGGCGACGAAATACAGTTCGTGCGGCCAAATCTCGATCCAGAAAAAGTAGAAGCGTCGTCCGGCAAGGTCGATCAGGACAGCCTGGTCCGGGAGGTTCGGCCCCCGGTCCCACCGGATCCAGGGCGTAAGGTAGTAGATGCCGAGCGTCACGCCCATGATCCACCACTTGAGCGTGCGAAAGGGCCCTGACACCCGGCGCGGAAAGATCGGTTCCCGTGCGGCGTAGAGGGCGGTGGGTTCGCTGTCGCTCATTTCTTCGACCTATGCGTTGGCTCCGTTCGGCCACGTTCCGGCGTGACCCGGCGCATCTGCAAATGCAGCCGCCCGAAGCTGGGCGACCGAAATCCGGCGACCCATGCCGACGGGGTTCGATGCCGGGCATCGGCTCGCCGGATCAGGAGGCACCCCGACGCTCCTGGGCGCGGCAAACTCCGCGGAAGCGTGTTTCGGAAATTACCGTGTCGGGAGAGACGTTGCCGGTCATTCGCCGCCGCCCAACTGGTGCACGTAGAGCGTAACGGCCTTGATCTCGACTTCATCCAGCCTTGGGCCCCATGCCGGCATGACGCCAAAGCGCGAGTTCGTGATCGACTCGGTGATCGCCTCGCGATCGCCGCCGTACAGCCAAATGGCGTCCGTCAGGTCTGGCGCGCCGGTCTCCGGGTCTCCTGCCCCGGAGACCATGTGGCATGAGGCGCATTCCTCAGCGAAGATGATTGCACCGCTGGCCGCCAGTTGCGAGTCATGTGCCTGACCGGACAGTTGAAGCACGAATTCGGTTGTTGCCGCGATCTGCTCTGCTTCAAGAAATTCGCCATAGGCCGGCATTTCGGACCAACGGGCGTCGTCGTCAGTATCGTTCCTGATGCCGTGGCGCACCGTGGCCGCGATCGCGTCGAGCGTGCCGCCCCAAAGCCAGTCGTCGTCAAGAAGGTTGGGATAGCCAAGGGCGCCGGCCGCGCCGGCGCCGTGGCACTGGGAGCAATGGGCGAGAAAGACGGCGGCGCCGCCCGCAACGCCATAGTGGTAGGCCGGGTCGTCCCGCTCGAGGGTCGCCAGGTCGGCCGAGGCCAGGCGCGCGGCGACGTCGGCATTCCGTGCGTCCACTTCCGCGATCTGAGCTTCAACCTCCGCGCGCGTCGAGTAGCCGAGAAGCCCGGTCGTCGCGCGGTCGATCAGCGGCCAGGCCGGATACGCGATGCAATAGCCAATGCCCCAGACGATCGTCAGATAGAACGTCCACAGCCACCAGCGCGGCAGGGGGGTGTTGAGCTCTTGGATTCCGTCCCAGTTGTGGCCGGTGGTTTCGGTGCCCGTGACCGGATCGTGATCTGTCCTGTTGTCCATCATGCACTCTCCTCGGGTCCGGCTTGCGCCGCGCGATCCGGGGCGCCGCTTGATCGGTCATCCCGGCAGTTCGCGCTTTCCGAATCATCCTTGAGCGGAATGTTCGCGATCTCCTCGTGAACGGCGCGAGATCCGGGGCGGAACGCCCAGGCGATTGCGCCGATGTAGAATATGCACAACGCCAGCAGCACCCAGCTGTCGGCAAGCTCGCGCAGGAATGAGTAAGTCTCCATCGTTCCGTCCTATCGAGTCTCGTCCGGCGTGAAGGTCGAGAAGTCGACCAGGGTGCCGAGCATCTGCATGTACGCGATGATCGCGTCCATCTCGGTCAGTTCAGGCTGCCCGTCGAAATTCGAGACGACTGCGCCGGGATAGCGTTCCAGCAGCCCGTCGGTGTCCGCGTCAGGATCGGCCTGGGCATGGAAGTCCGCCCGGGCTTCGGCCAGCATCTCGTCCGTGTAGGGCACGCCGACCAAGCGGTGCGTGGCCAGTAGATCCTCGATCAGGTCGTCCTCCAGGCGCGCATCTGCGAGAAAGGCGTATTTCGGCATGACGCTTTGCGGCACGACCGATTGCGGATCGATGAAATGGTCCACGTGCCAGGCATCGGAGTAGCGTCCGCCGACTCGGGCGAGATCCGGGCCGGTTCGCTTGGACCCCCATTGGAAGGGATGGTCGTATTTCGATTCGGCGGCCAGCGAGTAGTGGCCATAACGTTCGATCTCGTCCCGCATCGGCCGGATCATCTGGCTGTGGCACACATAACATCCCTCGCGGACATAGATGTCGCGCCCGGCCAGTTCGAGTGGCGAATAGGGCCGCACCCCGTCAACGTCTTCGATCGTGTTCTCGATATAGAAGAGGGGCGCGATCTCGACGATCCCGCCGATGGAGACGACGATCAGAGAGAAGACGAGGAGGAGGGTGGGGCTTCTCTCCAGGATGCGGTGCTTGCTGATGGTGGACATGTCCGTCTCCCTATTCCGCCGGTACGCCGACAGGTGCCGCCGCGCGTACGCCGCCCCTGATCGTCATCCACATGTTCCAGGCCATGATTCCTGCCCCGGCGAGATAGAGAACGCCGCCCAACGCACGAACGACATACATCGGATACTTGGCCTCGACGGTGTCGGCGAAGGAGTTCACGAGGAAGCCTTGGGAATCGACCTCGCGCCACATCAGGCCTTCCAGGATGCCTGTCACCCACATCGACGCCGCGTAAAGCACGATGCCGATTGTCGCGAGCCAGAAATGCCAGTTGATCGCCGGCATCGAGTGCATTTCCTTGCGGCCCCAAAGCCTTGGAGTGAGGAAGTAGAGAACGGCGAAGGTGATCAGGCCGTTCCAGCCAAGGGCTCCGGAATGCACGTGCCCGATGGTCCAGTCCGTGTAGTGCGAGAGCGAGTTGACCGCGCGGATCGACATCATCGGCCCCTCGAAGGTCGACATGCCGTAGAAGGCGAGCGAAATCACCATCATGCGGATGATCGGATCGGTCCGGAGCTTGTCCCATGCGCCTTGCAGCGTCATGAGTCCGTTGATCATTCCGCCCCATGACGGCATCCAGAGAATCACCGAGAACACCATTCCAAGCGTTGACGCCCAGTCCGGCAAGGCGGTGTAGTGCAAGTGGTGCGGTCCCGCCCAGATGTACAGGAAGATCAGCGCCCAGAAGTGGATGATCGAAAGCTTGTAGCTGTAGATCGGGCGGTTTGCCTGCTTGGGCACGAAGTAGTACATCATGCCCAGGAAACCCGCGGTCAGGAAAAAGCCCACGGCATTGTGCCCGTACCACCATTGCACCATTGCATCCTGCACGCCCGCGAAGACCTGGACCGACTTCGAGCCCCAGATCGAGACCGGAATCGAGATGTTGTTCACGATGTGCAGCATCGCGACCGTGATGATAAAGGAGAGCAGGAACCAGTTCGCGACGTAGATGTGCCTTTCGCGCCGGTTGAAGATCGTGCCCATGTAGACGGCGAGAAACGCGACCCAGACGATGGCCAGCCACAGGTCGACGTACCATTCGGGCTCGGCGTATTCCTTGGATTGCGTCGAGCCGAGGACGTAACCCGTGGCGGCCAGCACGATGAAGAGGTTGTAGCCCCAGAACACGAACCAGGCGAGGTTGCCGCCCCAGAGCCGCGCTCCGCTGGTCCGCTGGACGATGTAGAACGACGACATGATGAGCGCGTTGCCGCCGAATGCGAATATGACCGCGCTCGTGTGCAGGGGCCTGAGCCGGCCGAAATTGGTGTACGGTTGTCCCCAGTCGAAGTTCAGGGTCGGATAGGCAAGCTGCAGCGCGATCACAACACCGACGAGAAAGCCGACGATTCCCCAGAAGCCGGTGGCGATCACTCCGGCCCGGATGACGTCGTCCGTGTATCCGGAAGCGTCGGCAACCGGCCGCCTTTCGCCGACCTGGCCGACCTGCCAGACGAAGAGTCCGGCGGCCACCAGCATGATCAGCAGCGCATGCACCTGGTAGGCAATGTCATGCCCCCAGTTCGCGGCGAGTGCCGCAATCAGGGCCGTCAGGCCCAGCAAGGTCAGTTTCAGCGTATCCCACATGATTGGATTCCCGGGATTGATTGGTGGCCGCAGCGCTTGGGCTGGGATTGATGCGGCGCGTGGCGCGGAACGTTCGATCGGATGCTTGAACTGGTCTGCAGGGGTCCTCGACTTCTTTTTGTTCGCCTGAGGACGCCCAGACGGCAATCCAGCCGTGTTCGGTGCAACCCGGATGGCAATTTTCGCCGGGACCATTCGGCAAAGCGAATCGCGCTGCCTTGATCCATGTCAAGACGTTCCGCAGATTTGCGGATTCGAGCGGCTTGGCAGGTTCCGCGAGCAGCAGTCGGCAACACTGGGCGCGGGCTCTTCCTAGCCGTATCGCGACATGTTGGGAGGCCCGAAGGGAAGAACGTTCTAATCCGCATTCTCGAGTTCCACCAAGAGGCGCGACGTGTCCGGAATGATGACGTGCCGCGCCGTCTCCAGTTCGATCAGCCCGTCCTTGCGGAGCCTGGACATCTGGCGGCTGACGGTCTCGATGGTAAGGCCCAGATAGCTTGCCATCGCTTCGCGTGAGAGCGGCAAGTCTATCTGGACCGGCTGATCGGCATCTTCCGGCAATACGGATCGGTGCACAACGAGCATCAGGAAGCTGACAATCTTCTCGCGCGCCGTCAGGCATCCGAGCAGCAGCATCCAGTTCCGGGCCGCATCGAGCTCGTCGAACGCAATGTCCAGGAGCCGTTTCCTGATGCCCGGCGCTCTCTCGATCAGGTCCTCAAACTGTCTTCGCCTGAAACAGCAAAGCGTCAGGTCGGTGACGGCTGTAATGTCGTGCTCGCAGCAGTCACGCCCCGGTCGACCGATGAAGTCCGATGGCAGGAGCATGCCGGTGATCTGCATCCTTCCGTCAACTGTGGTCTTCGAGAGAGTCGCGACACCAGACACGATGGACGCGACGACATCCAGTCTTTCGCCACGGAGCGCGACGGCTTGGCCTGCGGGGACCGACTTGTAGAACTTGATGGCGTTCAGCCTGTCGAATTGCTCATCATCGCTTGCGGCGCAGATCGCTCGGTGCCTCACCGGGCAGTGCTGGCAGTCCAATCGCAGATCTTCCGTACGCGATATCTTCACGGCGAGCTCACTACCTGGTTCCTCAACGGTGAATCAATTGCTGTCCGTGGAGGCGACGTTACATCGATTCCGTAGAGCGACCATAGGGCATTTGGAACCCGAGACAAATCGTCACCCGCGTCTGGTCCAGGGCTTTCCCACGCTTGATTTCGTTTGATTCTACTTGACGTCGGGCATGTATGCGTTGCACGCGCGCGCGTTTCGGCGGGGCCAGCAGTTTCCTCTGGCGTTCCCGCGCTGGACGTGCCATGTTCCGGCAATGTCGATT
>JAJEAC010000112.1 GCA_022824315.1 Silicimonas sp.
GATGAACCGATCCGCTCCATGAGTCAAGCCCGAACGAAAAATCCCCGCGCGAGCGCGGAAACGTCCAAAAAACATGGACTTTGAAAAGGCGCGAAAATCAGGAAAATCTGATCGGGCCTAATTCAATGCCATTGGGCCGCCGCCCGCGCGATGACCTCCCAGACGGACATCTTGCCCCGGTCGAATCTCGAGGCTGCGGACGCAAGCATGTAGATGAGCAGCGCCAGACGGAGCAGGAGGAACACGAACCCGCCAATGGCAAAGACACCGCCGGCTTCGGCCACGATCAGCATCTGGGGGTTGAAGGCGAAAAAGAACGGGATTGCGAATATGACGATGCCGATCCGGGTCGCCTGAACCGCCGTCCCGATGGCCCCGCCGCCCGAGATTGAGGCCGCGGCAAAGGCGGCCATGGCGACAGGCGGCGTGATTGCCGAAGCGACCCCGAAATAGAACACGAAGAAGTGCGCGGTAAGGTCGGTCAGACCAAGGCTGGTGAGCGACGGCCCGAGGATGATGATGATCGTCAGGTAGGCTGGCAATGTGGGCATTCCCATACCCAGTATTAGCGCCGCGACCGCGGCAAAGATCAGGGCAAGAAGCAAGTTTTGACCGGCGTTGCTGCTGATGACCTTCGCAAATTCCAGCGGCAAACCCGTGGACCCGAGCACGGCAATGATGATGCTGACTGTGCCGATGGCCATGAGAAGCCGACCAAATGTCACACCGCCCTTGGCAAAGCTCTCGGCAACCAAGATCGGCTTTCTGCGCATCTCGGGGTTCAGGAAGCTCAGGACGAGAAGCACGCTCAGGGCGATCATCGCCGATCCCGCCGGCGAGAAGCCTAGAATCAGCGCAATCACGACAATCGAGATCGGAACGATGACCAGAATGAGACTGATCCAGTCCTGCAGCGTGATCGGATCCAAGTCGGAATCGGGCGTCGCCTCGACGCCGAGAGACCGGGATTCGAACACCACCGTCGTGAAGAGCGAGGCATAATATGCAACGGCAGGCACAACCGCCGCAACAATGATGATGAGATAGTCGATCGCAATGAAATCTGCCATGACGAGGGCAGCGGCACCCATGATCGGCGGCATGATCTGACCGCCTGTCGACGCCGTTGCCTCGACGCCACCGGCGAATGTCGGGCGAAAGCCGCGCCTCTTGATCATTGGGATCGTGATGACCCCCGTTCCGACCACGTTGGCCACGGCCGAACCGGACACTGTGCCGAAGAGCGACGATGCCATGATCGCCGCGTGCGCGGGGCCGCCGCGAAACCTTCGCATGGCGTAGAAGCTCAACTTGATCATCGAGGCTCCGCCACCTGTCCCCTCAAGCACCGCGCCCATGATGATGAATGGAAAGACGGTGTTCACGAGGATCGCCAGGATGTTACCCATGACCCCGTCGCCGGTGTTGTACCAGAGCTCGGCCGGTGTATCCTGGACAAAATCCATGCCTGCGTGGCCGAGTATTCCAGGAAGGTGCTCGCCGAAGAAAAAATAGAGGAGGGCCAAGGTGCCAACGACGGCAAGCGGCAGTCCCCAGATCCGCCAGCAGAAGTACAGTATGATCACGCAACCAATCACGGTCATCCAAGCGTGGAAATCCTCGAAGAAGAAGAGACCGACGTCCTCGATCCGTGAGACCGAGACGTTGAAGGACCAAAGCGCATAGAGGCCGACGCACACCAGAATTGCGTTGAAGGCGGTCGTCAGAATTGCGCTTGATCCGCCTGAGAACCGCGAAATGGCAAGAAAGGAAATGATGAACCCGCTGGCAAAGACCGTTGGATGAAGGTCAACCGCCGGAATGACGCCAATCGACGGCAATGGCCCAAGATCCGGAACGGCATTGAGGAACCCCAATGCCGCGAAGCAAAATCCGATAAGCAGCAGAATGCGTTCCCTGAGGGGACGCGCGGAATTGTTCACCGAGGCCATGTCCTGACTCCAGGAGCTTGGGACAAACGAGTTGAGTGAGGGGCCGGGCGCAGGGCCCGGCCCGACGCGAGTGTCCTACGAACCGCCGCGAAGATTGTCCGGGATCGACACACCCATTTCTTCATAGTAGCGAATCGCGCCCGGATGCAGGCGTGCACCAAGCGAGACAAAGGCATTGTCCAGCGTCAACGGTGTCAGGCCCTGATTGACCGAATGCGCGTCGTCGAGGTTCTCGAACATCGCCTTGGTCAACTGATAGGCAACGTCATCAGCCATGTCCTTGTTTACGCTAAGGAACATCACGTAGGCCGTGGCAAGAAGGTCTTCATTGTTGTTAACCTGGTTGGAGTACGACCCTGCCGGGAGCGTATCGGCAGCGTAGCCCGGGGTGCTCAGGTAGTCATTCCACGCATCGGTGCCTATGACCTCTTCTGGAATGCCGAGGAGGCGGAACTTCTTGGCCGCGCCGTACTGGTCAACCGCCGCCGAGCCCATGGTCCCCGTACGCATGAAGACATCGAACTTGCCATCTTCGAACGCCTGGCTTGCCGCGGACCATGCGAGCTTGATCGCCTCGTAGTCCTCGTTGGCCTTGAAGCCGGTGATCGATTGAATCAGCTTTGTCGTCTGGGCCGACGCCGATCCTGCAGGCGGCCCGACGAACACGCGCTTGCCCTTGATGTCCTCCCAGCTTTCGATGCCGCTGTCCTCATAGGTCATGACGTGGATGTGCCCGCCAAGGAAGGAGAACAGGGACCGGATGTTTTCGGAAGCATCGATCGCCTCTTGCCCAAGGTCCTTGTACGGACCCTTGCCAACCCGCATGCGGGAGAATGCGCCAGCTGGCGTACTGGCCATGTCAATCGCGCCTGTGGCAACCTTCAGCGCGGCCCGCGTAAGGGTCTGGTCAACGTTGACCCGGATTTCGTGGTCAGGTGACGCATACTTCGAAAGAAGTTGAGGAACGAGCGCACTCAGACCCGCCGCCGAGCCACCTTCGGCCTTCAGGGTGTCGGCCTGTGCAAGTGTCAGCGGTGCTGTTGCAAGTGCGGCGGCAATTGCCGCCATTCGAAGCGTTTTCATGGAGTCCTCCCAATTGTCTGCGCGCCCAGCTTGCAGAAACAGGAGATAAAAATAAAATCAGAAAATCGAAGCCAGTTATAGGAATTTGCATACCCATGGATCCGCGCCTCCTGATCCAACTTGCCGTTGCGATCGATCTTGGCTCGATCAACAGGGCCGCAAAGCGGCTCAATGTCACCCAGCCGACGCTCAGCCGCAGCATAAAGATCATCGAAGACCGTGTCGGGGCGCCCGTCCTGATCCGAGAAAGCCATGGCGTCACTGCCACGGACGTCGGTGAACGACTGGCGGAACGGGGCCGGGCAATACTGGCGGAATCCGATGCTGCGGATGACGCCCTTCGGCGATGGCGAGAAGGGATCATTTCCGAGTTGCGCCTCGGGGTTGGCCCGTTTCTGGCAGCGACGATCATCCCCGGCCTTGTCGAGAAATCGCTCCGTGGCGCATGGCCCTATGCCCTTCTCGTCTTCAGTGCCTCAGCTGCCCCTTTGATCAGGCGGCTGATCGACAACCGGCTTGATGTCGTTCTCGCGCCGTCACAGTTGCGACTTCACGAGGGGAGCCTGACCCAGAAAGTGATCTTCCCTGACAGGCTGGTGATTGTCGCTGGTGCCCGATCGGAACTAGCTCGAAAGGGAGTGGCCGCAACCAAGCAACGACTCGAAAGGGCGCGATGGGTGATAGCTGGAGCACGCGCAGGCATCCACGGAACGGAGTCCGAAATCTTCCGTTTCCTAGGGATTGAACCCCAAAAACAGAACATTTCAATTACAGGCGACCTAATGATCCCCCTGCACTTGCTGAAGACGACCGATGCCTTGGTCGCATTGCCGGAACGGCTCATCGGGATGCTTGGTGACCTCGGCGGGGCGCAGATTGTCCAGTCGGACTTTCCAGAGATCCGCAGAGACATCGCGCTTTGGGTCCGCAAGCAAGAGCAGCACCGCATTGAAATCCTGCATTTCTCGGAGCGGCTTGAGGAGCATCTGCAGAGTTTCAAGAAGTGAATGGCCAAGTTCCAATCGCAAGTCGCGCAAAGCGCTCCGCATCGAAGCTTGCGTGGAAGTCGCCACTTGTGCAGGCGTCACATCAACGATTGCCTCCATTTCAGCCGGTGAAACGGCCGCTTGAGAGCCTGCCGATGGCAATGTTTGAGCTTCTTGCGGCAGCGCTGGACTCCACTCCCAAGTCCGACAGCCAAGTTGAGAATGACGCAGTTTCCCGAATGCTTGCTTGTTCGTTGGCATTCGACCGTTGCCGTGTCCTTTGCAACAAGCACGTACTTGGTTTTGGCACCCGCACCTTGCCGAAATCGATGCTGCCGTCGGTCCGACGATCTTCAATCAGCCTTGTTCTTCATGATGTGAGCATCCATGGCGGCGATGCCTTCGTTCAATCCGCTCCGCCCATATCCCAGACGAAATCGGTCTTTGGGAACCGGGCCGAGGCGTGACGAAAATATGGTCCCAGGTAGAAGCAATACTCCGCTTTCCTCCACCAATGACTTGCAGAATTCCTCGACGCCCTCGATTCCCTTGTAGCGGGGGAAGGCCATGCATGCGCCGTCCGGCCGTTGCCATTCAAACAGGTCGGCGTGTCGGGCAAAGAAGGCGTCCCATTTCGGCAGGTTCTCGTCCACGATCCGGCAGTTGCGCGTCAGCAATTGCTCGCGGTTGTCCAGCGCGATCTTCGCCAGCCGTTCGCTGGGCCCGGAATTGCAGATCGAGAGATAGTGCTTCATCCGCTCCATCCGGGAGACCAAGCTCGAATCCTGACAGGCGATCCACCCGATCCGCAACCCGGGCAGGCCGAAAGTCTTCGACATCACGTTCAGCGACAGGCCGCGCTCGTAAACGTCTGCGATCGACGGCAGGTGCGCGGTGCCGGACGGCCCCAATCCGTTGAAGATTTCGTCGTGCAGGATGTAGATGCCGTGGATGCGACACAGGTCGACAAGCGCCATGTAGCGATCGAGGGGCAGGATGGTCCCGGTCGGGTTATGCGGGAAATTTATCGTGACCAGTCGCGTGTTTGGACGAATCGCGTCCCCGATGCGGTCGATGTCGAGCGACCAGTTGTCGTCGGGGTCAAGCGGCACTCCTGTGGCCTCACAGATCGCGAGAGGCAAGGTTTCGTGGCTTTGGTAGTTTGGCGTCACGACAATGGCGTGGCTGTCGACGTCGAGAATCACGTTGTTGGCAGCAAAGATCCCCTCGCTCGCTCCTGCAAAGCACAGGATGTCAGAATGCGATTGCCGCAGATACGTGCCTGCAATCGCCTCACGAAGATCGGGGGCACCGAAGGTCTCCGTATAGCCGAGCCAGAGGCTGTCGAACGCTTCCCGATCCTCCGGGGATGCCATCGCCAGCAACTCGCGCATCGAGATGCTCTCTGCATCTGACGCGGTCAAGTGGTGCTTGGCCTTGAACTCCCATCTCGAGAAATGGGTTTCCAGTCGAAAGTCAGGCAGTGTCGGCATGGCGCGAAATCTACAGTTGCCAAGCAAGGAGCGCCACGAACATTTTTTGTCAATCGGCCGAAGCGCGGCACCTGATCTCATGTCCTGACTCAAGCGTTGCATCCGGATGATGGCTCTCAATGCTCAACTTCATCGGAAAGACATGGTACACTCACATGTCGGAAGGTGCCGCTCGGCAATCTGGGAACGGCGACAGGACACAAACGAATGAGTTCGCGCGAATTCCCTTTCGAATTTGAGGTAAACGCGAGAATGCTCGTCGCTACAGGCAAGGAATGAACATCTTGAACCAGAACAACTCAATTCGAACCTGCCTTTGGTTTGACGGCAAGGGCCTGGAAGCAGCGAAATTCTACGTGAGCCTGATCCCAGGAAGTGAACTGCATACGCCCGACACCGGGGACGGTGAACCGTTGCTGGTCTCTTTCGCTCTTGGGGGTGTGCCCTACCAAATCATCAACGGCGGCTCGCACTACAAACTGAGTCCGGCCTGCTCGATTGCTGTCACCACGTCGGATCAGGACGAAACGGATCGTATATGGGATGCCCTCGTGGCCGATGGCGGTGAGGCGGGGCGGTGCGGCTGGCTGATCGATCGCTGGGGCGTGTCATGGCAGGTCTATCCTCAGGCCTTGCCGCAAATGCTGGGTGCGGAAGACCGCGAGGCCGCGGCACGTGCGCAGACGGCCTTAATGGGCATGAGCAAAATCGACATTGCCGCAATGAGGTCCGCCTTTGATGGGAATTAGCACCGTCGGCCGGCGTTGGTCGAACACCTTGCCACGAGGTGTCGTGTCTTGAACGAATGTCAGAGCCCTGTGATGCGGCCAAGTGCAGTATTCGAGAGTCCGCCAGTCACCCTCTTCGGTTTCGTATTCCGATCAGGAGCGTAGCAGGGCCTCATGAGGCCACCGTGGCGCGTTTCGCCAGGTTCTTGACCGAAGACGTTGCTACGATTTCTCGCCGCTTAGAGAATCGAAGCGTGTTCTGGACGATCCGCGACAGGTCGTACTTGTAGTTCACCATCACGCCAGACGATTGCACGAGACCCGATTCCGAAAGATCGGCGTCGGTGTGAATTGCGTGCACAATCGCGCCGTTCCCGAGGTGGAATCGAGCAACCGGGTCCAAGGGAAGACCGTCCGGTGCCTTTGCGTCCAAGAGGTACTTCGCAGCGAGTCTCTCAATGCCTCGGGGGTCGCCGCCACTGTGGGTAGTCCCTTCGTTCTTCAACCAGCGCATCAGCCCGGGGATTGGCGACAGGGTCACGAATGCCCTTATGTTGGGCAGATCGTGAGACAGGTCGCGCACGACCTGCTTGATCAGCGAATTGCCGAACGACACGCCCGCCAGCCCCGCCTGGCAGTTGGAAATTGAGTAGAATGCGGCCGTTTCGGCGTCTTTCGCGTCCATGGCTTCGCGCTCTTCGGAAAGCACCGACTGAATCGATTTCGGAACGCCGCTGGTCAACGCCACCTCGACGAAAATCAGTGGCTCGTCCGGCATCGAGGGATGGAAGAACGCAAAGCAGCGCCGGTCAGCAGGCTGCAAGCGGCGGCGCAGGTCGTCCCAAGTGCCGATTTCATGCACTGCCTCATAGGCGATGATCTTCTCGAGAATCGAGGCCGGGCTTTCCCAGTTGATCTGCCTCATGACCAGAAAGCCCCGATTGAACCAGCTGCGCAGCAAGTGAACGATGTCGTGATCGGTTCTGGCAAATTCTGGCCGTTCCTCCAGCAAGGCCAGCAGATCCCGTCGCAGCCGCACGATTTGCGCCGTGGCCCCGGGCGCTTCGTTCAGCTGGCGAAACAGTGCCTGCCTTCGCGGCTCGGCGGCCTTCGAGAGGGCTCTAAAGTTCTTCGGCGAAGGATCTGAACCGTAGGTATTGGCCAAATCCGCCACTCTGGCGGCGTCAAGATCCAGCTCGTCAGTCAGAAACTCGAAAAACGCGATCTTCCGGTCCCGGTCCAGCATGCGGTATCGGTTCAGGATGGTGGACGCCAATTTCCAGCCCGACGTTTCGTCGGATTCGGTCAGGAGAGCGAGGCAAATCTCCTTGATCTCGCGCCCGTCCTCGAACTTCCTGTCAAATGGTCGCCGATCAAGCAGCGTGGAGAGAAGGTCGCCAAGCGTAGCGGTGGCCAGCATCCCGGGGTTCGTCAGCTGAGCTGCGCCCGTCCAGTGGACAGGCCAACGTTCAGGGAAACGCTGCCCTCGTTCACCAGCCACTTGCGCAACGTGTAGCGACGTGCGCCGCTATGGTGCATGGGATCGCCGTCGGCGAGTTGCTTCGCTTCCGCCATGCTGTCGGCCCGGTACACGATCAGGCCTGCACCTTCCATTGATTCACCTGTGGGATCCGACAATGGGCCCGCCAGCACAAGAATTCCTCGCTGTTCGAGTTCGCGCTGGTACTCCAGATGCGCGGGAAGGCATTGCTTGACATCGTCAGGAGCCTTTTGCGGCGTGGATTCAACGATGTACAGTTCAAGCGCAAGTGCGCCACGTTCCTTGGCAATCGCCTTGTAGTCGTTCCAGGCAACCATCATCGCCTCCTTGCATTTTCAGATAGTCAAAAATATCGATTTTATTTGACAAGAGGGAAAACATGGGCAAAAGTGCAGCACACGGAAGTAGCTTGCGAGGGAAGTCGCTGATGCAGATGGGAAACACGTGCGTCATGTGCAGATTGGTACGAAACCAGGCAACACCTGGCGGGAACAAGCCGTGATGTCGATCTCTTCCGACACGCTTGAAGCCAAGCGGAGCGATGCGCAGGCGGCAATCCGTGCACTGCGCAATCGCAAGCCTGCGCTGGACGACGACAGCATTGACCTGATATTGCGCGGCGCGCGCAACCACTATGCATGGCAGGATCGGCCTGTTCCGCGCGAACTGCTGCAGGCAATCTACGAGGCCGCGGCGGCCGGGCCGACCAGCACGAATTGCTGCCCGGCACGGTTCGTCTTCGTCACGTCACCGGAAGGAAAGGACCGGCTCGCCAAGGCCTTGAAGCCGGCGAACATCGACAAGATGCGCACCGCACCTGTGACCGCAATCGTCGCGCATGATCTCGAGTTCTGGACCCGCCTGCCGTTTCTGTTCCCGCACGATGACCGCCGTCCGATGTTCGAGGGCAAGTCGGCGTTCATCGAATCCACCGCGTTTCGCAACGGCACCCTGCAAGGCGCCTATTTCATGATTGCGGCCCGTGCCGTGGGGCTGGATGTCGGGGCGATGTCGGGGTTCTCGAATGAGGTGGTCGACGAAGAGTTCTTCACCGGCACGACGATGAAGTCCAACTTTCTCATCAACCTCGGCTATGCTGACGAATCCGCGTTGTTTGAAAAGCTGCCGCAGTTTCCGTTCGATGATGTATGCGCGTTTGCGTGAGGCAACAAGGCGATCCGGCAAGAACTTAAGTGACCATCAATTTGGCCGCGCGCGGCACAAGCCATGCGCACAGCAAAATCGAGGTCGACGGCCTGACGGCCGTGATCGACGAGCCGGTGGCGCGCGGCGGCACCAACGAGGGTCCGTCGCCCACTGTCACTGCCTATTCGGCGCTAATCGGCTGCACCAATGTCATCGGACACAAGTGCGCCCAAAATCTCGGTATCGACATCGGGCAATTTAGCTTCGAGATGGAAGTCGATTTTGACCGGCGCGGCGTGCTGCTGATTGACGAGGTCGACGTGCCTTTCAAGGCCATCCGCCTGATGGTGGCCGCAGACGGACCCGCGAGCCAGGAGGAAGTGGACATGGTGGCAGCGGAAACCGCAAAATACTGCCCGATCTCGAAACTGTACGAACAGGCGGGCACGAACCTGACTGTAATCTGGCGCAAGGCATGAGTCGCGTCGCACAAGGGAGGAAACAATGATTGCAAAACTGACACGACGCACAGCACTGGCCATGGCCCTGTCCGTCGCTGCCGTGCCTGCGATGGCCGCCGAGACCGTCAAGGCGGTGGTAATCGACGGCTATCCGGCAGCAGCGCTTTGGGTGAAGGAGTTCACCAATTTCTTCATTCCCGAGGTCGACAAGCGGCTGGCGAAGTCCGGCAACTACGTAATGGAATGGCAGGAAAGCTACGGCGGCTCGATCGTCAAGCCGAAGGGCGTGCTCGAAGGCATTCAGCTCGGCCTTGGCGACATTGGCATCGTCACGACCATTTTCCACAACTCGAAACTGCCAAGCCAGGCGATCTCTGCAGTGACGCCGTTCGTGGCGGCCGACGCGCGTGCAGTCGCCAAGGCGGTCGATGAAATCGCCAAGGAATTTCCGACGATGCAGAACGAGTTCGCGGCGTAAAACCAGGTATATCCGGCAACCGGCGTGGTGCTGGGACACTTACCAGCTCTTCTCGAAGAACCCGATCAACAGCCTGACCGATGTCGAGGGCGGCAAGGTGGCCGGCGCGGGGATGAACCTGCGCTATCTCGAAGGCATCGAAGGCGCGGCCGGGGTCAGGGGCGGCCTGACAGACTTCTACAACATGCTGCAGACCGGTCTGGTTGATCACGCGATGCTATGGCCCGAAGCCGCCAAGACCCTCAAGATCGTCGAAGTCGCGCCGTACATGCAGCGTGCAGACATCGGCGCAGTGAACTCAAAGACCATCACGGTGAACAAGGACTATTGGGATGGCTTGCCGGGCGAGGTTCAGGATGTGCTGAAAGAGGTGGCCCCGTGCACTACCGAGACCACGTGGCCGGAATCGCCATGGACCGTGCCGCCGCAAGCCACGACGCTTATGTCGCCGCCGGTGGCACCATCGTCGAGATGGATGCTGGAGAGCGCGAGGCCTGGGCCAACGCGATCCCTGACATCGCCGCCGAATGGGCCAAGGGCCTGGATGACAAGGGCGAGCCCGGCACCGAAATGCTGGTCGCGTACCTCGCAAAACTGAAAGACGCGGGATACGAGGGCGTGCGCGACTGGTCCGCCCCCGTGATGAACTGACCAAGGGGCGGGCAGCGCGATGAAGCAGGCGTTGGCCGCATTGAACAAACTGGCCGACGGCATCGCGATCAGCGCGAATGCCGTCGGCACGCTCGTGGTTCTCGCCCTTGTGCTGGTGGTCAACTACGACATGGGTGCGCGCAACCTGTTCAATGCGCCCTTCAACGGCGCGGTCGAGGTCGTGCAGTTTTCCATGGTCCTGATTGTCTTCCTGCAGCTGCCGGACGTCGTGCGCGTCAACCGGCTGACGCGATCCGATGGGTTCCTCGTGGGCGGCGGCGGGCGGCGCCCCGGGCTCGCGCGCTGGCTGCGTCGGGCGATCAACCTGATCTCGGCGATCTTCATGACGCTGATCGCAATCACCATTTTCCCGGAATTCCTCAAGATGTGGGAGACGGGCGACTTTTTCGGCATTCCCGGCGTGTTCACTGCACCGTGGTGGCCGGTCAAGTTGACGATCTTCGCCAGTGCCGTGCTGGCGGCCCTGATCTTCGCGTTGAAGGTCGTGGGCGCTTCCCGTGACGAGGCCACGCATACGCCATGCCAGGAAGACTCGGTATGAGCCCCGTCGAAATCGGCCTCTACTCGGTCCACGCCATCGTCATCCTGGTCTATCTCGGGCTCTACATCCCCATTGCCCTAGGCGTCGTCAGCTTCGTCTCGATCTGGCTGATGCGGGACAACTTCACGCTGGCGATGAACCTGTTGAAGATCGCCGTGGGCGACAGCGTGATGGAATACACCTTTGCCACGGTGCCGCTGTTCACCTTCATGGGCCTCGTCGTCAGCAAGGCGGGGCTGGGCGCGGACATCTACAAGGTGATGAACTACGGTTTCCGAAAGGTGAAAGGCGGGATCGGCATGGCCACCGTGGGCGCGAACGCTGTTATTGCTGCTGTCACGGGATCGTCGATCGCCAGCGCCTCGGTCTTTGCAAAGGTCTCGGTGCCTCAGATGCTGCACTACGACTACAACCCGCACTTTGCCGTCGGCGTGGTGGCGGGATCGTCGGTGCTTGGCATGATCATCCCGCCTTCAGCGATGCTGATCATCTACTCCTTCGTGGCCGAGCAGTCGGTCGGCGACATGTTCCTGGCCGGCGTCGTGCCTGGCATCCTTCTGGCCATCGCCTATGTCGGCGCCATCTTCGCCATGGGCAGGCTGACGCCCGACTTCGTCGGCGGTCGGTCCGGCGAAGACCTGGAACCGTTGGGCTGGGGCGAGATCGCGGAAAAGACGCTGCCCATTCTGGGGCTGATCCTGGTGGTGCTGGGGCGGCATCTGTACCGGCTGGCTGACCCCGGTCGAGGCGGGCGCCGCGGGCGCATTGCTAGGCCTGGTCATCGCCGTCGTCCGCCGCCGCATGACGCTGCGCGGATTCTGGGAGGCGTTGCTGGAGACCGGCCACATCACCGCCGCGATCCTGTTCCTGATTACCGCCGCCTCCATCTATTCCCGGATGCTGGGGCTTGCCGGCCTGCCAAACGAGCTGGGAGACATCCTGAACGAAACCCGGCTCGGATTTGTCTGGATCATGGTCATCTACGTGGCGCTGATGATCTTTCTCGGTACGCTTCTGGACACTGCCTCCATCATCCTGGTCATGGTTCCGCTCTTCCTGCCGCTGGTCGAGCCAATGGGCCTGTCGCTGGTCTGGTTCGGCATCATCACCGTCGTCGGTGCCGAGATCGGGCTTTTGACCCTGCCGCTGGGCATTTCCTGCTTCGTCATCAAGGCGACTCTGGACGACGACCGCATCAAGCTGAAGGACGTGTTCCTCGGCGCGATTCCTTTTGCCTTCGTCATGTTGATCGTGTTGATGATTCTGATACGTTTCCCGGCACTCAGCCTCGCAATTCTGAACTAAAGGGCCCTACCCATGCGCAAGCTCACGCAGGACAACATCACTGACGTGTTCCTGAGCTATTGCGGCAAGGACACCGACCCGCGCATGCGCGAGATCATGGCGAGCCTTGCCAAGCATCTGCACGCCTTTGCCAAGGAGGTGCGCCTCACGCATGCCGAGTGGCAGACCGGCATCGACTTCATGGAACGCATGACCGAATTCACCGACGCGGAACGCCACGAGTTCGTGCTGCTGTCGGATGTGCTCGGCCTGTCCTCGCTCGTGGACATGATCAATTCGGTGCCAGAGGGGACATCCTCCAGCGTGCTTGGGCCATTCCACATCTCCTGCGCGCCGGACATCCCCTTCGGCCACGACATGAAACGGCACTACGAAGGACCGATCCTGCTGGCCCGCGGCCGCGTAACCGACCAAGACGGCAACCCGGTCGAAGGCGCCAAGCTGGACATCTGGCAGACCGCGCCGAACGGGCTCTATTCCAGCCAGGATCCTGAACAGGACACCTACAGCTTTCACGGCATCCAGACCACCGGCGCTGACGGATGCTATGGCTTCACCACCGTCAAGCCGGTCAGCTACACGGTGCCCAGCGATGGCCCTGTGGGCGACATCCTGAATGCAGTCGGCCGACATCCCTGGCGGCCTTCGCATCTGCACTACATCGTCACCGCCCCGGGCTACCGCCAGCTGGTCACGGAGATATTTCCCGAAGACGACCCCTATCTCGACGAAGACACCGTCTTCGGCGTGCGCGAAGATCTGGTCATGAAATACGTCGAACACCCAGCCGACACGTTTCCTGAAGGCTTCGACCTGTCCGGCAAGGTGACCGGGCCCTATCTCGTCGCGGACTTCGATCTCAAGCTGGTCCGCGAAGCCTGACACAATCGAGCGGGTTTCGTCAATCGACCTGCTCTGCCAGGAACGCGCCCGTCTTGCGATAGTGATCCATCAGGCTGGCGCAGGCCATGTCCGTGTCCCGGCTGATCGCCGCGTCAAGGATGGCGCGATGCTCTGCCTCGACATTGCGGCGCGAGTAGGATTTCGCCTGGCCTGCCAAGTACCTGTAGCGCACGTTCAGATCGTATAGCTGGCTGCAAAAACGCAGCAGGATCGGGGATCTGCAAGCCGCAAGCAGTGCCATGTGAAATCGCTTGTGATGCACTTCGTAGGCATCGACATCGTTCCGGTCCGCCTTGTTCATGTGATGATGCGCCAGCACCAGCGCGTCTTCCCACGCCGTGTCGGTATCGGCCAGGCTGTCGCGCAGCGCGAGTTCCTCGAGATTGCAGCGCAGGTCCAGGATCTCCTGGAACTGCGCCCGGCTGGTTGCAGCCACGCGAAACCCGCGCTGGTCCAGCCGATCAACAAGCTGATCGGACGTCAGAAGGCTGAGCGCCTCGCGAACGGGAGACGCCCCGGTATCGAGCGCGACCTTGAGCGCATCGATCTTCAAGCGCTCGCCCGGCGGAATTCGCCCGGTGATTATGTCATTCCGGAGCGTGAGATAGACGCGCCGTGTCGAGGATTGCGTTGAGGCGGTGTCTTCAACGGATTTGTCCATGACGAAAGATTGCCACCATCTGCTGCGGAAAACAAATATTATCGTTTTTCTCGGACTTCGACGCCCGGCTCCGATGAGGCCAGGCTGGCAGAAACCGCAATTTGACCCCGGAATTCGTCGAAAATGCATCAGAAGTAACGAAAACTCGGACATCCTGAATGTTGATCCGGAAACCGCCTCCGCCCTGTCGTCAGAAAAAGTGGTTTTTTCTTTTCGAGCGAAAGAAAAATGGGTATAGTCCCGCTGCTCAAATTATCCTTGATTGTCCCGGGGGAACCGATGCGCGAAACTCATTTCGAAGACGGCAAATGGTGGGTCAGCCCCTACAATTTCCTGCCCGAAATCCGCAAGGACTTGAACCTGCCGCCCAAGGTCGAAATCCACGACGCGACGCTGCGAGACGGCGAACAGACACCCGGTGTCGTTTTCTCCATCGATGACAAGATCCGCATCGCCAGCAAGATGGACGAAATCGGCGTCGACCGGATTGAAGCCGGCATGCCGGCCGTGTCGCAGCAGGATGCCGAGGCCATACAGGAAATCTCGAAACTTGGCCTGAAGTCCAGGATCTACACCTTCGCCCGCGCCCTCAAGGCCGACGTCGACATGGCGCTGGAATGCGGAGCTCACGGGGTCATCATCGAGGTGCCGATTGGATATCCGAAGCTGGTCACCCAGTTTGGCTGGACTTGGGAGGACGTGTTCAAGAAGAGCCGCGATGTGATCAACTACGCTCGCGAACAAGGCCTGCACGCGGTGTTCTTCCCCTACGACACCACGCGCGCACGGCCGGAGGACCTGACCAACCTCTGCGATGCGATCATGGCGGAATCGCCCCCCGACGCGATCGGCATCGTCGATACCATGGGATGCGCAACGCCCGAGGCGATCAAATACATGGTGGGCTGGGTCAAGGGCATGACCGGACTGCCCGTCGAGATACATACCCACAACGATTTCGGAATGGGCGTGGCGACAGAGCTTGCAGCCGTGACAGCGGGTGCCGAATGCGTACACAGCTGCGGCAACGGGCTGGGCGAACGGACAGGCAATGCGGCCCTCGAGGAGCTGATCCTGGGACTCGACCTGCTGTACGGGTACGAGCTGGGGTACAAGCTTGACAAGCTCCCTGAACTTGGTGCGATGCTGTCCGAGCTGTCCAACGTTCCGATTGCCCGCAACAAGCCCGTCCTTGGCCACGGCAACTTCATTCGCGAAAGCGGGATCGGCATTCAATACGTGATGCACGATCCGCTGGTGATGTTCGGCACCCATCCCGCCCTGACTGGCCGGACAGGCGAAGTGGTCCTTGGCAAGAAGAGCGGCAAGGCCTCGATCATCTACAAGATGGAAGAGTTGGGGCTGGGAACATTGGCCGACGATCAGGCGGCAATGGTGCTGGCCCGGGTCAAGGCCATGGGAATCGAGAAACGCGACATGCTGAGCAACGAGGAATTTCGCAGCATTGTCGACGACGTTCGGGCCAAGGACACCACCTGAAAGCCCTGCGTCCTTCGTGACGTATCGGTGCAAGGAATCGGCATGGCGACCGGTCGGTGATCACGGATCTTCAAGACACCGCAAGAGAATTCACGGTCAGCGCGAAAGGCTGCAGAGCGGGAACAGGCCGCATTCGGCCTTCGAAAACGAGTGCGGAATGGCTTCGCTTGCCGTACAGGAACGCGACAGGGTCTCCTTGAATGAAGGCGGCAATGCCTGCTGTCACAACTCTTCGGTTTCGGTACCTTCCAACCGAACGCCTGCCGCACTGACGTGGGTGCCGTCACTGTCGATCGTGGCAAGGTCGCAAAACAGTTCGATTCGGTGGCCGTCAGGGTCGAGAATGTAGACAGCCTCGTTTTCGCCCCAACTCCCGTCGCCGCGAGGCTGCACGAACGAGTGCAGTATCGGTCCCCGAACGATGTCCGCACCTTCCGAGCGAATGCGGTCCAGAAGCGCCAGCCAGTCGTCTCGATTGTCGCACTCAAATGCGGCATGATGGAAATTCGGAGGGCCGTCAAAGTCCGCCTCGGGAAGCGGCTTCGTGCGGTAGGTCTTCTTCGGATTGTGGACAAGGACAATCTCGTGGTGGACATTGGCGAGCCGCATGAAGGTCAGTTCGACAGGAATGCCTTCCACCTCGAATGCTGCATGACGCTCGGTGAGCTTGAAACCGAGAACCCGCCGATACCATTCGATGGAGCGATCCGTATCGCTGACTTCTATGGCGATATGCTGCATTCTGGCAGGTCTTGGTCGGTTCATGATAGGTTCTCTCAATTGACGGCGACGTTCAGGTGCCGGATCTCCCTGACCTGCAGGCGTGCGGCGACTTCGGGCTGCGCCATGATCCGCAATCCGGGGAAACGGCCAAAGAGCTTGCGGAAGGCGATCGCGGCGTCCATCCGCGCAAGCGAGTTTCCGGCACAGATGTGACCTCCAAGGCCGAATCCCAGATGCCGGTTGGGTCGGCGTGCCAACTCGAAGCGATCAGGATCGGGAAACTGCCGGTGACCGCGGTTCGCGGCAGCGACGATCATGTGAACCGTCGTCCATTCGGGCAAGGGCAAACCGTCCATTTCGGTATCCCTGGTCGATCGGCGAATGTTGATCTGGATGGGCGCCTGGCAGCGCGGGACCTCTTTCGCCATTGAGTCGACCAAACCGGGGGTCTCCGCCAGGTGGCAAATTTCGCCAGGAGAACGCAGTATCTCGTGCACGCCGTGCGACAGCATGTTCGTTGATGCGTCATGGCCGGCATTCAACATGAAGATGCAGTGATGACGAAGCTCCATCTCCGTCAGTCTCTCGCAATCGGCCGCCGCATTCGCGAGAACGGTTGATACCTCGGTTGGCGATGCTTCGTCCGGGAATGAACGACGGTGGCGGATCAGGCCACGGAGATATGCCTTGAATTCGATGACGGCGCGATTGCCGTCTGCGTGTTGTTCGATGGTCAGCATCGGCTCGCGCGCGGCACCTGTGGGCCTGTATGTCTTCGTGCTCAAGGAAGTCATCGAAGACTTGTCAACGGCGACGCTTTTCAAGGGAGTCACGCCCTTCTGGATCGCGGATCTGTCGCGCCTCGTGCCTCTGGTCCTGCTTCTTTCGCTGGCCCTGTTCCTGCTCAACTCTATGCGAGGCACGATGCCCTCTTGCGCGGTGCAAGCAACCGGGCACTGCCCTTGCAGACGGGCTCGCCCATGACTGCAACCACCGGGAATGCCAACTGTCCCGAATCCTCCCATGACATGCAACGTCACGTTCCGGGAAATTCCCACACGCGCAAAAGTGCGCTTGCACCCATTTCGCGCCCTACACAGCGCAAGACCTTTCCTCCGATGAATGGTCGGGCACTGGCGACGGCAATGCCAGCGCCGCAAGTGCCGCCACCTCCCCCTCGGTCCTCGCGCTGGCCGCAATGTATCGATCAGGTCGGACCAGCACCGCGATCGTGTCGAGATCTGCGAGCGCGGCCGCCAAGACGGAACCCTCCGAGCACTCGACGACCGGAACGGTCGCAGAAACACTGCGGGACAGTTCCCCGCGCACGATCAGTACCGGATTGAACCCGACCACATCGTCCAGCAAACGCCCATCCTCAAGCACTGGCTGCGGAAACAACCGTCCCTTGTGTGGCGTGTCTTTGGAGATCAGGCCACCCACGTCACTGGGACCCAACGGAGGAGAAACGGTCTCCAAGCTGACAACTCCGGTAACGTCTCGCGACCCCAGGGACAATGCAGACCCTTTGTCCAGCGTGTTGATCAACCCGCCAAGACGCATTGCGATCTCAATGAATGACCGCGCATTCGGTGCGCGTTCCTCCTGATAACTGTCGAGTATGCCGCGGCCGGCGGCACCCTTGACGCACAGTGCCAGTTTCCAGGCCAGATTCGAAGCATCGCGGATTCCCGTGCACATGCCCTGTCCCATGAAAGGTGGCGTCAAATGCGCGGCATCGCCGGCGATCATCAACCGGCCCTTTCGCCAGGTTTTCGCGATTTCGGACCGAAACGTGTAGACTGCGCACCGCTCCAGTTCCGCATCGGCCGGTTCGATCCAGGGAGCCAGAAACGACCAGATCCGTTCTTCCGCGGTCATCTGTTCGTCGGCCTCGTCATCTCGCAAGGCGATTTCCCAGCGCCTCCGGTTCTTCGGGCTTCGGCAATACGTCATCGGCCGGTCGGGACTGCAATACTGGATCGAGTGATCCCCGAGATCCTGCCGGTCGCCTTTCAGGAGCACGTCCACGACCAGCCAGCGCTCCTTGAACCCGAGGTCGAACATCTCCGAACCCATCACGCCGCGAATCAGTGACCGTGCCCCGTCGCAGCCGACAACATAGGACGAAGACAGACGGCGCGCCCGACCATTCCGGAGGTTGCAACACGTCACGATCACGTCACGTTTCCGTACGTTGACGGAAGTTGCCTCAAAATTTGTCAGTACCGACACATTGGGACGCCCGGCCAAATTCTCGCGCAACAGCCTTTCCAGGTCAGGCTGGTGAAAGCGATAACTGGCATGCCACCCTTGGGGGCCGATCTCCTGCAATCGCGGCCAGTCGAGCAGGAGTTCTCCATCCGGGTCGACAAAGCGCATACCGGGATTGACAATCACTTCTTTGCTCAAACTTGCGGAAATCCCGACGGACTGAAAGACCCGCATCGTTTCGCCGTCGAAATGAACCGCCCTTGGCAAGTCGTAAATTCCGGCCTCGCGATCAACGATGATGACGTTGACGCCGCATTTCGCCAAGAGGTTGGCCAATGTGGCGCCGGTCGGACCAAGGCCTACAATGATCACGTCCGCACGATCAAGGCGCCTGCCCGCCTGACTGCAGTCCGTCAGGTGCATACCGGTGCGCCGGGCGGCCAAGTAAACTCAACGAACGGTTGCGTGCGCAATTCGCTTTCGGCGCCCCCCCGCCGCATGTCGAAAAACGGTCTTTGGCTCGTCGCAGACAGGAAGGGCCGGTATCGGTCGGGGCATTCCTGCAGGTCAGAGAAGTCCGACGCATGCCAGCCAATCAATGCCAAGGCTTCATCTGGTTTGTTGGAAACAATCAGTCGCAGCACAAGGCCATCCATACAGACCGCAAACGGGCGGCTTCCCCGGACCACAAGTTGCTGGCGAAAATCCTGCCAGAGAAAGTCCTCCGGTCGTCGATCCGGTCAAACTGCTTTCCGTGACTACCCAGGAGCTGAATTGCCATTTTCTTTCCTTTCGAGTCTTAGGGGCCAGTCTAAAGCACTTGGACCGTCAATTGAACCAAGACAAGCAAGGGTCTGTTGGCATTCGTGTTGCCGCGACCATGTCGGCGACGAGATGAATCGCTGCGGCGAAGCTCTCGTCTGTCTTGCCGCACCACATCGCCACCGCACGGAACGCCTTGTCCCCGATCAGGACCCCGAACGGCAGGACCACCAGAAAACCCGGCAATCCCGCGAAGTCGTGCGCTTGGCCGGGGCGGATCAATAACCGCACACGGAACCCGAACGTCCACGTCTGCCCCGGCCTTGCAGGTCAGGCCGCCCCAAGAACCGCCGATCCCCGAACTGCGACCTTTGACCCAAGGCAGGGTTCAATGCCGGCATGTCTGTCCGTTCGCCGGTACAGGTAATGGCGTTGCGACGAAGGCAGGCGTACCCACCGGGAGGGCTGCGCCGGTTGCCTTGATCGCGGCCGGCATCCGAGCCGCCAAAGGCTTCAAGGCGTTCCTCATCGATAAGCGCGAACTGAAGTGTGCTTGAGTCGGTGGAAACAGAATCGGTTCCCCGAGAGTCATGTCGCAGGCCAAAACCTCGATGACGGTCAGCTTGACGACATGGATGCTCACGAAGGCGTCAGGTGTGCTTGCTTGACCTTCCACCTGCTGGAAACTCTAGAGATGGCCAAAGACACTACGGATGATCGCATGTTGGTGACGCAAGTTCTCTTCGGTCTCGTTGGGATCGGCGGATGGGCGCACTGGTTCGCCACTGGACCGGACGAGGGGTTTGTCCAGGCTCCTGATGAACCGATCACATCGCTTTCAAGCATCACAGTAGAGAAGCCCCTTTCTTCCAACAGCCAGTTCGGGAATGCTGCGTTTGACGCTAGGTGTTCAGCCTCCGATGGGGTAAACGTCTCGAGTTGGAGGATGTCGCCCATCTGCTGGATTTCAATGGCTACAGGCTGTCGCACCACGGTCATGTGTCCCTTCAACGGGCATTGGCATTCGGAGTTCGGCAACGTCGCCGGCCGCCTTTGGGGCATGTCGGCAGTCAAAGTCGTCACATTGGGAGGTGTCGCCATGAACGTTGCCCATGTCCGCAAGTTGCGGCAGGTAAGCGGCATCAACTGAAATCGAGGAAACAGGCATGAACAATCGATGCATCGCAGCGGGCGTGATCCTCGCTACAGCGACCGCCGCCTTGGCACATCAGGGTGTTCAAAATCCGGCGGTCAAAGCCAGAATGGACGGCATGAGTGCGATCGCCGAAAACCTGAAGACCCTTGGGATGATGGCAAGGGGAGCGACGAAGTTCGATGCGGAAGCAGCCAAGGGTGCGGCTGCGGCCATCGCAACCCACGCCTCCACTGTGCCGGGACTGTTTGAAGCAAATGAGACCGATCCAATGTCGGAAGCCAAACCGGCAATATGGACCAATTTCGAGGACTTCAGCGCGAAGGCGTCCGAGCTTGAGAGCATTGCGGCTGGGCTGTCAACTTCCATCATGACCCCGGAAGATCTCGGACCGGCGATGGGCAGCCTTGGTGCGAGTTGCAAATCCTGTCACTCGATCTATCGTGAGTAGGCATGCCGCTATCGAGACGAACATTCCTGGCGACAACGGCGGCGGCCCTTGTCCCTTCGTGGAGCATGGCCAGCACAACAAGGCTTACCGCTGAGCCCGTCGTTGCGCAAATTCTGCCGTATGGATCAGGCCCCACCCCTTCGCTCGGCTTCAACGGGGGTACGCCAGGTCCGGTTCTTTGGGTCAGGCAGGGCGACGAACTCGCCGTGAATTTCGAGAACCGAACCGGTGAGCCTTCGTCGGTCCACTGGCATGGCATCCGGATCGACAACGCAATGGACGGCGTGCCAGAGCTCACGCAAGATGCCGTCCCCGATGGGGGAGATTTTCAGTATCGGTTCGTGACGCCCGACGCAGGAACATTCTGGTACCACTCGCACAACCGCTCCTGGGAACAGGTCGCACGGGGGCTCTACGGGCCGCTGATCGTGGAGGAACGGCATCCACCGGACGTTGATGCAGACATCATCGTCATGATCGACGACTGGTGGATGGAGCAAAACGGGGAACTTCGCGACGACTTCAATTCGATGTTCCATTTTTCCCACGGGGGTCGCTTGGGGAACTACGCGAAGGCAATTGTCTCACAATCTTCCGTAGTTGAGGGAGACCGCGTTCGGCTCCGGTTGATCAACACTGCCAATGCTCGGGTGTTTCCCATCGACATTAGCGGGGTTGAGGGCAATCTTGTCGCTCTGGACGGAATGCCGCTCAAGGCGGTGCAACCCATCGACACGATCCACCTTGCGCCAGCACAACGTGCAGACATCATCGCCGACGTTATCGATGACATCGACTTCAGCTTCTGGACCGGCCAGGAACATTATCCCTTGGCGACCATCAACGCTGAAGGATCAAACCCTGCCACACGAGCAATTCCGATTGCCCCGCTGCCGCCGAACAATGTTGCGACGACCAACGGCGATGCAGACATGCATGTGACCTTGAGGATGCAGGGTGGGGCCATGGGAGGACGGCACCCCGGCGATGACATTTGGTCCTTCAACGGGACGTCAGGCTTGCAGGAAAGTCCTTGGTTGCAATTGCAACGGGACACGGCGGTGAAAATGACCTTGGTGAACGATACGTCTTTCCCACATGGCATTCACCTCCATGGCCACCATTTCTACGAGATGGACGGCAAGGCATCATTGGGGCCGCTTCGCGATACGACGCTGGTCGATGCACGGGGCAACCGAGACATCCTTTGCGTCTTCAACAACCCCGGAAAGTGGCTGTTGCACTGCCATACGCTCGGACACTCCGCCACCGGCCTGAAGACTTGGGTCGAGGTTGAATGAACAGGCTTGCCGTAGCCTTGGGACTCGTCCTGCACTCCAACCTTGCCCTGGCCGGCCATGAACTCGACGGTCGGGACATTGGCGCAGGACAGGCACTCTACGAGGAACACTGCGCCTCCTGTCACGGCGCAAACCTTGAAGGGCAACCCAACTGGCGGTCTTCGAACGACGACGGCACCGTCCCTGCCCCGCCACATGATGAATCCGGCCATACGTGGCATCACGACAACCAGTTGCTCTACACTTACACGGCATTGGGCGGAGAGGGTGCGTTGGCCGAACGAGGGATCACTAACTTCAAAAGTGCCATGCCAGGCTTCGCGGAAGTCCTTACGGAAGAGGAAATCTGGAACATCCTCGCCTACATTCGCTCCACCTGGTCCAACCGTGTTCAGAGAATTCAGGCGGGCAGAAATCCGCCGCATCAGTGATCTTGCCTGGGCGGCAACCTTTGCTGTCCGTGCCCCGGGCTCTCTGTTCGCCCCGCATGAACGCATGTGGAGGGCCAGATACGTGGTCTCTTGGGCAAAAGGCGAAGCGCCTGGAAAGCATGATCACTGAGCCCTTGAGAAGTCCGGCGGCAATTGCAGCATGGACAGTTTCGACTGCAGATGTGATTGATGCGGTTTCCAAGAATTGCCTATAGGACTGCGCTTGGCTGTCAATTGGGTCCAATGATGAACTCAGCAATGTGCATGCCGCTCCTCAATCCTGGTGATCATGTCCAGACGGGCACTCATCGCTTGCACGGAATTCGGGGCCAAGTTCCAGAGTTTGCGGATTCATGATCGCGAGAGGTCGCCTTCGACTCTGAGACCTTGAACGGAGCGACGCCATAGCCAGCCTCTGGCCAAGTTACCGAGCCGCATGCGATCCTGCGTGAGCTCCACTCAGAGAACTTCACAGGCAAGACAAACAGCTTCGTCCACACATCGGAGCTGACCCGTCGCGCCTCTGATCATCTGCCGATCGTCATCGACGTTGATCTCGACCAGCGCCCGACAAACGGAACGCCTGTGCCCTGATCTGCTATCCTGTCCCCTGAAACCAAACCGGAAATTCTTGAACACAGAGCCTTTTGCAAGTCTCGCCGGGACGCTCGAATTTCCCGACGATTTCGACGATTTTGCCCGGGTGATGCTGGAGACCGGGGCCGCCACAAGGCATGGTGTAGTTGCTAAACAGGTTCTTCTGGTTGCGCTTGGCGACGAACATGAAGTGGGCGCCCCGGCCGTGCAGGCAGGCGGAGATCGCCGTCTGGGTGAGAAGGGCGTCGGCGGTGACGGTGCGGCCCGCGATGTCGGGGACGAGGTCCATGGCCGAGATGAAGGCGCCGATCCCGTTGGTGGACTAAGCGGCCCGAAGCATATATCTCCTCCACTCACGACCACCGCCGCATACGGACGATCTGAGGCGCGCGCCATAGGCAACAACGCACAGGGATCCAAGGGACAGTGCGACAGACAGAACCGGCTGAAAAAGCTATGCCCGCGTCACAGTTGGGATCTCCGGAAGATCAGCATCAACCTGCAAACGCGCCGCGGCCGCAAGAACCAGTGCTTGAGAAATGCACATGGGTGCGGCGATCGACCGTGAGAATGTGTGGCGATGTTCTGGTACCACGAACAATACATCAGCAGATTTCGCCAGGGGAGACAGCGTGCTGTCCGAAATGGCGATAATTCTCGTTCCCGAATCCTTCATGTCTTCGGCAATCGAGACAACCTCGTTCGCATAATATCGAAACGATACCGCCACCAGGATGTCTTCGTCAGAGATCGTCTCGGCCATATGTGTCGCCAATCCACCGCTTGGATCCAGCAACACGCATTTCTTCCCTATCATCGTAAGCATATACCGGAGAAAATCGACTACCGGTGCCGAGCGCAGTTGACCGAGAAGGTAAACAGCCCCTGCATTGCTCAACATGTCAGCCGCCATTGACAAGTCTTGACCTGAAATGTCGTCCAACAAGGCTTGGAGCGACGCAATATCCTTGACCACCAGGTCTCGAAGAAACCCGAAATCCGATGGGTCGTCGCGGTTTTCCAGATCTTCCTCTAATGCACGGACTCTCGCCTCGAAGCCAGGGGCGGCGGTTTCCAGCCGTTTCTGAAACAATTTCTGGAGATCCTTGTATCCACTGAAGCCCAAAGCTTGGGCAAACCTGACAAAGCTTGAGGCATGAATGCCGCAACGATCTGCGATGGCGTTCACCGAGTGGACCGCGATCTCATTCGGGTTTTGCGTCAAATAAACCGAAATTTTCTGGTGCGACTTGCTCATGGCGTCGAAACGCTCGTGAATCAATTGGATAAGCGTCTCGTAATTCTTCGGTGGCGTTGGACTTTCTTTTTTCATTTCTGTTCCAAGAAGCCATCAATCCCCTGCGATCGTCTCCGTAACAACGCTTCAAGGCAGCAGGGCCGATGGGCTAGAATACCAGCCTTCGAGGGGTTGGCTCGAAGGTTCGGACCATCTCGGTCACGGGATGTTGCGGCCGTGGCTCCAATTTAAGCCGCTGAATCGTTCCTGAACGGGCCGCTTCCTCAATTGCAAGTAGCGCCTGAACATCCGCAAGACCCTCGTCGCCATCTGCTTCCGGTGCGGTGCCGTTCATGATGCAGTCGGAAAAATACTCTGTCTGGCCGGCAAATTGATCTGTTTGCGGAAAGGTGCGCTCGATTACTTCAGAACCGCGTTTGAGGCGGACGATCGTCGGTGTCCGGAATTCGTATGCGCATTCGACGGCGATCTCGCCGGCAGTCCCGGCAATCCTGTACATGTCCAGCAATTCTGCCCCGAAGCTGGCGCAGAATTGTGCCATGCGGCCCTTGGGAAACTTCAGCGTTGCTGCAATCGTCTCCTCAACTTCGGCAAACCGCGGATCATCGACGACATTGCGTGTCGCCATGACTTCAGTTGGTTCATCTTCGAAGACATGACGCACAGCGTTCAGGCAGTAGACGCCAATGTCCTGAAGCGGACCGCCCCAATGCGCCGCCTTGAGGCGGTGGTTGTCCGCTTCCGCCTGAATGGAGAAGAGCGACGTGAACAAACGGGGGTCACCAACAGCGCCGCTTCGGATCAGGTCAAGAGCGTGGACAGTTCCAGGTTCGTTGTGCAGCCGATAGGCCGTCATCAGAAATACGTTGGCGTTCTTGGCAGCTTCTATCATCGCCTTGCATTCAGCTTCGGAAACCGCGAGCGGCTTTTCGACCATGACGTGCTTGCCGGCATTTGCCGCGCGTATGGCGTAGTCGGCGTGCATGGAGTTCGGCAATGCGATGTAAACGGCATCCGCGACATCTGCGTTCAGCATCTCATCATATCGTTCATATGAATAGATGTGGTTGATGCCGTAGAACTCCGCCAGCTTGGCGGCGTTTTTGGCACTTCCGCTAACCAATGCCGTTGCCGTGGAATTCCCGGTCAATTCAATGCCCGGCAGGAACGCAATCTGCGAAATCCAGCCTGCTCCGACAACGGCATACCTGACGTTCATGCTCTAACCCCCCGTGCTCAACCAGCACCGCTCACGAGCGGACCGATGAATTTGTTCTACAAGAGTCTGGACCCGAAGGCCTGCGCGAAAATTGAAAGGCTCGGGCCCGTCCCCGTTGATGGCTGCCAAGAAGCCGGCGACTTCAATGGCCTTCAGATCGTTGAACCCAATCTGGTGACCCGGAGCGACGCAAAACAGGCCATAAGGCGGATGTGCGGGCGAGGCTTCGATGCGTCGAAAACCATGGCGGCCATGGGCGTCTTCGATTGAGTAATAGTGCAGTTCGTTGAAGCGTTCCTGACTGAAAGACAGCGCACCCTTTGAACCATGGACATCAAAATCGTGCTGCATCTTGCGACCGGTAGCGATCCAGTTTCCTTCGATGGATCCACTGGCGCCGTTGGCAAAACGCAAAAAGGCGCGGCCTACATCGTCCACATCGACCGAGCGGCGGTCCCCCTTGCCGTCTGCTCTTTCGCCTATCACCGTAACGCAGTCGCCCATGACCTCGGTGATGGACCCGAGCAGGAACTCGGCGGTCGCCAACGCATGGCTGCCCAGATCAGCCAGAGCCCCGCCGCCCGCAGGATCATGGCGGAAGGTGAATGGACCGTCGGCGTCAGCCATGTAGTCCTCGGCATGCAATCCGCGATAGCAGCGGATTTCGCCCAGTTCCCCTGCCGCAATCATCTCCCGCGCCAACGCGAACATCGGGTTGCACAGGTAGTTGAATCCCACCTGCGTCCTGGTTCCCGCGTCCTCTGCGGCACCAGCCATTTCACGCGCATCGTCGGCAAGAGGCGCCAACGGTTTCTCACAGTAGACGTGCTTCCCGGCTCTGATCGCGGCAAGCGACATTTCCTTGTGCAGCGCGTTGGGTGCGGTGATCGACACAATGTCGATTTCCGGGTTGTCCGTGACGTCACGCCAATCGGACGTTGCACGCACAAAGCCGTAGGCCCGTGCAGCATCATACGCTGCTAGCTCGTCAATGTCGGCTACTGTGTGGAGTTCGATGTCCATTGGCAGATTGAAAACCCGCGGCGCGGAAATATACCCGAATGCATGGGCCTTGCCCATGAATCCGGTGCCAATCAGACCGACCTTAAGCTTGGGCTTGACGCGCGACATTGACGTGTTCCCTGTTCACAATCAGGCTCCGATCGATCTTGCCGGCGAAGAAGTCGAGAATGTTCTCGACCGACGAGACTGCCATCCGCTGTGCGGCACCATGGGTCAATCCGCCGATGTGGGGTGACAGGACGACTTGGTCAAACCCGATCAGCGGGTGATCGGAAAGGACGGGTTCCGTTTCGAAGACGTCGAGGCCGGCCGCCCCGACCTTTCCCGAGGTCAAGGCGGCTATCAAGGCGTCTTCATCAATGATCCCGCCGCGCGCAGTATTGACCAGCACCACACCGTCACGCATCTCGGCGATCTCCGCCTCGCCTATCAACGGCTTGCCCGTATGCGGCAAGCTGAACGAGATCACATCGGCCCAGGCGAGGCCCTCCTCCAAGGTCCGAACTGGTGCAACGCCACCTTCGGGCCAGCCATTGCTCAGCAAGTAAGGATCAAATGCCTGAATTCGCATGCCGAACGCACTCATCATCGACGCCGTACGGCTTCCGATTCGCCCGAACCCGACAAGCAGCAGATTCTGTCCACGAACATCCTGTGCCTCTAGCCGGTTGCGCCACTCCCATGGGCCGCGACGCACCGAGGCATCGGCACGAAGAACACGCTTGCTGGCGGCAAGGATCATCATGGATGCATGCTCGGCCACGGTCGTGGAATTCACGTCTCCGCAAACCGCGAGCGCTATGCCTCTGGAATTGAGCGCGTCAATGTCGACTGCATCATAGCCTACACCGTGCCGCGAGACTATCTTGAGCCTGGCTGCCAGAGCCACCGTGGGCTCGGTCATCGGCTGCGTGCGAAGCAGAACCGCGTCCGCATCAGCAATGTGCTCCACAAGACTCTCTTCTGAAGTCTCTTGAATATAAGTGACCGTAACGCCTTGTGCAGAATCCAAGAGGGTGCGGCCGGAGGCGTGGAGCGGCCCTGCAACGACGACGTGCCGCATCAGCGGTCCCCTGACGCGGCAATGTTCTTCGCGCCGGCGCCGATCAGGTCGCGAAAACGATTCACACTGGCCGCTGCCGCGTTTGCGAGAAGTCGGCTGTCCCCCGACACGGTCATCAGGTGATAGCCCCAGCCTGCAGCTTTCGCTGCATATTCCGGCGTGCCGCAATGCAAGCAGGCCTTGATCCCGTGATCGGCGCAGGTCCTTGCAATACGCTGGATCAACTCAATCATTTCCGGCTCTTCCCGATCGAACCCCGGGGCCAAACGCCCCTCCTGCGTCCCCAGTGTCAGATCCGCCGGGCCGACATAGATCCCGTCTAGGCCGGGCGTTGCCGCAATCGCTTCGATATTTGCGAATCCTTCCGCGGTTTCGATCATCGCGAGCGCGACCACTGCGTCGTTCATCGCCACCCCGTATCCCGGCATGGCAAAATTCGCTCGCGTGGGACCAAAACTGCGCTGACCACGTGGCGGATAGCGCAGGTAGCTGACGAACTCTGCGGCCTGGTCCGGCGTGTTGATCATCGGGCAGATTACGTTCAGCGCACCGGCGTCCAGCGCCTTCATGATGATTGCCGGATCCAGCCAGGGAACGCGCACCCCAATCGAGACGCCAGAGGCACGCATCGCCTGCATCATCGGGAGAACGGCGGAATAATCCAGAGCGCCGTGCTGGATATCGATGGATATTGCGTCATAGCCCTGCGCTGCCATGATTTCAGCGGTGAAGGGATTGCCGATCGAGAGCCATCCGTGGAGCACTGGCCGACCCTCGGCCCAGAGTTTCTTGACTGCGTTGACTGTCATCCCGGCTCCTCAGAAAACGATCTGCGCGAGTTTGGTCTCGAGATAGTCGTCGATTCCCTCGCTGCCGCCTTCGCGGCCCAAGCCTGAGTAATTTGTGCCGCCAAAAGGCGCCTCGGAAGCAGCGAGGGCGAAGCTGTTGACGCCCACCATGCCGGACTTCAGGGTTGCGACAGCGCGACGTGCCCGATCAGGCGAGGACGTGAAGACATAGGCCGAAAGGCCCATGGTCGAACTGTTTGCGCGTTGAAGCGCCTCTTCTTCCTCGGAAAAAGAAGTGATCGCGGCAACCGGCCCGAAATTCTCCTCCGCAAACACGGCCATCTCGTCGGCTACGTCGGTTAGAACCGTCGGTTCGTAGAAATGGCCTTCGTTGAAGCCTGCTGCGCGCTTGCCGCCCAGAACGAGCGTTGCACCGTCGGCGATCGCAGATTGCACGACGCCATCAATGGAGTCCAACCTGCCGGCCTTGATCAGCGGCCCCATCTCGGTTTCAGGGTCGAGGCCGTCCCCGAGCCTGATCTTGCCGGCGCGCGCCACAAAGCCTTCGACAAACTGGTCGTGGAGACTTTCATGGACAAAGAACCGATCCGGGGTGACGCAGACCTGTCCGCAATTTGCGTATTTCGTCGGCACGCTCAGATCGAGCGCCGATTCGAGATCGGTGTCGCCAAACACGATGAGCGGTGCGTTTCCGCCCAGTTCCATTGACACCTTCTTGACCGTTTCCGCAGCATCTCGGATCATCTGCTGTCCCACTTTGGTGGATCCGGTCAGCGAGACTTTCCGCACACGCGGGTCAGCCATGATCGGCATGTAGGTGTCGCCCGTGGCACCGACCACAAGATTGATCGAACCGTCGGGGAACCCCCCTGCGCGCATGCAATCAACAAGCATGGACGCGACACCAGGGGTTTGGGAGGACGGACGCAAGATGACCGGACATCCAGCCGCAAGCGCGGGGGCCAGTTTGCGAGCAGGAAGAGCTGCGGGGAAATTCCAGGCGGTGAAGGCCCCGACGATCCCGACAGGTTCGCGACCGATCTCAAAGCGCCCGCCAGGCACCCGACTGCCAACCGTCCGGCCGTAGATGCGGCGCGCCTCCTCGGCATACCAGCGGAACTGATCGCAGGCGAGGGCCCACTCGCGACCAGACTGGGCGAGCGGCTTGCCGGTCTCGGTCGAGATCATGGTCGCGGCCTCTCCCGCCGTGCGCACCATCTCGTCAGCGACCCGATGGAGCGCATCTGCCCGCCCGAATCCACCCAAGGCGAGCAAGGGTGCGAGCGCGCCTTCCGCTGCATCGATCGCGGATCGGGTATCTTCACGCGCAGCAACGCAAACAGCACCCAGCGGCCTTTCTGTGACAGGCGAAAAGACCTCCGACGAGTTTGCGCTCTTGATCCACGTCCCGCCGATGAAAATCCCGAAATCCTCGTACATGTGCTATCCGATCTCGCTGGTCTTGATCGTCCGGCCTGCCGCCACGGATTCAAAGCAGGCTTCTGCCAAGAGAAGCGCGAGACGCCCATCCTCGAAACCAACCGGAGCGGGCGCGCCACTCTCGATGGACTCGACGAAATGGCCGATCTCCGCGTCAAAGGCCTCGCCGTAGCGCTCGATGAAAAAGTGCTGCAGCGGAGCCGCGACGTTGGTGGCCCCGGCCAAGTGCTTGGTAACCAGGTTTTCGCGACGATTCCCGGAAATCAGCATGCCTCCTGAACCAAAGAGTTCGACGCGCTGGTCATAGCCGTAGACGGCTTCGCGCGAGTTGGTGATGACTGCCTGTTTGCCGCTATCGGTGACAAGCGTGACAACGACGGTGTCATAGTCGTTGCATCTTTCCATGAGTTCGGGATCCACCAATCGCGACCCTGTGGCGAACACCTCCGCAATTTCCTCCCCCAGCATGAACCGGGCCAGATCGAGATCGTGGATCGTCATGTCGCGGAATATTCCGCCTGAAGTCTCAATGTAGCCATCCGGCGCCATGCCCGGGTCGCGGGACGTGATGATCACCTGATGGAGCTCACCAATTTCGCCGCTTGCGGCAGCGTTCCGGACGGCCGCATGACCCGGGTCGAACCGGCGCACGAAGCCCAGCATTATGGGAACGTCCGTCCCGGCAATTCGCGCCTTCAGTGCATTTACGTGCGCCAGTGACAGGTCTATCGGCTTTTCGCAGAGCACCGGTTTGCCCGCATTCACCGAAGATTCCAGAAACTCGACATGCGTGGACGTCGGCGTCGCGATCAGAACTCCATCGACCGTGTCCGAAGTGATTGCCTCGTCGGCCGTGGCGAAGTTCTCGACGCCGTGCCTTCCTGCAACGTCCTCTGCAGATGGCGCATGGACATCAAAGACACCCGCGAGTTCCGCCCGGGGATGGGACGCGATGTTGTCGGCATGCATGCGACCGATGCGGCCGCAACCGAGCACGGAAATTCTTGGCAACGGTTCCTCCCAAAATTACTCTTGCAATGCTCGTTGCAAAATGTTTGCGTTGTCAACAATCAATTCAAAGGGTGCTGCAGGACGCATCTTGGGAGGAATAGGGAATGACGGCGAAAACCGCGCGCTTGACGATGGCTCAAGCGGTTGTGCGTCATTTGTGCAACCAGTTCATCGAGATTGACGGCGAGCGCGTTCCCCTGTTTGCCGGAGTCTTCGGGATATTTGGCCACGGCAATGTGACCTGCCTCGCCGAGGCGCTGGAACGCGTGCAGGATCAATTGCCCACGTGGCGCGGCCAGAACGAGCAGTCCATGGCCCTGGCAGCCATTGCCTATGCCAAGTCAAGAAGGCGCCGCCAAATCATGGTCGCGACTTCTTCCATCGGCCCTGGCGCCACGAACATGGTGACAGCTGCCGGCGTTGCCCATGCCAATCGCCTCCCTGTCCTGCTGCTGGGCGGCGACACGTTCACCAACCGCCTTCCCGATCCAGTGCTGCAGCAGGTCGAGCACTTCGGTTCACCGAGCACGACAGTGAATGACAGTTTCCGCCCCGTGTCGCGTTATTGGGACAGAATCACGCATCCCGCCCAGATCATTCAATCGCTGCCGCAAGCAATTGCCACGATGCTCGATCCGGCGGATTGCGGCCCGGCATTCATCGGCCTGCCGCAGGACATCCAGGAAGTTGCCTACGGCTATCCCGAAGAGTTCTTTGCCGAGACCACCTGGTCCATCCCGCGCCCGCGTCCCTCGCGCGATCAAGTCGCCGCGGCCGTCGAGGTGCTGAGATCCGCCAAGAACCCGCTGATCATCTCGGGCGGAGGCGTGCGCTATTCCGGCGCCGAGGCAACCGTCGCCGCGTTCGCGGCAAAGCGGGGCATCCCGATGGCCGAAACGATCGCCGGCAAGGGCGCGGTCGTGCATGACGACCCCGTCTACGTGGGCCCGATGGGCATCGAGGGCACCGAAGCGGCGCGGGAGCTTTCGGAAACCGCGGATGTGGTCATCGCAGTCGGCACGCGGATGCAGGACTTCACGACCGGTTCCTGGACGACCTTCCCCAAGGACGCGCAGTTCATCAACATCAATGCCGCACGTTTCGACGCAACGAAACATCGTGCGCATCCGGTGGTGGGTGACGCGCTTGAAGCGGTAAATGAAATCGATGCGGCACTTGGGGACTACAGGGCCCCTGAGGAACGCCTCGAGACCGCGCAGAAGCTGTATGCCGACTGGAACAAGCTCCTCGACAAGGGCCAGGCGCCGACCAATCAGGCGATGCCCAGCTATGCACAGGTCGTTGCCGTCGTGAACAAGATGGCCAAGCCGGAAGACGTGATGGTCACCGCCGCGGGCGGTCTTCCGGGAGAGACGATCAAGAACTGGCGCTGCAAGTCGCCCCACACCTTTGACTGCGAGTTTGGCTATTCCTGCATGGGCTACGAGATTGCCGGCGGTTGGGGCCACGCCATGGCAATGGGAGGCAACGGAACGCCGATCGTGATGGTTGGCGACGGGTCTTACATGATGATGAACTCCGACATCCACTCTTCGATCCTGACAGGGCACAAGATGATCGTCGTGGTGTGCGACAACGGCGGCTTCGGCGTCATAAACCGTCTGCAGACCGGCATGGGCGGCACGGGTTTCAACAACTTGCTGACGGACTGTCGCGTCGTGGACAAGACTAATCCCCGCCACGTGGACTTCGCCAAGCATGCCGAGGCAATGGGGGCTCATGCCCGCCACTGCGAAAGCCTGGCCGATCTGGAAGCTGCAATGGAATGGGCGCAGACTACGGACGCCACAACCGTCCTGAGCATCGCGTCTGACGCTTACACCTGGACCCCGGGCGGGGCCGATTGGTATGTGGGCGTACCGGAAGTCTCGCCCCGCGAGAGCGTGCGAGAGGCGCGCACCGGTCAGGAGGAATTCCGCAAGAAACAAAGGCTTGGAGTCTAAATCGCATGCTTGAAGCCAGACTTGGCATCGCGCCCATCGCATGGTGGAACGACGATCTCCCCGAGTTGTCGGACGACGTAAGCCTCGAGGAGTGCCTGCGCCAAGCGTCTGAGGCAGGTCTGACGGGCATGGAAACCGGCCGTCGGTTTCCCATGAACATGGCCGAGTTGGGGACCATCCTCGACAAGTTTGGCATCTCGGTCTGCGGGGGTTGGTTCTCGGGGCTCTTGCTCGATGGTGACATCGAATCCGAAAAGGACCGGATCGCCGAGCAGCATGCATTCTTCAAGGCGGCTTGTGCCCCTTGCATCGTCTATGGCGAGACGGCGCGTTCGGTTCAGGGAGAACGGCATACGCCGCTGGCCCAAAAGCCGAGGCTGAGCGAAGCCGAAATGGCCAGCTACGGGCGCAAGGTTTCGGACTTTGCGGAATGGTGCGCGAAGGAAGGCATGCCACTGGCCTACCACCACCACATGGCGGCCGCTGTCGAAACCGAACAGGAACTGGACCTGTTCATGAAGCATTCTTCGGTGCCACTTCTGTTCGATACGGGACATATGGCCTTTGCCGGCGGCGACAACTTTCGTGTGATCGAAAACCACCACGCGCGCATTTCCCACGTGCATACCAAGGACATCCGTGCCGATGTGGTGAACGGGCTGGACCGAGCGAAGGAGTCCTTTCTCGACGCCGTTGTCAAAGGCGCGTTCACAGTGCCTGGCGACGGCTCGCTGGACTTCAAGGCCATTGCCAAGGCACTCGCCGCAAAGGGATATGAAGGCTGGTTCGTGATCGAGGCAGAACAGGACCCGGTCGCCAATCCACCCTTGGAACTGGCAAGAAAGGGCCGTGCGGAGCTCTTTCGGGTCTTGGATGCAGCGGGTTACGGAGTGGTCGCATGAACCGGATCGACGACAAGATCGCTGTCATTACCGGCGGCACCCAGGGACTTGGCGCCGCGATCGCGCGGCTGTTCTCTCAAGCTGGCGCGGCGGGCATTTGCATCGTCGGTCGTGGGGTGGCGAAGGGCCGGGATCTGGCCGATGCCATCACCGGCGAAACCGGAGTGCCGGTCGAGATGATTGCCGCCGATCTTGGCAAGATCAAGGATGTCCGTGCGATCATCCCCGCAGCGGACGCAAGGTTCGGACGCGTGGACATCCTGGTGAACGCCGCCGGCTTGACCGATCGCGGAAACCTCCTGAACACGACTCCAGAGCTCTTCGACGAAATGTTCGCCGTCAACACCCGTGCGCCGTTCTTCCTGATGCAGGATGCGGTCAAGATCATGGAGCGCGAGGGCACGGAAGGGCGTATCGTCAACATCGGCTCGACCTCGTCACGGGCCGGACAGCCCTTCATCGCACCGTATTGCGCATCCAAGGCCGCACTTTCAACCTTGACCCGAAGCGCCGGTTACGCACTCATGAGAAACCGGGTGCATGTAAACCAGCTCGACATCGGCTGGATGGCTTCTGACCACGAACGGGCGCTTCAACTCGAAGAGTCGGGAGATCCTGATTGGGAAGCCAAGGCAAACGCGGTTCTCCCCTTTGGACGGCTTCTCGACCCTGAAGAGGTCGCGCGAGCGGTGCTGTTTCTGGCATCGAACGAAAGCGGGATGATGACAGGTTCGGTCATCCATTACGATCAATCGGTCTGGGGTGGTTACGATGGCCAGGCTCCGGGACCTTCAGAGAAGCTGATCGACTAGGAACATGAGCGTGCGCGTCGCTGTCATAGGGGCAGGTGTCATGGGAAGCGATCACGCCCGGATCTTGGCCGCAGACCTGCCCGGTGCGCACCTGCAAGTCGTCTGTGATGCAAGCGGGGACCGTGTACGCAGCGTCGCAGACGCGCTTGGGACGTCGAACGCCGCGACCGACGCCATGGCAACTCTTGTGCGCAGCGACGTCGACCTGGCGCTGATTAGCCCGGACGAGACCCATGCGCATCTTTCCATTGCGGCGATCCAGGCGGCCAAGCCGATACTCTGCGAAAAAGCCGCTCGCACCCACGTCCAAGGAATGCCTCGTGGTAATTGCGGCCGAAATCAACGCTGGCCGACGCTTGGTCCAAACGGGTTTCATGCGTCGATTCGACCAATCCCATGTTGCAATGAAAGCCGCGTTTGACGAAGGTGCCTTGGGAAAGGCGGTGATGATGCACAATTTCCACCGCAATGTGGAAGCCCCGAATTGGTTCACGGGCCAAATGGCCATCTCCAATTCGGCCCCGCATGAAATCGACATATGCCGTTACGTTCTCGGCACCGAGTACATGTCCGTCACCGCATTCCAGGGGAATGGGGAGACGTCAATGGCACCTGTCATGATGGTGCTGGAGACCGCAGGCGGCCAGCTTGTGAACATTGAAGTGAACAAC
>JAJEAC010000022.1 GCA_022824315.1 Silicimonas sp.
ACCCGACGCTGCGCCGCCTCTGCGGCTGGTCCCGCGTGTCCGAGGTTCCGAGCGCATGCACGCGGCGCTGGTCAGCACCGCTCTTGACGGCACGGTCGTCGGGCACGTTTGCCGGGATTCCACGGCGATCGAGGCGCGGGAGAGGCCGGCGCCGAAGCCGAAGCCCGGCCCAGGCGCGGAAGCCTCCGGTTCGCAGGGAACGGGTGGAATACGGTGCCGCCTGAACGGAAAAACCACCGCATCTTCCTTGAAATTTAGCGAGCATTGACAAGATCTGAGGTGGGCAAGTCCTTCACATGCGGGATCTCATGCAGAATTTTGCAAGAGGCTCCGAATCCATGATTATTCCCTCGCCAGGCGAGTTTATCCAGGTCCGATCACATGAAGCATTCCGGCGGGTGAGCCGCGTTTCAATTTGGATTGCGAGCGTTAGTCGTTCAGGACGCAACGACCCCGTGATCGTTGAAAATTTCTGTGGCACTCCCACCGGTTTCCCGATCTGTCGAGATGCGCATTGTCAGGGAGGTCGATCTCTTTGCAGCCGTCGTCGGACTCTGCAAAGCCGCGATTGCACTTCCAGCCCGGGCCATAACTTGCATCGTCAAAATAAGCGTTTTCCGGAACGGCAACGGCTTCGCAAAGACCGTCGTTCTCGAAGAATTTTCGTTCACAGGTCCATGGCCGCCCATAGCTGGACCCATTCAGAAAGGCGTTCTCGGGAACGGCAATTTTGACGCATGTGTCGCCGTCGATCTCGTAGCCTCGATCACACAGCCAGGCAGACCAATGTACATTGTTCGCCAGATACGCGTTCGGTGGCAAAACGACTTCCAGACAGAGACCGTCGACCTCCATGTAACCACGAAGGCAACTCCAACTTTGTCCCGATGGGTCGAGATATCCGCCATCGGGGACCATGACTTCGAGACAGGTCGCGTCATCGACCTCCTGAAACCCATGTAAGCACTCCCAGCCTGCGCCATAGGTTCGGTTCGTCGCGTAGGCGTTCTCCGGAACGATGACGGCAAGACACTCATCGCCGTCACGCCGGTACCCACGATCACATTCCCATCCCTCGCCATAGCTTTGGGGCTGCGCATTCGCAGGCATCGGGGCAACCTGAGCCTGTACGGAAGACGGCGACCCGATTGCGATGAGCGCGACGAAGGCGAGTGCAAGGAGTTCCGCGGAGGCCTTTGCGGAGCGGCTTGTCAACGTCGGCAGCACATTTGCGATGCCCATAGACGAAACGGGCGTCAATTCGAGGCATCTACGATGCATCAAGCTCGAGATCTTCGATACATGCCTGCGCCAGATCGCGGTTCGGGCCATCCGATCCGGGTATCGTCGCCCAGCCGGTTTCCATGACAGCGTCGCGCCGCTTGAACGATGACGCCTCGCGGATCGTTGCGAGCTTGGCCATGCGTTCATTGTCGGTGCGGGACATCCCGAGGCAGACGGGCACGAGCGCCGCGATCACTGCCTCGCGGGCCATCTTGTTGGCCATCTCCTCCGCGCCGCCTCCAGTCATCCATCCGCCCCAGGAAAATCCAACGGTGCCGACAAACACCGCGCCAAGGAGCGCACCGTAGATGCCGGGTTTCAGCCATGCGGGTGCCGTCATGTCGTGTCCTCCAGCGGGGAAAGCGCCGCTTCGCTAATCTAAGTGGTTTCAGACAGTTCCTTGTCGCATGCGACAGCAATTCCCGCTAGGCTTTTCTTGAGTTCAGACCAATTCGCATGCAAGCGTCTGAAATCATTGAGCCCGCTTTCGAGAAAGGGCACTACATTTTGGCGCTCCCGGCACCGCGGTCCTGGCCGGTTGGCCCGTCAGGTCCGCTTCTACGCAGTTTTGCGCCCAATCATGGTTTTGCAACGCGCAATTTGACGGGGGCTGGTTATCTGGCAAGGCGCGTTTCCATTCCCCGGTTTCATACTCCGGTTCGCGCTTCGAGCATGGAGCAACCTTCGACGGAACGGAGTTCATGGGCGGTGCCTCGTTCAAAGGAGCGGAGTTTAAGCCGAACGCCTGGTTTAATGGTTCAAGATTTGACGAGCGCTGCTTTTCGGGAGGCATTACTTTTCCTGTACTTGCGGACTTCTGGAACGCGAATTTCCCTGACGGGGCTTCATTCCGTGACGTCGCCTTTGGGAACGACGAGAACGCCTACTCCGAAGACTGTGGCCTGAGCGGAGAGCAGACTTCACTGGTGCAGAGTTTGGCGCGGCCACTTCGTTTCGTGGAGCCGTCTTTGGCGGCGCGCCGGCCTTCTTCAACACGACGCTTCACGAGGACACGGATTTTGGCAGGATCGACTGGTCAAAGGCGGAGACGACCAACATATCCGCGGACTACGCCGTACGGGCCTGGGAGCGCCTGGAGCTCATGATGAGCAGGCTCGAAAAGCCGCTTGACCGGCACAGGTTCTTCCGTCTCAAGATGCGCGCCCGTCGTCGAACGGAGAGCCTTGTCCTACGGGGCCTGAACTGGCTGTTCGAGAAAACGTCCGACTACGGTAGGGGGGTCGGACGCGCATTCGGTTGCTGGCTGGGACATTGGCTGATCGCGAGCTTTCTCCTGTGAGTGGATGACAGGCTGTGCTCGCGCTGCGCCGATCCGGAGGCCGTATCAGTAAGAACACTAGCAGAACAACAAACATGAAACGCAATTTATTTAACAAAAATGAGGATTATGCGCCAAACGGAAGCGGCGCCGGAAGCGCGTTCGCCCCGCCTGCCGCTTCGAGACTGTCTTCAATCACGCCGGCTCTCTTCAGTCCAGACCGGATCGGGGAACTGCCTGCTGGCCGCGCCGCGAAGTCGAAACCGTCTTCGAGGAAGCTCATCAGTCGCCCGAGTTTGCCGGCGATCACTGCCTTGTCCGTTGCGGCCTGCCCTTGGTCGGCAGTGGCTGTGCCCGCGAGAACGGCTTTGGCAGCAGCCACGTTCAAAAGAGTGCGCATGACCGAGTCTCCTCTCGTTCATCAGCATCCTCGCTCGAACATCTCGATCAAGGGTGACGCGAGTGCATGGGTCGAGCCGTCCGGGATTGTCCGCTGTGCCGTCCACTTGAAGGTTCGCGCGACCGCTCCGCACGACAGAGGCCTCCTCGTCCGGCCTCATCCGCCCGACGGTGCGGGCGCACCGCAGGAATGGGTCTCCTCGTGCCAGTCTTCCTCCAGCCAGGCCGTGCAGGCGACGGTAGAGATGCCCGATTCACCTGCAGCCGGTTCGTCTCACCGGACTGGCGGTCCACCAACGCCCGATTCATCGGGCCGGACGCGCCTTCCGCCCGGAGCCATCGCGTTGAGCGCGTTGGATCCGTCCGCCAGGACGCGATGTCGTCACGAGCGAACGTGCTCGAGGGGTTATGCCTGTCGACCGCCCGGTCCCGGCCGTTCCGCCGGAAGTCCCGCTCGTCAAAAGGATGCCGTTCTTGACGCCCCGCCTTCGTTCGCGGGGCGTGTGTTTTTATGGTTTTTTTGTCGCTGCGCTGATCGCAGTCTTTTCTCAATGCGTCCGATGCGATGCGCTTTCTGCGACAACTCCGAGCGCAACTGGCGAAGCTCATCCAGGATGTCCTGCACCCCCTCTGCCAAAGGGGTGTTGTCCAAGGGAGGCGGGATACCATCCCCTTCGCCGATCAGAAGCCAGCGGAAAGGCACCCCAAGCAGGCCCGACATCATCTGGGCCTTGTTGGAACGCGGTTCGGTGCGGTCGTCCTCCCAGTTCCGAACGGTCTTCAACTTGACGCCAAGCTTGCGCGCGAAATCCGATTGAGACAGGCCCCGCGCCTCACGCGCGGCAGTGATCCTGTCGCCAAGAGTCGCCACCTCCTCGCCGAAGCAGATAGATGTTTCGATGTCTTCCATGCGAAGCACTCAGGCGGCTTCGGCCATTTCCGCCGCAAGTTCGATGGTCACGAGGTTCTGGTTTTTGTGCCGGTTCCCCGGGAACAGGGCCTGCGTGACGAAAGCCTCGATCTTCATCTTTGAACGCTGCCACTTCGCAAAGCGACGGAACAGAGCCCAGCTGTCTTCGTCGTCCGACGGAATACACGTCTGAACGCGCGTCACATTCAAACAGGCGTCCTGGCGCATCAAATGTCCCAGCATCAGCGACGAAAGCCCGGTATCCGCCGCAGCTTCGCTCACTTCGACAGTCCAGATGAACAGGGTTTCGGAATCGAAAGGCAGAACATAGGCCAGCGCCAATCCGACAAGTTCACCATTGAGTTCAGCCACGACGGAGGTTTCAGGCGAAAACCGGCTTGCAACCAGGCTGCCATGAATTTCGCCCATGCCCTCCGATCCGGCGCCTTTGGACAACGCGATAATCCCGACCTCGTCTTGTCCTTTGGGGGCGCGAAGGGTGGGAATGGGTTGTTCGAATAGCTCAAGCGGATGTTTCATGGGCGTTACTCCTAAATACATTGGAGTGCGAAGTAACACATCGAGACGAAAACTACAAATTTCAGTGTCTTTTGCGAAGATCTTCGCGGGATCATGTGCAGATGTCAGCAAATTTACTTTAGTTAACAAAATAGAGTGCTTCGCCAATCTGTTGATTAGCATCAGCAATCTGGACAAGGTCGGCCAGATTGTCGCATCAAGTGGCTATGGATCGCACAGACAGCAGCCTGGTGGCCCTTCGCCGCATTCTACGGGCAACCGAAATTTTCGGGCGCGAACTCGCCCGATCCGCAGGGCTGACAGCTGTGCAATTCCGAGTGCTGCAAGTGGTGGCCGAAACCGGTCATTCGACGGCAACGGCGATCTCGTCGCGGATGCGGGTCTCGCAGGCCACAATCACCGCTCTGGTCGACAAGCTTGTGTCTCACGGCATGGTGACGCGCGAGAAATCCCAGATCGACCGCCGCCAGACCGATATCGTCATCACCGAACTTGGGCGTCGTACCATCGAAAATTCGCCCGATCCCCTGCAACAGCGCTTCGTCCGGCGTTTTCAGGATCTGGACGATTGGGAGCAATCCATGCTGGTCGCCTCTCTTGAACGTGTGGCCGCCATGCTGGACGCCGAAGACCTCGACGCGGCCCCAGTTCTTGACACAGGCGATCTGCGCAAGCAACCGTGACATCAGGGAACAACGGGTTCGTCGGCATAAAGGAACGCGAAGTCCCACGGAGATCTGCGCAAGTGCTGAATGCGTTGCAGCTTTTCCCGAATTGGCTCCCCCTGTTTTGGACGGTGCATCATGCGGCCGATTTCAGGGGGAGGATTCCAAGGGCGTCTCGGAGCTTTATCACCTGCGTTCCGGCGACACGCTGATCGTATGGAAGCTCGACCGTCTCGGACGCAGCATGAGCCATCTG
>JAJEAC010000154.1 GCA_022824315.1 Silicimonas sp.
CAAATGGTCGCGAAAGGGGAAGGTCGCCGCCGCCAGCTGAACCACGCAAGACAAGCGGAAAAAACGCCTTCCGGTGAAGGACCTTCCACGTCCCGTTAAGTCAACAGCGCCGATTCCTTAAGTCAATGCCATTGGGCGGCGGCCGGGCTCTTGCTGATCCACCCATCCGCAATAGTCTGCGGAATTGCGGCCTTGGCCTCCCTTGGCTTGATCGCGCTGCACTACGGTGTTCTGAGCCGAAAAGAGGCCGCAGCATGAGCAAGCGGCCCAACATCCTCTACTTCATGACAGACCAGCATCGGGCGGACTGGCTCGGGCATGCTGGTCATCCGGTGGTGAATACGCCCAATATCGACGGCATCGCGGCACGGGGCACCCGGTTCACCAACTTTTATGTGACGTCGCCCGTCTGCATGCCGAACCGCGGCGCCATTTTCACCGGAAGGTACCCTTCGGTGAATGGCCTTCGTCACAACGGTCTGCCCCTTCCGGCAGATGCGAATACCTTCGTAGACGTCTTGCGTGCGGGAGGGTACCGAACGGCCTCGATCGGCAAGAGCCATCTCCAGCCGTTCACGAGCCAGCCGATCAAGCGCGAAAACGAGTGCCATGTCGCAAATCCGGATGTACCGGAAGCGCACAAGCCAAACGGCATGCGATACGAAAGCGAGCAACCTGACACGTACGAAGGGACCGAGTATCATGTGTTGCCGGTCCCCTACTACGGGTTTGACCATGTCCGGATGGTTACCAACCACAGTGACGAGTGCGGAGGTCACTACGTGCAGTGGCTTAGACGCCAGACCAATGAGTGGGCCTTTCTGAAGAATCGCAAGAACCAGTTCCCGCATGACTACACGAATCCGCAGGCCTTCCGCACGCGATTACCCGAGGAACTCTATCCGACGTTCTATATTCGCAATGAAGCGCAGGCTTTCCTAGAATCGCGCGCGGGAGAAGACGCTCCCTTCTTTGCGTTCGTCTCGTTTCCTGATCCTCACCACCCGTTCACTCCGCCAGGAAAGTACTGGGACATGTACGATCCCGACGAATTCGAGATCGATCTGCCCTATTGCGCGCACAAGAATCCGCCGCCGCAGCTGCGCGAGTGGAAGCGGCTCATGGACGAGGGCATCGTTCCGTCGAATTTGCAGCAGGCATTCATGGCGTCGGAGCGGCAACTCCGGGAAGCCATGGCACTTACCGCCGGGATGATCACGATGATTGACGATGCAGTGGGCGACATCCTTGGAACGCTCGAAGCTTCCGGTCTCGCCGAGGACACGATCGTGGTCTTCAACTCGGATCATGGCGACTACATGGGGGCGTTTTCGCTCTTGCTGAAAGGCCCATTTTCGCACCGCTCGGTCAATCGTGTACCGTTCATCTGGGCTGACCCGCAAAGGGCCGGTGGACAGGTGGCCGACGGACTAGCCGCCTCGATCGACATTGGGCCGACAATGCTCGAGCGCTGCGGGCTGCTTCCCTATTACGGGATGCAGGGCAGGTCGTTTCTGGACCAGCTCGACGGTGGCCCTCCCACCCGCGGTGCCGTTCTGATCGAGCACGAGGAGAACAAGATCTATCCGGGTTTCGAGAAGCGCCCAAACTTGCGAAACCTCGTCACGCCTTCGCATCGGATGACGGTCTACAAGGGGCTTGATTTTGGAGAGCTCTACGACCTTCGTGTCGATCCTGACGAGACTCGGAACCTCTGGGACGCGCCGCAGGCGGCAAGCGACAAGGCCGAAATGATGATCGCCCTGAACCAGGCCATGCTTGACGCCATCGCGCACGGCCCGCGGCCCAAGAGGATTGCATGAGCAAGGAACTGAAGAATTTCGTAGCAGGGCAATGGATCGGCTCTGACGCGACCTTCGACAAAGTCAGCCCGTTCGACGGCGCTCATGTGGCGAAGGCCCACGAAGCGAGTGCAACCCTGGTCGATGAGGCGGTCGTACGGGGTCACGATGTCTCCATTGGCGGCAACGCAGCCCTTTGGGGCGGCCTTCCAAAGAAGCAGCGGTTGGCGGTGATCTATGACCTGGCCGACAGGTTGGTGGCGCGTGCCGAGGACCTGGTCGAGGCTGAGGTCGCTGACACGGGTCGCAGCTATTGGCAGGCCTCGATTTTCGACGGTGCGCGTGCCGCACGGCTGTTTCGGGCTTATGCCGATACCGCCGCAACGTTGGAGAACCGAAGCATGCAGTTCTCCGGGGAGATGGGTTTCCAAGGCATGTGGTATGCGACGCGACGCCCCAAGGGGGTCATCGCCTGCATCTGCCCCTGGAACGTACCTCTTCTCATGGCGTGCATGAAGGTCGCGCCGGCATTGGTGATGGGCAACTCGGCCATCCTGAAGCCATCTGAAGAGACACCGTCTTCCGCGACAGTCCTGGCCGAAGTGATCGCCGCCTCGGATGTACCCGACGGCGCATTCAGCCTCGTTCACGGTTTCGGGACCGGCTCGACGGGCGAGTTCCTTACATCGCATCCGAAAGTGGATGCAATCACCTTTACGGGCGAAAGCGGTACGGGCTCGGCCATCATGAAGGCGGCAGCGAACGGCTTGCGAGAAGTCTCGTTGGAGCTTGGCGGCAAGAACGCAGCCCTTGTCTTCGATGACGCGCGCATGGATGCCGTGGCCGAGGGCATGACCAGGTCTGCCTTCTTCAATTGCGGCCAGATCTGCTTCTGCACCGAACGCGCATATGTTCACCGCTCGCGCTTTGACGAATTCGTGGAGATGATGGCGGGGATCGCAAACGGGATCATCATCGGCGAAAAGAGCCACAATGGGTTCAACATCGGCCCGCTGATCAGTCACGGGCACCGTGACAAGGTCATGGCGCTGCTGGATACCGTACCGACACATGGCGGCGAATTTGTTGCAGGCGGCGGAATTCCGTCCTTCGGAGATGAACGCGACAACGGGGCCTTCATCCAGCCGACGGTCGCCATCGCGTCGCCAGAGGACTCGCCCTTCGTGAAGCAGGAGATCTTCGGCCCGGTATTGCATGTCGCACCATTCAGCGACGAAGACGAAGCCGTCGCCCTGGCCAATGACACGCAATACGGTCTTGCCGCCTGCATCTGGACCGAGAACCTTAGCCGCGCCCATCGCGTCGCCCCTAAGGTGCGCGTCGGTCACGCCTGGATCAACTCTTGGCAAATCCGCGATCTGCTGAGCCCGCTCACCGGAGCAAAGGCCTCTGGAGTTGGCGATCAAGGCGGGCGGCTGAGCCTTGAGTTCTCGTCGCTGCCGCAGACCGTAACCACCCGAATCTATGACGAGGATCCCGCATGACCGTGATGGTGTCGGCCGGAGAGGCCATCCTGCGTTCACTCAAATCGAATGGGGTGGATACGCTCTTCATCAATCCCGGCTCGGACTTCGCGCCGATTATCGAAGCTTATGCCAAAACGGGTGGGGTCGACGTGCCTGAAGCCATAGCCGCGGCGCACGAAAACGTCGTGGTGACGATGGCGCACGGCTACTTTCTTGCGACCGGGAAAATGGCGGCGGCCGCGGTGCATGTGAACGTGGGGCTCGCCAACGCGGTGATGGGGCTCTTGAACGCGCGCTCCGATGACGTGCCTATCTTCATGATCTCTGGCCGCAATCCGTTGACCGAGGGCAGCCGCATGGGCAGCCGCCATACGCCCATCCAATACGGACAGGAGATGTTCGACCAGACGGGCATCGTGCGAGAAGCCGTGAAATGGGACTATGAGCTGCGCTATGCCGAAAACGCCGCCGACCTGGTTTCGCGAGGCTGTTCGATTGCCATGACGGAACCCATGGGTGCGGTCTACATGTCGCTCCCGCGTGAGCCGCTTTGTGAAGAAACCGAGGTGCCGGGTGCGCCCAGCCAAGTGGCTCCGGCCGTATCCCATCCCGACCCGCAAGCCATTGCAGATGTCGCGGCCAAGCTGACAGCGGCCAAGAACCCCCTCATCGTCTGTTCGCGCGGCGATGTAGGAGGCGAAGTCAGCGCCGAACTGATGGCGATGGCCGAAGAGAACTCGATTGCGGTCAGCGAAGTCTTCGTCACGCGCAACTTATTGCCAACACGGTGGAAGAACGGAGTTGGCGGCAACATCGCGGCGCATCTTCCGGAGGCCGACGTGGTTCTGGTGGTCGATGCATCGGTCGCCTGGATCGAAGCCAAGGCCAGCCCGGCCCCGGACGCCGAAGTGATCCATCTTGGCCCAGACCCTCTGTTTGCCCGCATCCCCGTTCGCGGCTACAAGACGACGCAGGCCATCCAATGCAATGCGGCTCAGGGGATCAAGGCGCTGCGGACTGCCCTTCTTGGTGCGCCCGATCCGGTGCGGCAAGCTGGCATCGAGGCACGCCATGCCGAGTTCCGGGCCCGCATGACGTCGAAGATCGACGAAGGTTCCAGCGGGCTCGCCAACAAGCCATGGATTGCCAAGTGCATCTCCGATGTTCTGGGCGAAGGTGCGGTATTCGCCGAACGGGGCGGGCCGCGGCCCTTGTACGATGTCGGCGGCCCGAACTAGTGGTTTGGCAACACGCAGGCCGGAGGGCTCGGTTGGGGTTTGCCGGCCGCGCTCGGCTATCAGCTTGGAAATCGCGACAAACTGACGGTCTGCGTGATCGGCGATGGATCATACATGTTCGCGAACCCGATCGCGTGCCATCAGGTGGCGGCCGCCCAGCAGTTGCCGGTGCTGACGGTGGTCTTGAACAACGGCTCATGGGATGCGGTGCGTATATCGACGCTGGACATCTACCCCGATGGCGAAGCAGCCAGGGCGAACCATGTGCCAATGGTCCCCTTCATGCCAAATCCGGTTTACGGCGATATTGCGGGCGCTGCCGGATGCCATGCCGAGACCGTAGAGTTGGCCGAGGATATGCCTGCCGCATTGGATCGCGCCCTCAAGGTAATCCGTGACGAAAGGCGTCAGGTCCTGCTCGACGTTAAAATCGGGATGGACGACGGCGAAAAGTAGATGCGGAAACCCGAAAGAGATCACGGCGCATGCGAAATTGCGCATCCCGGCCACGACGCGAGGAGCCATTTCACGGCAATTGGTCCATTCGCGGCACAAGTCGGCCATGGCACTCGTAGCGCACGTCATGATCCAAAACGCGGCAAAAAACAGGGAGGAATGAATGCCAAGCTTGAACGATGAATTGAAGAAACATGCCAACCCGGTCGAGATGCTGAGAAACAGCAAGGCCGGGATGTATGTCTATCCGGTCGTCGCGCCGGAATTTCAGAACTGGCGGACCGAACAAGCCGCATGGCGCGAAAAGGCTGTTCTGTTCGACCAGTCGCATCACATGGACGAAGTGATCGTCGAAGGTCCGCAGGCCGAAGAGTTTCTCGCCTGTCATGGCATCAACAGCTTTGCCAATTTCGACCTCAATCGGGCCAAGCACTATGTGCCTGTCACTCCAAATGGCCACGTGATCGGCGACCACATCATCTTTCGCGAACGCGAAGACAAGTTCATTCTCGTGGGACGTGCGCCGACGTCAAACTGGCTGATGTTTGCTGCCGCCTGGGGGAAATGGAATGTGCGGTTGCGGTACGATCCTCGCTCCCCAAGCCGTCCTGACGGGGAACGTGTCTTGCGCGAACACTATCGCTATCAGATCCAGGGACCCGACGTGGCGAAGGTCATCGAGAAGATGAACGGCGGGCCAATCCCGGAAATCAAGTTCTTTCATGTCGACTGGATCAATATCGGGTCCAAGCGCGTTCAGGCGCTGCGCCATGGCATGGCCGGTGCGCCCGGTCTGGAAATCTGGGGCCCCTACAAGGACAAGCACTACATCCATTCGACGATCCTTGAAGCTGCGCGGGATGCAGGTGTCGACCTGGTTCAGTGCGGGAGCCGCGCCTATGCCACGAACACGCTTGAATCCGGCTGGATCCCGTCGCCTCTTCCCGGCATCTACACTGGCGACGGAATGCTTGCTGACTACCGCGACTGGCTCGGCTCCGACAGTTACGAGGCCACTGGCGCAATTGGCGGCTCATTCGTCACCGACAACATTGAAGATTACTACGTGAACCCGTTCGAACTCGGATACGACTTTTACATCGGATGGAAAAAGAGCGACTTCGTCGGCAAGGACGCCCTTGCGTCAATGAAAGACTCACCCACCAATCGCAAAAAAGCCACGTTTGAGTGGAACCGCGAGGACGTCCTCAACGTGATCGCTTCGGCCTTTGAGGACGGGACATCTTGCAAATGGATTGATTTTCCGATGGTGAACTATGCCTCTTCCAGTGCAGACATGCTTCTGCAGAACGACAATATGGTCGGGATGAGCATGTTCACCAGCTACAGCTGGAACGAACGCTGTGTGCTGTCTTTGGGTGTCGTTAATCAGGATGTCGAGATCGGGGATATCCTGACGTTGAAGTGGGGAGAACCGGAACCGACGCAAAAGACTTCGACCGAATCGCATCGTCAGGCTGATATCCGGGTGCGGGTGTCGCCGACGCCTTTTGCCAGCGAGGCGCGCGAAAACTACGCCGAAAGCTGGCGGACCAGAAGCGCCTGATGCCATCGACGATAGGATCCATGCCGGGAGTGCATCACCCTCGGCATGGGAGTTGGTTCATTGGCCGCGGTTTCTTTGGGCTTTCGCGTGACGTTTCGCTGATGGCCTTCGCGCAGGCGGGTTCGATCCAGTCGGGACGTAAGTCGGCATGCAAGCTGATCTCGGAAACGGGGTGATCGGCGTCAAGAATGCCTCCCCTGATTTCGTGCGACGTGACGCTCCCGAGGCAATTCGTGAGTGTGTCGGAAAATGCTTGCACTGGAGACGATATCGAAGATTTGCCAGCGTTACTCTCAGAACGGGGAGTCGATCTGGGGATCAGCCGGGACCTCCGGGCTTCACGGAATACGATCCGAATGGTCGTGCGGTCTGGTTCGGGCGAGTTCTGAGACGGCTGCAGAAATCTGCCGTGGCCGTTCAGGAACGCCATTGACCTACATCGTGGCGCCGCCATCTGGGTGGCTGGCGCACCCTCGGTGCTGCTGATCTTGGGCTGCAGAATTGCGCTCAGTGCCTGGTTCATTATGCAGACGTAAAATCGGGTGCATACGGTAGTTCTGGAGACACTCGCCGGAATCGGCGCGGATTACATGCTTTGGAAGGGGTTGTCGGGATGAATCCACTGGCAGATGCGCTGGCAGCGCCGCTTGAAATGCGCGCGGACGCGGTTCTGATCCGGCCGGACGGCAGCGAGATGTCCGGCGATGCCCTCCATCGAATGTCCGGCCGGATCGCCAACGTGCTTGCGGAGGTTGGAGTGCAGCCCGGCGACCGGGTGGCGATGCAGACGGAGAAATCGGCCGAGGCACTGGCCCTGTACCTTGCCTGCCTGCGCACCGGCGCGCTGTTTCTGCCGCTCAACACCGCGTACACAACCGCCGAGCTCGACTACTTTCTCGGTGACGCAGAGCCGCGCGTTGCGGTCTGTGCCCCCGCCGCCGAGTCAGCGCTGCGACCTGTGGCGGACGCCAAG
>JAJEAC010000038.1 GCA_022824315.1 Silicimonas sp.
GTCCTTGACCGCGACGTCAACGCTGCCCGCAACGTGCTGCAACAGCTCAAGGGGCCGGGAACCGGCCTTCGGTCGCGAAGCGTGCGGGTTGCCGCGTAGCTTGGCCGAGAAGCCGTCGCCTTCAGGCGACGGAGTGTTCACCTTGATGCGGATTCGGCGCAGCGCGACCTGATCGTGCCGGCGGCCTTTCCGACAAGTGCAATCTGGAAGACGATGAGGGGATTGCAGCCGTGAGCCGCCATTGCGCTCGGGCAGCTGCCGGATCGTCGCGTTCGCGCATGCCTGCTGTCGGATCTCGAACTGCCTCCAGGCCATGGCTGCACAGGGGTTCGCCACATGATGACACGTGGGTCGGGATCAGCCTTTCTTGATGCCGGTCATATCGACGTCGATTCCCGGCGATCGGCTGATGAGCTGTGACAGCCGCTCGCGGAAATAGGCTGCGTGGCTGGTCATCTCGTCGATCAGGGTTGCGCGATCCCGGTCTTCGATGGCCTTGATGATCTTCAGATGCTCGGAAATTGCCCGTTCGAACAGGGGCATCTGCGTTTCGCCGAACTCTTCGGCATGGCCGTATTCGTCGCGAAAAATGAAATAGGAGACCCGACGCGCCAGGTTGGTAAGTTGCCAGGAATAACGCGTCAGGAACGAGTTCTGCGTTGCCCTGGCAAGCCTGTGGTGGAATTCCGCATTTGAGGCGGTGACGCCAAGAAAGTCCAGTTCACTGGCGCGTGCTTCATAGGCTTCCTCGGTTCGCCGCAGATCGCCGATCAAGTCCTTGTTCCGGAACACCAGTACCGACGCCACGGTACGTTCGGACAGGATATAGGCCTCGAACAGTTCGCGCGTGTTGATGATGTTCAAGGGCGTGACCCGAAGACCGCGATTGCCGCGGGATTCGATCAGGCCTTCCGAGATCAGCCGGTTCAACGCCTCGCGCAGGGGCGTTCGACCGATGTCCAGCTCGGACAACAGCCTTTTTTCGTCGATGTTGTATCCCGGCTCGAGCGTGAGATCGACGATTCGATCCCGCAACAGGCTTGTCGCACCATCCGTTCTCGAGATGGTCTCTGCGGGACGGAGGGCATTGTCTTGCTTAATGATGATCGTTGCCTCGGTTGCCGTTAGTCCGCTTTCTTGCGTGCTGTCCCGTAATTCTCATCGATGAATCCTGCCGAGAACTTTCCGCTTCCCAAGTCGTCATCCAAGGCGTCCTGCGATCTCCTTTGCGGGTCGCCATATCCGCCGGCACCTGCCGTGATGACACTTATAACGCCGCTTGGACCGACGCGCAAAGTCGAGGGCTTGTTGGCAAGCCTGGTTTCCTTGCCGTCGTCATGGAGCACCGCGAATCGTCCCGTCCCTCCCGGACCGCCGCCGAAAATGCCCCATGGCGGGTTGACGAAACGCTCGCCTTGGCCCGAGAATGTCGTCTCGTGACCAAGCGGGCGGTAGTCGCGACGAAGCGCGAGGCCACCGCGGTACTTGCCTGCGCCACCCGAATCCTCGACGAGTTCGTAACGCTCGATCATCAGTGGATACTCGGTTTCAAGCGCTTCGATCGGCAGGTTCGAGGTGTTGGTCATATGGATCTGGACCCCGTCCGTTCCGTCCTTGTAGGCGCGTGCGCCCGCGCCACCCCCCAACGTCTCGAGATAGACATAGTACCGGCCGTTTTCGCCCCGCCCAAAGAAGGCTGCCGAGGTGTTCGCGCCGTTCGATGCGCCAATGATGCGTTCGGGATAGGCAGGTGCCAACGCGCCAAAGATCACGTCGACGATCCGCTGTGCCGTTTGCGCTCGCGCCGCGGACGCTGCCGGGAAGGCCGCATTCACGATCGAGCCTTCCTCGGCCTTGATTGTCACCGGGTCGAGCATCCCGTGGTTCTGCGGGCAATCGGGATCCAGAAGCACTTTCATGCAGTACAGGCAGGCCGCCTGAAGACCGGCCATGGTGACGTTGTTGTTGCCTTCAACCTGTTCTTCAGTGCCGTGGAAATCGAATTCGATTTCATCACCCGATACCGTGATCGCAACCTTGATGCGGATGTTCTCGCGCGAAAGCCCGTCATCGTCGATCAGGTCTTCGAATTCATAGACTCCATCAGGCAGGTCGCGGATCGCTGCACGGGTCCGGCGGGCAACGGCGGCGATAATGGCGTCGCAGCCCTCGATCACCCGATCCGCGCCCCATCGCTTGATAAGCGGCAATGCGCGGCGGACTCCCAATTGGTTCGACGCGATCTGCGCGTTGTAGTCACCCAGTCTTTCCTCGGGGACGCGGACGTTCAGAAGCACAAGGTCCATCACGTCCTGAACGACCTTGCCGGCTTCCATCAGCCGGATTGGCGGGATGCGCAGGCCTTCCTGGTAGATCTCGGTCATTCCCCCCGCCATCGAGCCCGGTGACATTCCCCCGATGTCGGCATGGTGGGCGATGTTGCAGGCAAACATGATCAGCCGCCCTTCGTGAAAGATCGGCGTTGCGACGGCCACGTCCGGCAGGTGTGATCCGCGTCCGACATAGGGGTCGTTCGACATGTACATGTCGCCTGGCTTCATGCCGTCCTTGCCGAATTTTTCCAGCACGACTTCGACCAGCCCCAGCATGGACGCAAGGTGCAGCGGCATGCTTTCTCCCTGGACGACAACACGCCCGTCGGGATCGAATAGCGCGGTGGAATGGTCCTTTCGTTCCTTGATGTTGGTCGAGTAGGACGCCTTCATCAACGCGATGTACATCTCGTCTGCAACGCTCGCCATTGCGTTCCGAAGGATCTCGGCTTCAATCGGAGAAATCGCCATGGCTCAGCATCCCTTCACGTCGATGACAAGGTTGCCCCAGGGGTCTGTTGTGGCCCTGTCACCCGGGAAGATCAGAACCGTCGTGTCCATCTGTTCGACAATGGCGGGGCCTTCGATGACCTGTTCCTTGGACAGATCACTGCGGCTGAACAGCGGCGTTTCGATCCGTTCGGTGCCTTCGAACAGCGTCATGCGGTGTCCGTCGGGCGTTGCAGGGGCGGTCTCCGGTGCCATCGGAAGTTCAGGCTTTTCCAATTCGCCAATGGCTTTGACGGCCACGTTCACGATCTGGACCGCTTCGCTTTCCGAGGCAAATCCATAGGTGAATTCGTGCGCCGCAAGGAACGCCCTCGTGAGGTCGGCGATCAGGGCATCGTCGTCCTTTGCCAGATCCAATTCGAGCGTGAGTTCGTAATTCTGACCGAAATTGCGTGCGTCAACGGTCCACATCCTGCGTTGCAGGTGGCTGGGCACGTCTTCGGAGGCGAACCACTCGGTTGAACGTGCGTCCAGCTCTGCGGCGGCACTGCGCAGTTTGGCGACACCGGTCTTGCTGAGGCCCGAAAGCGTGGTCACGACGAAATCGGTGGACAGGGAGGCGTTGAGCGCACCTTCGGCACAAAGGATGCCCGGATCGGGGGGAACCACGATTTGCGGGATGCCAAGATCTCGCGCGACCTCGGTTGCGAAGAGCGCGCCTGCACCGCCATAGACGAAGAGAGAGAAATCGCCAGGGTGATGCCCGCGTTCGACCGAGATTGACCGGATGGCCTTCACCATGGTCGCTGCGGCCACGCGCAGGATACCTAGCGCGGCTTCGTCAGCGGTGACGCCGAGCCTTTCCGCCAGCGCGGTGATGCCCTGAACGGCAAGTTCCGATTTGATGGGCATGCGTCCGGCAAGCAGGGACTCGCCGTTGAGGCGGCCCAGCATGACATTCGCATCCGTCACGGTCACTTCGGTGCCGCCCAGGTCATAGCAAAGCGGCCCCGGTACGGCGCCAGCGCTTTGCGGTCCGACTTTCAGGAGGTCGTCGCGGTCAATCCATGCAATGGAACCGCCGCCAGCACCGACCGCGTTCACATCCAGCGCCGGGATGCGGACCGGAAATCCTGCAAGATCGCGTTCGTTCACCTCGATCGCATTGCCGTCTTTCAAAAGGGCGACATCGGCTGAAGTGCCTCCGACATCGAGCGTGATGATATTTTCGAACCCGGCCGCCAAGGCGCGTCGCTGCGCGCCCTGCACGCCTGCTGCAGGGCCGGACAGCGAGGCACGCACCGGAAATTCCTTGGCCATCCGGATCGACATCAGCCCGCCGGCGCTTTGACTTATCTTGACTTCGGAATCGATGCCGAGGTCAGCGACCGATTGCGTCAACCGGTCGAGATAGGATCCGATGATCGTGATCAGGGCTGCATTCAGGACCGTCGTGGAAAACCGTTCGTACTCGCGAAATTCCGGATAGACATCCGACGAACAAAGCACCGAGACGTTGCTTGGAAGTGCCTCTCGCAGCAGCGCCGCCGCACGCTGCTCGTCTTCGGGGAAGGCGTAGGAATGGAGGAAGCAAACGACCACGCAGTCCACGTTTTCGTCACCTAGCCGTGCTGCCGCCGCAAGGACCGCGTTTTCGTCAAGCGGCACGTGAGTGCTTCCATCGGCAAGCGTGCGCTGCGGCACGTCGATCCTGAGCCGGCGCTCGACCAACGGGGCAGGATGGTCGGAGTGCATGTCGTAAACCGAGGGTCGTGTCTGCCGCCCGATTTCCAGAAGATCACGAAACCCGGCCGATGTGATCAGCGCCACCCTTCCATGCTTGCGCTGGATCAGGGCGTTTGTGCCTACCGTTGTGCCATGCGCCAACCGCCTGACCCCGTCGCCCGACAGGTTGTGCTGTCCCAGAACGGCGGACAGTCCGTCGACGATCGCGCGTTCCGGCGCGTCCGGAGTGGATGGCAGTTTGTGCAGCAAGAGGGTTTGACCGTCATCGCGATTGACCGCGATGTCGGTGAAAGTTCCGCCCACATCTACGCCGATGTACATACGGTGATCCCCTTTTCCCGCTAAGACACGCAAACCGTGGCGGATTGCTTGAGGAAGGCCTGAACCTGATCCGCGACCAGTTGCGCGTCTTCGCCCACTCCGTAGAGGATCCCCGACTTGCGTTTGGTCATCCAATTCAGTCCGCAAAAGAACAACCCGTGAAGCGGGCTCGCAGCGCCTTCAGTAGTCGGATAGCCTAGAGCGTCCACCGGCACGCCGTCGATCCAGGAAAAGTCGTAGGCAAAGCCGGTGGCCCAGATCACCGTGCCGATGCCGGCCTGGTCCAGGTCCAGCGTCAGGGGCGAAACCGGACGCTGCTGATCCGGGTCCATATGCCCCAGATCTTCGTCGCCTTTCGGGGCGTCGATACCGTGGTCTTCGATGAAGCCGTCGGTCCGCGCGACAAGGTCGTCGCAGAACCTGTCGGCCCACTCCAGGTTTTGGTGCAGGTCGTCCTTGAATTTCAGCGTGCGTCCCTTGACGTCAATGAACCGGCCCAACAGGTGCACGCCACGTTCGGCAAATCGGTAAAGGCTGACCAGACCGCCGCCATCGCGGCCTGTCAGATGCGGGTCGCCGACGAAGCGCTGGCCTGGTTCGTCCAGCATATCGGGTGTTCGGTCGAGAAGCCCCATCACCTTTTGCCAGTACAGCACGTCCTTGCCGCGATAGGTGCGCGGCAGGCGACCGGTGCGAGAGACGCAAAGAAATGTCTCGCGACCGGCGCGCAGGAAATCTTCGGCGATCTGGCAACCTGTTTGGCCCGAGCCGACGATCATGACCGCACCATCGGCGGCCTGATCCGGGTTCTTGTAGCTTTCGGCATGAAGCTGGCGGATATCGCCCGGAAGTGACTTGGATACGGCAGGAAGCTTCGGGTGTTGGTAGGTCGCGGTGGCAACGATGACTGCGCGCGCGCGGATGTTGCCCTTGTCCGTCGTGACGTGAAATTCCTCGCCGTTCCTCTTGATCCTCCGGACATCGACCTCGCTGGTCACGGGCGCATTGAACGAGGCTGCCCAGCTTTTCAGGTAGGCGACGAACTCATCGCGCTGCATGAAGCCGTCCGGGTCGTCCCCCTCATACGGGCGGCCAGGCAGGTTCACTGTCCAGTTCGGTGTCACCAGACAGAAGCTGTCCCACCTGTGGCGTTCCCAGGCGTGACCCACGCCGCCACGGTCCACGACGCGGTGAGGCACGCCCGCCTGCGTCAAATGGAAACTTGCAGAAAGACCGCCCTGGCCCGCGCCTACAATCAGGACGTCTTCTTCCCACTCGCTCACCGCGTGTCGCTCCACTGGTCAGTGTCGCCGCGACCGAATTTCACCACGTCAACCGGCGGCGGATAGTGCCCGGTTTCGCTGATCATCTGGTGCACTTGGCCGCGGTGGTGAATCTGGTGCTGGAAAAGATTGGTCAGGCACAGCTTCTTGGGCAGCGAGAAAATCTCTTCCCGATCCATGCCGACCGCCGTGAAAGTCAGATTGGCGTCGAGATCCTCCTGGGTCATTCGCGCGCAGAAATCGGAGTACCAGACGTCGTTTGCGCGATGTGCCGCCGCAAGCGCGTCAAAGTCGTCATGGAGGACTTCGTCCAAGGTCGTGTAGGTGGTGGGTTTCCTTTCCAGCCGCTCGCGATAGATCAGGTCGGCAAGCAATACGTGATTCATCGTGTTGTGAATCGAACGGAAAAAGGCCTTGCGGTCTTCCTTGCGCTCTTGGTCCGACAGTTTGCCAAGCGCGTTGTAGATGCGGATATTTGCCCAAGCGTTGTAACGCGCGGCCGTTTCGACATCCAACAGCTCTGCCATGTTCCTGTCCCCTGGTGAGTGGGCGCATCGCCGTCCTGCGAGGCGAGCAGCGCCAGTTGCAGTTCGCTATGCTCCGCCGCCCTGGGCACGCACGTCGTATTCCACCGGGTCAGGATTGCCGCCTGGCAAGTACATGTGCTCGAACATGTCGATGATGTGCTGCAGGTCGGGGCTGTCGACGAAGGCATCGTAGCCCTTGCGATCCGTCCAAACCGTAAACGCGATGCGCTGAGGGTCCTCTGGCGTCGCCAGAAGCATCGCGCGAACGAAGCCTGCGTGCGTCTGCATGATCGGCACCGCGCCCGATTCGAACAGCTCCGCGTCCTCGCCCCAAAACTCGGGCTTGCACTTCCAATATGACATTCTGACATACACCGCGGCGGTCTCCTTCCGGTGAATCAAGACCAGATATATTGAAGATATATTTTGGTTGCAATGCACATTCCCCTGACTTACCGTGCCTTAGGGCGCTCTCTCTTGGGGACAAATCCGACCATGGCGGACAAGGTTTACGGCGAGTTCACGCAAGAAGAACTCGATTACGATTACGACATGCGCGTGCGTTGCCCGCATTTCGCGGAGACCTTCAAGTTGATGGAGCCTCACAGCGAGCGCGTGGTCTCAAGATTCGAATGCCAGCTTGATGTCCCCTTTGGCAAAAGCGATCTCGAACGGCTGGACGTCTGGCCCGGGCGCGGCGGGTCGCCCGTCCTTCTGTTCATTCACGGCGGCTACTGGAGGGCCTTCGACAAGGACATGTTCCGGTTTGTCGCCGAACGGTTTGTCGAGGCGGGGGCAGCGGTTGTTCTGAACAACTATGAACTTTGCCCGAACGTCACGATGGACACGATTGCCGAGCAAAACCGCCTGGCATTGAAGTGGATCTATGACAACGCAGCCAGGATCGGGGGCGACCCCGGACGCATACACGTCACGGGCCATTCGGCAGGCGGCCATCTGACCGGCATTCTCCTGGCGACCGATTGGGAAGAGTACGGGCTGCCCTTCGATGTGGTGAACGGCGCCGTGCCGCTCAGCGGCCTGTTCGATCTGGAACCGTTGCGGATTTCCTATCTCAATGCCGACCTGAAGATGGACGGCGAGACGTCGCGCCGGAACAGCCCGGTCCACCACTTGCCGAAATGGATGCCCCCGACGGTGGTTGCTGTCGGTGGCGGCGAAACCAGCGAATTCCGCCGTCAGTCGCGGATTTACACGGACGCATGCCGGGATGCCGGGCTTGAGGTAAGCTACCTTGAAGTCGGCAACCACGACCATGTGAACGTGGTGGGGGAATACCGCAATCGTTTGAGCCCGCTCACGGCAGCGCTGTTTTCCCAAATGGGACTCTGACCAAAGCCGGTCAGGCAAAATCAACATCAAGGAGTAGGAATCCGAACATGAAAATGCCGAAAGAGTTACTCTGTGCGACCTTCATGTCCATGAGCCTGGCGCTTGGTGCGCCAGCGCAGGCTCAGGACGTGGCATGGGACATGCCGAACGAATACGGCGAAACGTCCATCTCGGGTGAAGCGGACAAGATCTTCGCCGAACGTCTTGCAAAAAACAGTGACGGCCGCATTCAGATCACCAATCACTTCGGGGGATCGCTTGGCTACAAGTCCAAGGACCACTGGTCCGCAGTTGAAGATCAGGCCGTCCCGATCGCCTCAACCTACACCGGGGTGTTTACGGGATTTGATCCGGTATTCCTGATGAACAACCTGCCGTTCATGGCTACGAACCCAAAGCAATCCAAGGCTCTGATCGATGCCGCGCGCCCGTACTATGCCGAGGCATTCGCAAAGGGGAACCAGATGCTTCTCTTGGCCGAACCCTGGACGCCTGTCGGCCTTTGGACGAAGCGCGCGATTGCTTCGGCCGCCGACATGCAGGGCATGAAGGTCCGCACCTATGACAAGAACGGCACCGTGACGCTCAAGGAGCTTGGGGCCGCGGCGATCCAGATGAGCTGGGCGGACGTGGTGCCGGCGCTGTCGACCAATGCCATCGAAGCAGTGCTTACATCGGAAGAAGGCGGCCTTTCGGCAAAGTTCGAAGAGTATCTGGACCACTACCATTACCTCAATTTCACGATGGGCTCGAACATGGTGCACATGAACAGGGACGTGTTCGACGGACTTCCCGGAGACCTTCAGCAAATCGTGCTGGATACGGCGAAGGAAGTCGAAGATGAACTTTGGGCAGCGTCCCAGGCCCGAATCGACTTGAACGTGCAGCGTCTGAAAGACGCCAATGTCATGGCAATCCGCGATGTGCCCGACAGCTTCGTCGCCGAGCTTAAGGCCGCGGCCCAGGTTGCCATTGATGAATGGCGCGCACAGATCGGCGAAGAACTCGCTGAAGAGATCCTCGCGGCATACCAAAAGCAGCTCGAGATGGTAGCCAACTAGGAGCGACCACAGAAAAGAAGGCAGGTCGCCGTTCCGACGGGACGGCGGCCCTCTCTTACGGGGTACACAGGGGCGCAATGACCTGGATCCACCGCCTATCCACGTTCATCAACCACTTGGGGATGTTTGCCGCCGTGCTGATCTTGCTGGTGATGACCGGGCTGATCCTGACGGAAGTGGTGCTGAGAACCTTTTTCGCTGCATCAACGCATATGGCGGACGAATTGGTGGGCTATGGCATAGGTGCGATGAGCTTTCTGGCTCTTGGCCAATCGCTGGAAAAGGGAACGCTGATCCGCATGAACCTGCTTCTGGCCTCGCTTGACAGCAAGGGGCGCGAACGCTGGTTCCTGGAAATCATCTGCATCTGCTTCGGCATTTTCAGCTGCGGAATGGCATTCTGGTCCTTCACCCGGAACGTGTTGCGCAACTATGAGCGGGGATATGTCTCCGAAACCGTAGCGCAGGTGCCGCTCTGGCTGCCCGAGAGCTTTGTCTCGATCGGGCTGGGGATCCTGCTGCTGCAGTTTCTGTCCTACCTTTTGAAAGTCCTGATGCGCGAGGCGGATCTTTCATCGAAAAAGGCTGCCGAGCTGGGGCTGGAGTAGGCTGATGTGGGAAATCGTCCTGGCGTTTGCCGTATTCGGCTTTCTCGCGTTCTACCTCGGGATCGGGACCTGGATTTTTGTCGCCCTTCTGATGGTCGCGCTGACATCGCTGACGCTGCTTCTGGATTTCCCGCTGGCCCGCGTCGGATCGATCATGAAGGGAACGATGTGGCGAACCGCCAGCACGTGGGAGCTCGCCGCCATTCCGATGTTCATCTTCATGGGCGAGATCATGTTCCGAACAGACGTATCTGACCGGCTGTTCAGGGGTCTTTCGCCTTGGACAAGCCTGATCCCGGGCAAGCTGCTGCACTGCAATGTTGTCGGATGCACTCTTTTTGCTGCCGTCAGCGGATCAAGCACCGCGACCACCGCCACGGTCGGCAAGATAACGATGGCGGAGCTGAAACGCCGTGGTTACGACAGCCGGATCGCGACCGGATCGCTTGCCGGAGCCGGAAGCCTGGGGTTGATGATCCCGCCGTCCATTTCGATGATCATCTACGGTGTTCTTGCCGAACAGTCGATCACGGGCCTTTTCGCCGCCGGCATCCTGCCGGGTCTGCTGATTTCGGGGCTTTATTCGGGTTATATCATCTTCCGGGCGTGGGGTTCTCCAATCACGGGCGAGGGTGAGGACGTGCGCTATTCCCTGTTGGATTTCGCCAAGAGCCTGCTCGACCTGGCCCCCATCCTGGCCTTGATGTTCATCATTCTGGGCGGAATCTACAGTGGCGTGACCACCCCATCCGAGGCTGCGGCACTTGGATTTGCCGCCTCGGTCGTCCTGGTGATTCTGCTTGGGCAGTTTTCCTGGGCCGTCTTTGTCGAGGCGTTGACCGGGGCAACACGGATCACCTGCATGGTTGTCACGATTCTTGTTGCGGCAGGCTTCATGTCTTCGAGCATGGCCTACCTGCATGTCCCGCAAGAGGTCGCCAAGCTTCTGGCCGCGATGGAATTGGGGCCGGTGGGCATCGTCATCCTGATTGGCGCATTCTATATCGTGCTTGGCATGTTTCTGGACGGATTGTCGATCATGGTCATGACGCTTCCGATCACGCTGCCCATCGTTTTGGCCGCAGGCTGGGACCCAATCTGGTTTGGCATTTTCCTCATCATCATGATCGAGCTTGGGTTGATCACGCCGCCCATCGGTTTCAACCTGTTCGTGCTGCAGGGCATTACCGGAAAACCCATCGGCGAAATTGCCCGGGGTGCGATCCCGTTCTTCTTCCTGATGTTGCTCGCGGCGATCATCATCACGATGTTCCCCCAGATCGCGCTCTGGTTGCCGGACGTCATTCTCTGACGCGACATGTCAGGCGCCGTCGAAAGCGCGGCGGGTGCGGGGCCGGATGCCAGAGGATTTCGCCGCCGCCCGAAGGCATTCGCCGGATGTGTGCCGCGGCGCGCTCGTGACCGCGTTCTCCGGTCATGATGACGTCGAGGGAAGGTCTCGGATCTGCCCTTCGCCACCAGGTCGGGCGAAGGGCCTTGCCGCCCGTCGCGGCCGACGAGAGCAACGGGAAGGCGGAACACTTCGACACATCTGACCGTCTGCGAGAAATTTTGAGGCCGGTCGGCGAAATTTCCATTGTGCCGAGTCACACGGCATATAATATATCTAAAATATATCTGCGAAATGAGGCGTGCATCCATGTTGGAAAGGAGCGAAGCGATCATCATCGGGGCCGGAATCATAGGCAGCGCGATCGCCTATGAATTGGCCAGGGCCGGCAAATCCGTCGTGGTCATCGACAAGAACGCCATCGCGGGGGCCGGGTCCACCTGCAATTCATGCGCCATTATCCGGACGCACTACTCAACCCTGGACGGGGCCGCGCTTGCCAAGTCGAACTATCCATTCTGGGAGGACTTCCCGGGATATCTGGGCGCTGTTGGGGGTGAAGTTCTGGCCGCCTACCGCGAAGTGGGCTGTCTTTACACCTGTTTCGAGGAAAACAAGTTCGGAAAGAAACTGGAAGAGATCGCCAACGCCATTGGCATTCCCTACGAAGTCTGGACGCCCGCCAAGGCACGCGCAAATCTGCCGATCATGAACCCGGGGCATTTCCACCCGGCCAAGACGGCGGATGACCCCGAATTCGCCTCGCAGGACGGCGAGATGCGTTACCTTCTGTTTTTTCCCAAAGCGGGTTTCATCAGCGACCCGCTTCTGGCGACCAAGAACATCCAGTCGGCAGCGGAACGCCATGGCGCAACGTTCATCTTCGGCAGGCGCGTCATGGATGTGTTGAAGGACGGCAACCGGGTTTCGGGCGTGACGCTTGACGATGGCAGCACCCTGTCTGCGCCCGTTGTCGTGAATGCCTCTGGGCCGCATTCCTACAAGATCAACGAAATGGCCGGTGTTACCGAAGACATGAACATTGGCACGAAGGCGTTGCGGGTCGAGGTGGCGCACGTGCCGTCACCCGCAGGCTTCGACTTCGAGAGGGATGGCCTTATCTGCTCGGACGCTGACATCGGCGGCTACTGGCGCCCCGAGGTCGGCAACAAGATCCTGATCGGGTCCGAAGAACCCGAATGCGATCCGCTGGAATGGGTCGACCCCGACGACTATAACACCGAAGTCACCGAACAGGCGCGCCTGCAGGCCATGCGCGGTGCGCAGCGGTTTCCGGACATGGGCGTGCCGAATTCGGTGCAGGGCATCGCCGATCTGTACGACGTCTCCGATGACTGGATCCCGATCTATGACCGCTCCAGCCTCGACGGGTTTTACATGGCGATCGGCACGAGCGGAAACCAGTTCAAGAACGCGCCCGTCGTCGGCAAGATGATGATGGCGCTGATCGACTATTGCGAGGCCGGCAACGATCATGACGCAAACCCGTTGCAGTTCGCGCTGCCAAACATGGATTACAATCTTGGCATGAAGTTCTGTTCGCGCAATCGCGAGATCAACCGCGAAAGCAGTTTCTCGGTTGTCGGCTGATGACGACCGGACCCGCCTTCGTTGATTGCTATGGCGACCTTGCCGAACGGCTTACCGACGAGATGACAGGCATCGTCCCGGGCCTTCGGGTCTGGCGCGATGAACCCGTGGACGAGGATGCGCTGATTGCGCGGCTTTCGGGTCGGAAGAACGTGCTTGTCTACATGGGGTTCATGTCCGAGAGGGTGCTGCGGGCCTGTCCCGATCTTGAGACCATCGCCTACCTTTCGACGGGGTTGGCGACTCACGGCGATCTTGACGCGGCCAAGGCGCAGGGCATTCGTTTCGAAGGCGTCAAGGGCTATGGCGACCGGGCGGTCGCGGAACATGCGGTGACGCTGGCGCTGTCCGGCATGAAACGCATTGTCGAGATGGATCGCGAGGTGCGGCGCGGTGAATTTCGTCTGATCCGGACCGAGGAACTGGCGGGCAAGACCTTCGGCCTGCTTGGCCTTGGCGGCATTGGAGCCGAGACCGCGCGGATTGCGGACGCGCTTGGAGCAAACGTGATCGGCTGGACGCCTTCCGGGCGGTCCCGCGGCGTGCCGGTCAGCATGATGTCGAAAGAGGAAGTGCTTGAACGCGCCGACATTCTGTCGGTTCACTTGGCCCTGACGCCAGAGAGCATCGGGTTTCTTGGACAGGCAGAACTGGCGATGCTGCGACCCGGAGTCGTGTTGGTGAACACCGCGCGTGGCAGGCTTATCGACGAAGGGGCACTTCTCGATGCGCTTCGCTCCGGTCACATCGGGCACGCGGCACTTGACGTCTTCGAAACCGAACCTCTTGCCGGGGATCATCCGCTTTGCGCCATGGAGACCGTCACGCTGACCCCGCATTCGGCCTGGCTGACCACTCAGGCCATTGACCGTTTGCTGGTCGCCGGGCTGAACCTGCTGCGCAGCCATATTGACCAGACTTCATGACCCGCGCCATCGACAGGCTGGCAACCCTGGTCCACGACACGCAGGCAGGGAGCATCCCGGCACCGGTCATGGAACGCGCGGCAGATTGCATCCTTGATGCCATCGGTTCGGCCGCAGGCGGGGCGGGCGCACGGAGCACTGCCGCGATGAGCCGAGCCCTGCCGCGCAGCGACGGGAAGACCGCGATCTGGTTCGCCGGCGAGTCGGCCGACCCGATCCGGGCCGCCACGGTGAATGCAATGGCGGCAACTGCGCTGGACGTTGACGACGGACACCGCGTGGTCGCGGGGCATCCGGGCGCGGCCATTGTGGCCGCAGCGCTGGGCGCGGCACCGGCCTGCCTGACCGGGGCAGACCTGCTGGCCGCCGTGGTGCTGGGCTATGAGGTCTCGGTCCGCGTTGGCATTGCCCGCGTGGCGGAGCATCACGGCTCGACCGTCAGCGGCCGCTGGAGCGGGACAGGCGTGGCGGCCCTTGCGGCGCGGCTTCAAGGCCTGCCGCCCGCGACCATTGCCGAGGCCATTCTCATCGCGGAACAGCACGCGCCCCGCCTCGGATCAGCCGCGACCCATGGGTTTGCGGGTTCAGACGTGAAGGAAGGCATTGCGTGGTCAGTCTTCACGGCGCTTCACGCGGTCGAGCTGGCGAAGTCGGGCTTTCGCGCCTATCCCGATACATTCGAACAGGGATTGCTCTATTCGCCTGACCGGCTTGTGGCAAAGCTGGATGACTTTTCGGCGATCGACGGGCTGTTTTTCAAACCTTATGCCTGTTGCCGCTGGATGCACTCGGCCATTGACGGGCTGAAGGGGATCATGGGCGACAAGGGTCTTTGTGCGGACGAGATCGCGCGCGTCACGGTGCGCACGTTCGATCAAGCGGTCGGTCTGGGCAACCGCGCCCGTCCGAATTCCGAAGCTGAGGCGCAGTTTTCCATCCCGTTTTGTCTGGCTGTCACGGCATGTCGCGGAACCGATGCGCTCTTGCCGCTTGATCTTGCGTTGCTGGGCGACGAAGAGGTGCTGGATTTCGGCAAGCGGGTCACGATCCTGCACGATGATGGGATGCAGATGCTCTTTCCCCGCCTGGCAGGGGCAATCGTCGAGGTCGAAACGGCGCGCCGGACATTTGAAACCCGCGTCGAGGCCGCTTTTGGCGACCCAACCAACGGGATGAGCCGCGCGGACCTTTCGGCGAAATTCCACAAGTTGACCGACCCGGTGATCGGCGCGACCCGTGCCGGAGCGATCGCGGATGTCCTTGCCGCGATGCGCAACCACGACGCCGGTGCGCTTCAGCGGTTGCTGGGCGCGCGCTAGATCGCGGTTGATTATGACAACGCGGCCAGGGCCTTGCCCATTTCGGCACATGCGAGCAGGACTTCCTTGCCGGATTTCGCAAAGCAAAGCCGCAAGTGGCACGGGATTCCGAATTCGGTCCCCGGGACAAGGGCGACCCCGGCCGTTTCAAGAAGATACTCCGACAATGCGATATCGGTCTCGATTACGGTGCCGTCGGGCCTTGCCTTTCCGATCACTGCGCCACAGCCGATGAGAACATAGAAAGCACCATCGGGCGCACGCGCTTGCAGCCCCGGCATGGTCCGGATTGCCGCCATCACCTTGTCGCGCCGCCTCTGATAGGCACGGCGCCAGTCCTCGACCTGATCCTGCGGCCCGGTGAGGGCGGCCAAGGCCGCGGCCTGGCTGACAGAGCTTGCGTTTGTCGTCGACTGACCCTGGAGCTTTGCCATGGCGTCGATGAAGCCCTTCGGGCCGGTCGCAAAGCCAATGCGCCAGCCCGTCATGGCGTGTGACTTCGACACGCCGTTGACCGTCAGCACTCGCGCGGCCAGATCCGGCGCAACCTCGGCCATGGTCGCGAACGGCGCACCCGTGAACAGGATCTTCTCGTAGATGTCGTCGCACATGATCGCGACGTCCGGGGCCTCTCGCAGCACCGCTGCCAGGGCAGCAAGTTCATCCGCCGAATAGACCGCCCCGCTCGGGTTGCAGGGCGAATTCAGGATCAGCCAGCGCGTGCGTGGCGTGATCGCTGCCAAAAGTGCATCAGGCGTAATCTTGAATCCGGTCTCCGAGCAGTCCACCACCTTCGGCAAGCCGTCCGCAATCATGACCATGTCCGGATAGCTGACCCAGTAAGGGGCAGGAATGATCGCTTCATCCCCGCCGTTCATGCTGGCCAGCAGTGCATTGAAGATCAGCTGCTTGGCGCCGGTGCCCACGATCACGGTGTCGGCGGTGCATTTCAACCCGTTGTCTCGTCGAAACTTTTCGGCGACGGCGTCGCGCAACTCCTGCGTGCCCGCGACCGATGTGTAACGCGTCCGGCCAGAAAGTGCAGCTCGATGTGCGGCCTCGGTGATGTGCCGCGGCGTGTCGAAGTCCGGTTCACCTTCGGCCAAATCATGGACCGTCACGCCTGAGGCTGCCCGTTCGCGCGCCATTTCGGCCAGTCGAATCGTGCCCGAGACGCGGGCCTTCAAGACGCGCTGAGAAAGGTGCACCTAGATCTTCCTCCGCAAGATATATTGCAAATATATTCAATCGCCCGTTAGATTGGCAACACGATATCGCAGGCAGAGCATGCTTCTCTACGACCCGGACAACGCCACATATGAGATCGACGGCACGCGGACGGACCTGGCGCTAGAATACCGCGACCAGCTGCGTGGGCCATACAGTCTTGAACTGCAACGTGTGCTCGACAAGATGCGCTCGACCCCGATGAAGGGACGGTTTGCGCTCATCGTGGTCGAGCCGTTTCGCAAATTCGCGCTTGCGCGGCTGTCGGGCGAACGCGGCGTGCCGCCCGAAATGGTGGAGGGCGTGACCTATGCCTCCATCGCCGAGGCGGAATGGGACATCTTCAAGCGCCGGTGGCAGGAGTTGACGGGCCGCGAATTGAACGTTCCCGACCGATGACAAGCACGACGGGGCTGATCGGCTATTGCCAGCCGCTGAACATCCATGGCGATGAGACGACCGAACTGAAGGTCTCCAGCAATGGGCCAGAGGCCTGTTCGGTCTCGGTCCATCGCATCATCTGCGGAGACATCGACCCCGACGGACCGGGCGCCGAATTCGAGAAGATGGATTGGGGCGGTGCGGCAGGTCTGCACGTGCGGCATCAGCCGGTCAATGCGGGCTCGTTCGCCCTTGCCGCTGCAGGGCCGGATACGGCCGGGGCCAGGACGCTTCGCATTTCGATGAATGTCTGGCCGACCATGACCCAAGGCAAGCGGCAGTGCATCCTGCACTGGGGTGCGCTGCGTTTCGAACTGGCGACGGACGGGCGGCTGTCGGTCCGTCTCGGCGACGTGGCCGCCACCTTGGAACGACCACTTATGAAACGTCGATGGTTCCGGGCCGAACTGGACGTTGCGACCGATGTCCTTTCACTTGTCGCGGCACCGGTCACGCCCTGTGCAGTGTGGACAGACCCCACCCGCGCACATGCGCCGCGCGGCGCGAAAGCACTGCCGAAAGCGGAGGATCCGATCCTTTTCGCCGCAGCGTTTGACCGATGGCAGGGCGAACTGCCATTCGTCACCGACGCTTACAATGGCAAGATCGAGGCTCCGTCGATCCGTGCACGCGGCCGCCTCCTGGCCAAGTGGGATTTCAGCCGCGAGCTAACGGGCACGCGCGCCTTCGACATTGGTCCGCATGGCTGTCACCTGACGCTCGTCAACACCCCGATGCGGGGTGCTGCCGGGTCGAACTGGAACGGGTCGGTCGAAAGCTGGGTGCGAGATCCGTCGCAATATGGCGCGATCCACTTTCACGATGACGACATGACGGATTGCTGTTGGCAAACGAACCTGAAGATCACCCCGCCAACGGATGCCCAATCCGGATTTTACATCGCGCGGATGACGGCCGAGGACGTGCAAAGCGACGTGCCGTTCTTTGTCTCGGCGCGGCCGGGCAAGCCGAAGGCGGATGTCCTGCTGCTGGCACCGACCGCGACCTATCTCTCCTACGCCAATACCCACATCAAGTTCGACAGCCACAATACCGAAAATCTCTACGAAGCGCCGATGGTGCTGAGCGAGGACGAGCTCTATCTGAATGAACACCGCGAGTTGGGGTTGTCGCAATATGACACCCATGCGGACGAATCCGGCGTGGTCTATGCGAGCGAGCGCCGCCCGATGCTGAACACGCGTCCGGGGCTCTACACGTTCAACTATCTTAACGACACGCACATCGTGAAATGGCTCGAAGGCCAGGGCGTCAGCCATGATGTGGCTACGGACGAGGATTTGCACCGCCACGGGCGTGCATTGCTCAATCCCTATCGCGTCGTGATCACGGCGTCGCATCCTGAATATTATTCGACCGAGATGTGGGATGCACTATATGGATACCAACAGGATGGCGGCCGCCACATGTATCTGGGCGGCAACGGGTTTTACTGGCGGATTGCCTGGTCGGATGACCATCCGGGCGTGATCGAGAACCGCCGCGGCATCAGCGGAGTACGCACCTGGGAAGGCGAGCCGGGCGAACATCACCTGAGCTTCACCGGCGAACCGGGCGGGCTTTGGCGGACCCATGGCCGGGCGCCGCAGGCACTGGCGGGTACCGGATTCAGTTCGACGCTCTTCGTGCGTTCGACCTATTTCCGCCGCTCGGAAGACAGTCGCGATCCGGAGCTGTCATTCATTTTCGAAGGCCTCAACTCGGACATCATCGGCGATTTCGGCTATCGCGGCGGCGGTGCGGTGGGATTGGAGATCGACCGGTGGGACGCTGATCTGGGCTCGCCACCGGGGTCGGTCATACTTGCGACATCGGAACACGTGGGGCTTGGGGGCCTGCTGTCGGGCGAAGAGTACATCACCACGACGCGCGCACTCGACGGTGTGCAGAACGGGCGGGTGCGGTGCGACATGGTCTTCTTCGCGACGCCGAAGGGCGGTGCGGTCTGGTCGACCGGGTCCATCGCCTGGGCAACGTCACTCCTGTGGAACAAGGGCGAGAATTCGGTCAGCCGGGTCACTCGGAACGTGCTCAGGCGCTTTCTTGATCCGGCGCCATTTCCGGAACCGGCGTCTGGCGATCATGCCGGATCAACGGGGTCTTCGTGACCAGTTCAAGCCCGTCGACCGTCACCAGATGGTTTTGCTCGAAGCCCGCGTTGCCAACGCCTGAGCGGGCCGGAAACGCCTCCACTCCGATCAACATGCCCTCTTCGAACCTGGCGTCCTGATGTTCGAGCACCGTCGCCACCAGTCCGTGCCAGTCGGTTCGACCAAGCGTTCCCATCTTCCTCTTCTCCTGCAGCGGAACCCGAACACCGGAGCGGAATGCCCGGATGAGAAGATGCTCTCTCTGGGAAAGGGAAAGGCCGAAAGGCGGGTCAAATTTGAACGCGATTCATGGGTCAGTTTTGAACTGGACTTGACAGACCTGCAGGCTGCGAGCGCCGGTGGGGACGTGGTGCGGGTCGACCCCAGGCACGCGAGCACGGACTGCCATGCCTGCGGGCGCAGAGCCCATGCCGCTCCATGCGCGCGAGTTTGCCCGCGGCGGCTGCGGTCTGGTGACGGACCGCGATGTCAACGCGGCACGGAACATTCTCCGGCGCGGGATCGCGCCGGCCGGGCGGGACATCGGCCCTTCGGGTCGTCCCGGCGCGTCCGAGGGTGTTCCCGAACCACATGTCGCCGGGTTGCCGGGGCAGGACGCGGAACGGTGCACGGCTGACGGGTGTCTTGTCATGCATATTAGTCCCAAATGGTTGGTCAGATAGATCACGTCACCAGCACGGTCGAACGTGGAAGCCGTGCGTCCCCAGACTACGGCAGTGTCGAGGTTTGCCCGGTTCAATGCCGCATCCGGCGGGCCTGGCGTTCTTCCTGCGAAAAGTACATGAGATCCCGGGCCTTCCAATCGCGGTTGCAGGACATGTCCTGAATATACCCGTTTTCGACGAAGTTAACGTCAACCAGTCTCCGTGGATTCTGTCGAAAACAACAAATTGGGCGCACGCTGATCGGTCAATCGGCGTGCACCGACCACTAGGGTGCCCGCAACACCCAATCGGCAAGTTCGGCATGGGTCGGGAACCAGACCTGTCCCTTGGCCTTCGCGTGCCGGATCAATTCGTCAAGAATCCAGATCCGGGAACGGTAGCCGATCACGAACGGGTGGAAGACGAGTTGGCACAGGCCCCCTTCGTCATAGGCCATATCGAATTCCCGCCGGAAGATGTCGAAGACGTCGGTGGGTGGTGTCCAGGGCCGGGTTGCGGGCGCGCGGTTGAAGAGCAGGTAGACCGCATCGTCCCGAACCCAGTCGACCGGAATCTCGACCAGGCCGGTGGGCGTGCCGCCGCTGAGCAGCTCGTAGCAGGCGTCATCGGCCATCATGCTGGAATCGTACAGAAATCCGGCCTCGGCCACGAGGTCTATCGTGTTCGGGCTAAGGTCCCAGTTCGCGGCACGATGGCCGACTGGCCGGGTGCCCGAGAGGGTTTCGAGCGTATCGCGCGCGCGCAGCAATAGATCCCGTTCCGTCTCGAGGTCCAGGGTCGACGTATTTTCGTGGATCCAGCCGTGCACGCCGATTTCGTGACCCGCCCCGATGATTGGTGGCAGTGCTTCCGGGTCGATCAGGGCCGAAACGGCAGGAACGAAGAAGCTGGCGCGTACGTCGCCTCGGGCAAGAACATCCAGGATACGGGGCACCCCCCTGCGCCGCCCGAATTCGCCCCAGGCCAGCCGACCCACGGCAGCTCTGCCCTGGCCCAGCTCGAATGTCTCGTGATCGCAGTCGAAGGACAGTGCGAGGGCACAGCGGGCACCATCGGGCCAAGTGCCGGGCGCGAGGCTGCGGCCCGCACGCACCTTCTGGACGAGACTGCGCCACTCCGCTTCAGGAGTTTTCCAGGGTTGGTCGGGAATCATGGTCCGAGCACGGTGACCACGGCGGACTTCAGCGTATCTGCGACCTGATCCACCTCAGACCGATCGAGGCAAAGCGGTGGCGCGAATCCCAGGATGTCACTTTCGGGCAATGCACGCGCGATCACCCCCCGGCGCATCATTTCTGCCGCCACCTTGGGTGCGACGCTTGCCGGTGGATACCAGATGCCCTCTTCCGGGTTCTGCATGAATTCGACGGCGGCCAGCATGCCGATGCCGCGAACCTCGCCGACGTTGGGGTGGCCGCCCGCGGCATCCGCAAGCTTGTCGTGCAGGTAAAGGCCGGTTTCGGCGGCGTTTTCGACAAGGCCAAGCTTGTCCACAAGCTCCAGGGCTGCAACGCCAGCCGCGGCGCCGATGGGATGGGCTGAATAGGTCCAGCCATGCCCGAGCGGGCCGAAGTCGTCCGAGCCTTGCATGAGGACATGGGATACGCGCTGCGAAATGATCGAGCCCGAAAGCGGTGCATAGGCCGCAGTCAGGCCCTTGGCGATCGCCATGAAATCGGGGCGCAGGTCGTAGTGGTCCGACCCGAACATGGTACCGATGCGGCCAAAGCCGGTCACGACCTCATCGGCGATCAGGAGGATGTCATGACGGTCCAAGACCTCCTGAACCCCGGCCCAGTAACCGTTGGGTGGCGTCAGGATGCCGCCGGTTCCCATGACCGGCTCCCCGACGAATGCCGCGATCGTCTCGGGATCCTCGCGCTCGATCAGGTCTTCCAGGGCATCTATCAGAAACGTGGTGAACTCTTCCTCGGTCATGTCCCGCTCGGGCCGGCGCAGGTAGTGGGGCGTTTCGGTGTGCAGGAATCCGTCGAGCGGCAGGTTGAACCGGTCGTGATAGAGCTTCAGCCCGGTGAGCGAGCCCGAGACGATGCCCGATCCGTGAAAGGCGCGCCATCGGCTGATGACTTTCCGTTTTTCAGGCTTGCCGCGCAGAACGTTGTAATGCCAGGCAAGCTTTACGTTGGTTTCGTTGGCGTCGGACCCGGAAAGCCCGAAATAGACACGGGCCATGTGATCGGGGGCCCGGTCCATCACCATCTTGGCAAGCCGGATCGCCGGCTCGTTTCCGTGCCCGACATTGGAATGGTAGTAGGGCAGTTCGCGGGCCTGCCTGGCGATGGCGTCGGCGATCTCGGTGCGTCCGTAACCCGTGTTCACGCAATAGAGCCCAGCGAAGGCGTCGAGAAAGCGGTTGCCGTCGCGGTCCGTGACATGGACACCTTCACCGCCGGTGACAATCCGCCCGGGTGCGTCGCCGCGGGCGTGCTGCGCGGTGTGGGTGACCGGATGCAGCAGGAAATCCCTGTCCCATGCTGCCAGCTCGTCGTTGATGCGGTCCGTGTCTAGGCTCATATCGGGCTCTCCAGCCGCGTGTTGGCGATCACTTCCGGGACGTTGGCCTGGTCGGGGAGGGATAGCAGGAATGCCACCAGGTCCGCCACGGTTTCCGGTTGCAGGCGTTCGGCCGTAGTGGCCGTCCCCGGAATACCCGCGATCAGGTCGGTGTCAATCGCTCCGGGGCAAATCGTCGTGGCCCTCATGCCGTCGTACCAGCCGACGACGCGGACCGTCTGGGCCATTGCGAGCCGGGCGTTCCTGGTCATGGAATGACCGATGGAAACACCGACCCGGTAGCGTTTGGCATCTGTCGAGGCGATGTTGATGACCCGACCCTTTCCGGTTTTCCTGAGGTGTGGCAGTACAGCCCGGATCAGGCGAATGGGTGCCTATGCGTTGACTTCCCAGAGGTCGCGGAGGTCCGCCTCGGTGTCCTTCTCGAAGTCGACCACCTGCAGGATGCCGGCGTTGTTGGCCAGAGCGTCCAGCTGTCCGATACGATCAATCGTGCCGTCGACCCAAGGGGTGGCCGTGGACGGGTCGGTCGCATCGAAGGGAAACGCCGCCAAGGTGTCGGACCCGGCTCCGAAGGCATCCGCCTGTCCCATGTCCCGCAGACCCAGCGAAAGGGTCCGGCCATCCTCAAGGAGCTTTCGCGTGATCGCCGCGCCGACCCTTCCCGTTTCGCAAGGTCCAGCGCCCGGAATTCACCCGTGCATCCCGATGCAACCAGGCCCGTGGCCCGGGCTGCAGAAAGCCGTTCCAAGCTTGCCGAACGGGCGTCCACATCGATCGACATGTCTGCGCGAAACGGCGCCTCCACCGCAGTCATGGGTCCCGACCGGCCTATCGCGGTTCTGTCCATGGCTGTCTTCCTTCAGGCTGCGCCCGTTCGGGCGGCAGCGGCCACGATTGCGCGCGGCGAAGCTGGCGTGCGGCCGGTCATCCGCCGATCGTTCGCGAATTCGCCATTCTCTTGGCCGGTCTTTTGGATCGCCTGGACCATGCCATTGACGGGACCCTCGCCAAACTTCACGTGCCCAGGCCGGAATCCGTGGGCCGCAGGCCCCGCCGCGGCACTCTCCCCAAGCGGCGGCAAGGGGGGAATGGTTGCCAGCCTGGAACGCCAGCTCGCCGCCCTTCGGCAGCCTTGTTCACATTTCGAACTCTTGTTCGACAACGTGCGATTGCGCTGGGTCGCGCAACAGGATTTTGAGACCGGCAAATTGTCAGGTATTCAGGATTGCGATTTGCCGGCAGAATGCTGCATATCGCGCGACCAGCATTGCAGAGGTCCCGATGGACGATAGGACGAAAGACGGCAGGAAGATCCCGGCACAGGACGACCACGAACAGCAGCCCACGACAGGGCTCATGACTGCCGCACCCGACCGCGACGAGGGCGGCAATGACGGCGTGAATCCGCGTGACTACGTCAGTTCGCTCGCTCGCGGGCTTGATGTCTTGCGGGCGTTCAACCGCACGCGCCGCAAGATGACGCTCTCGGAAGTCGCCGGCGAAACCGGCAACACGCGCGCAGGCGCCCGGCGGATCTTGCTCACGCTTGTTCGAGAGGGCTATGCCGTTGCGGACGGAAAGCTGTTCGACCTCACGCCACAGGTGCTGGAGCTTGGCTATTCCGTTCTTTCGTCGAAGGGCGTCTGGGACATTGCGCGCCCGTTCATCGACCACCTGTCCGAGGAGACGCGAGAATCCGTTTCGGCAGCGGTGCTGGACAAGTTCGACGTGGTCTATGTGAGCGGGGCACAGTATCACCGAATTCTCAGCATCGGAATTACGGTGGGCGCGCGCTTTCCCGCTGCGACTACGGCAACGGGACGGGTCCTCCTCGCCGCTCAACCGCTTGAGACCTGGGCCGCGATGATCCGAGATCTGCCGCTCTTGAAGCAGACCGACCGGACCGTGACCGACCCCGGGGAGTTCCGCCGAATCCTTGAAGATGTCCGCGAAAAGGGGTGGTGCCTCGTCGACCAGGAACTCGAGATCGGACTGACCTCGATTGCGGTGCCTGTCTACAGTCGGACCGGGACGCTTGCGGGGGCGATCAATGTCGGCGTCCCATCGGTCCGAACCTCGCCGGAGACCATGGTTGAGACGGTGCTGCCCAAGCTTCAGGAGACGGTCGCCAACATTTCCCGCGCCATAACGCGCTAGGCGGCAAACCGCGCGGGCGAATACGGCGACGGATCGGCCGGTGGATCGCGGCCCGTTACGATGGATGCCGCCATTTGCGCCACAAGCGGGGCGAGCGTGTAGCCCGCATCTCCCGGCACGGCCATGACGACCCGTTGCACGCCCGGCAAGCGGCCGATGATCGAGGCACCGTCCGCAGTCGTGTTCATGCCTGCCCATGTCCGGATTATGCGCAGCGCACCGATCGGCGGTGCCAACCGCGCAGCCAGCGCCACATTGCCGACAATCGAACCCGCACGGACGCCTGGAACCTGGTCCGTGCCGTGGTCATCTGCGGGCCAGCCGCCCCCGATGACGATCTGGCCGGTCTTGAACTGCTTCAGCGTGATCGACCGCTCTGCATGCTGGACCAGGTGGTCGATTCTCTGATCGCACGCTTCCGTGATGTTCATGTGCAGCGGTTCGGGCGCGGTCGGAATGTCGATTCCGAGAGTCCTGACCAGCGCACCCGAGCCCCAAGACGCGGCGACGACGACCTCGCTTGCCCGATAGTGACCCTTCTGTCCCGCTGCAGAAACGCGATCGGCCGTGACGACCAACCCCTCGACCCTGTCCGTGACGCAGGTCACGCCGAGGTCCGCGCATGCTTTCGCCAACTGCATGTTGGCCAGGAGCGGATTGAGCTTGCCCTCGTCCCTGCAGAGTTCCGCGCCCACGATCTGCGGGCCGATCCAGGGCGCAACGCGATCAAGTTCCGCCCGATCCAGAAGCGCCACGTCGAGCCCCTTCGTTTCCTCTCGTCGGGCCTTTTCTTCGAGAAAGGCCATCTGCCCGGCGCTTTCCGCCAGCATAAGTCCACCCTTCCGGACGAGGTGCATGTCACCGAGGCAGGCTTCGAGCGTGCCCCAGCACTCCGCCGCTTGCTTGTAGTAGGGCAGCGCCCGCTCGACGTTCGGCGCGTGTTCGGGATAGATGCGGATGAACCTGCTCTGCATCTGCACATGCAGGCTTCCGGCATTTGCCGTGCTGCCGGCGTTTTGCGCGGCGTCGACAAGGATCACGCGTGCGCCGGCCTTGGCAAGTTCAAATGCCGTAATCCGCCCCACGATACCGCCACCGATGACCAGAAGATCAGTCGTCACTGCACAGCGCCTCTTCGGCGGCAAGAATGGCATTGATCGCCACGGGTTTCACCGGAACGCGCGGCGCGAAGAAACTGCGATCGGTGAGCGCCTCGCCAGTATGTTCCACGATGAGGCGGGCAGCCGCAGGGCCACAATAGCGACCCTGACATCGTCCCATCCCGACGCGCGTTGCGCGCTTCAGGGTCCCGAGATGGCCGGGAGTGACAGCGTAGCCAGCCAAGGCGTCACCGACGGTGATTTCCTCGCAGCGGCAGAGGATCGTGTCGTGAGGAAGGCCGCCGACGGGTGTCGGGGACACGTCGTGCAATTGCCAAAGCGCTTTCTGGAAACGTCGATGCCGCCGAAGGGCACGCTGATCGGCGAAGAGATCGTAGGCATCTCCATGACCCGACTGCGCTGCTGCCGACCGCCCGGCGATCCGTCCTTCGGCGCAGGCCGCTGGAGCCCCGCCGAGCCCGGCGCAATCCCCGACAGCGAAGATCCCGGGGACCGAGGTCTCGAGGGTCTCGGATCGCTCGCAGCGCAGGTGCCCGGCTGCGGGATCGTAGGTCATCCGGGCGCCAAGAAGGCGCAGGATCTCGTTTTGCGGCTCGAAACCGGCATTCATGCAGAGGGAATCCGCCTGCACGGTGTGCGTTCCGCCACTTTTTCGCCGAAACGTTACCGACAGCCCGCTCTCGACTTCTTCCACGGCGCTCAGCCGCAGTCCGTTGCGCACGGGCACACGGCGTCGCCGCAGGCTGCGCAGCATGGCGAGGCCCTGCCATGCAAGCGCCGGCCCGTGGATCGACAGCCGGGCACCTCGAAGCGGGTGAAGGAAGGGGGACGGCGCGGTCTCGGCCACAAGTGCAATCTCCGCCCCGCCATCCGCGAGCTCGAGCGCCACTTGCATGTTGAGAGGTCCCGATCCGCAAACCACGATGCGGCGCCCCGGCAACGTCCGGTAGCTGCGCCACAGGGTCTGCGCCGCGCCGGTTGTCATGACGCCCGGCAGGGTCCAGCCGGGCACGATGATCGGCCGTTCGTAGGCGCCGGTTGCGACGATCACCGTGCGGGGCCGGATGATCAGCGCCGCACCGTCACGTTCGGCGAGAACGAGAGGGCCGTCGAACGCACCCCAGATCTCGACGCCGCGGATGATTTCCGCACCGCTGGCCCGAGCGTCTTCAACGAGACCCGCGCCCTCGGCCTGTTGCGCGTCGAGCAGGCTGCCATCGGCGGACTGCTTGTAGTACTGGCCGCCTTCGACCGTGCGTTCATCCAGGGTGACGACGTCCGCGCCCGCCCGCCGCGCTGCAATCGTGGCGGAGAGGCCCCCCGCGCCGCCTCCGATCACCAGTACATCCGGCGTGAGGACCCGCACCCGGGGCGTCTCGGGCAGCCTGGAATCCGTGCCAAGCTCTGGAAAGGCATGCTGGGTCTCGACAGTCATGCCGTCCGCGGCCTTGGTCATGCAGGCGCGCCGGTTCGGCGTGCCGTCGACAGAGACGAGACAGTCCTGGCACACGCCCATTCCGCAGAAGATCCCGCGGGGACTCCCTTGTGCCGTGACCCGGAATTCGCGACGTCCCGCCCCGGTCAGTGCGGCGGCCAGCGATTGCCCGTCGGTCGCGGTGATGCCGTCCCCGTCAAAGGTGAAGTTGATCTCAGTCATCTTTGCCGCGCGCGATACGGTCCCGGGCGGCGACGAGTCGCGCCACGGCTTCCGCGCGCCATTCGGCACGCGCCGGGATGTCGGATGCGGGCAGGACCGACCGGCGGTCCCGTTCCACTCTCGCGACGAGGTCGGGGTGCCAGTCCACGGTCTCGCCACGGGCCTCGCCAATGCGCTTGTAAGCAGGACCAAGCCGTTCGGCATGGGCCGTGATCCCGCCCGGCGTATTCAGCTCCGCCGTCTCGAACGGTCCGGACAGCGCCCATCTTGGACCGAGCGACAGGCGCATCACCTCGTCGATTTCGGTCGCGCTGGCAACGCCCTCGTCAACCAGGCGATACGCTTCGCGCAGCACCGCTCCCTGGAGACGGTTCATGACGAAGCCTTCCACTTCCTGCAGCAGGGTGACTGCGGAAAACCCGGCCTGCGTGAAGCACCGTACGGCGGACCTTGTCGTTGCGGGCGAGGTTCCGGCCCCGGGGACGAGCTCGATCACCCGTAGAACCGACGGCGGGTTTGCCGGATGTGCAACGAGGCACCGCTCTTGCGCCTGCGGGTCGGGAACGGTCCACGAGATCGGAATTGCCGAGGACGCGGATGCAAGCACGGCGCGCGGGGCGGACCGTTTCAGAAGATCGGAGAATATCGCGCGCTTTGCGTCGAGCCGTTCGGGTCCGCATTCCAGGACGAGGTTCGCCCTTGAAACGGTGTCGCTGGCCTCCGCCGAGATGCCAAGAGTGCCGGCCCGGCCTTGAACCAGTCCTGCAGCCGCGATCGCACGGGCCTGATGTTCGACTCGGTTCGGCGCGCGCTCACGGGCGGTCGCGTCCGGCTCCACGAGGGTAACGTCCGCGCCGGAATCTTGAAACGTCGCGGCAAAGGCGCAGCCGATGAACCCGGCGCCGAGGATGTGAACCGTGATCGGGTGTTCGCTTTCCACCGGGCGCCTTTCGCTTGCGTCAGTTCGCTTTACGCACAAAAGTGCGAGAACGTTCAGATTTCTACGGAGTCGCAGGAGGCCGCGCAACATGTCTTTCGTGCAGGATCTCAGAGGCCGGCGCGCACTGGTCACAGGAGGTGGACGGGGATTGGGCCGTGCAATTGCGGATCGGCTTGCGGCGTCGGGCGCGGAAATCTCCGTCCTGGATCTTCCAGGTGCGCTCGTCGATGTGCCGACGGGCTGGTCGGCCGTTCCGCTTGATCTTTGCGGGCCGGATGCCGAGGCAGGCTTGGCCGGGCTGGCCGGGGACCTCGATCGCCTCGACATCCTCGTGGCAAATGCCGGAGCGGTTCCGCCTTGGCGCGGCGTGGATGCTTTGGATCGAGAGGAATGGGAACGGGTGATGACGCTGAACGTCTGGGCCGTCGCGGAGAGTCTCGGTGCGTTCGCGGGTGCGCTCGAAAGGTCCGGGCGGGGGAGCGCGATCCTGATGGCATCGATCAACGGGTACAAGGCGCATCCGAAACAAGTGCTCTACACGGCCTCCAAGCACGCGGTGATCGGGATTGCGCGCGCGGCGGCACTGGATCTCGGGGCGCGTGGCGTGCGGGTCAATGCGCTGGCTCCGGGACCGATCGCGACTGCAGCTCTCATGGACCGGGTCCGAAAGAGACATGAAACAGGCGGGCCCGCGCCCGGGGAGGCATTGGCAGCATTGGCGGAAGAAACCGCCTTGGGGCGGATGGCCACTGCCGAAGACGTGGCCCACGCCGCGCATTTCCTTGCATCCGACGCGTCCGGCGGGATGACTGGCGCGATTCTTCCTGTCGAAGCGGGCCTTGCCTAACGCAGGGGGGCCCACCCGTTTTCCGCCAATATCGCGTGGCTTGCACGAATGTCGGCATCCGGGTCAGCGCCGGGTTGCAAGGCATCGGCAATGATCTCCAGCACGGTCACGCCGGAATATCCAATGTCCCGAAGCGCGGCCGCGGCCGGTCCGGGCTCGACCACGCCCGTGCCAAGGCGCGAGTGCAGGAATTCGTCGTATCCCGAGTCTGAAATGTGGACGTTCTTCACCAGATCGCCCAGCATGCGGATCGCCGCTGCGGGATCCTCCTTGATGTAGGCGCTGTTGCAGATGTCGAGGTTGACCCCGACCTCTGGCCCTATGAGGGCGGCAGTGTCTTTCATGTCCTCGGCCGTCGGGAGGTACGTGAAGGGCACGTTTTCCAGAAGAAGCTGCACGCCGGTCCCTTTCGCGTAGGCGACGAGCTGTTTCATTCCCTCGACAAACCAATCCAGCATCCACTGGCGAGGGGGGTTGATGAGGCTGTTCACCGGGCCGGGGATCGCGACCACGTAAGGGCACTCCCACTCTGCCGACAGATCTATGGCTTCACGGTACCGGTCCAGCGTGTAGGCGCGCATCAGGCGGTCCACACCGTTCGGGTTGTTGTCGAGAAGCGGGTAGCAGAACGACGTGATCTTGCCGCCTTCGTCGTTGAGCCAAGACTTGTATTCCTTGCGCTTGGCGATCGACAGTTCCCTCGGCCAGCAATGGGGCGGGAAGATCATCATCTCGAACTTCTCGTATCCGAGCGATCTCAGGTGCTTCAGCGCGTCGAGACCGTCATGGGAGTAAAGAAACGGGAAAGTGCTTGCGGCCACATCCAACTGGGTCATTCTTGCTCTCACTTCTCTTGTCAGTTTGCGGGGCACGTGTTCATAATCCGCACAAAAGTTACTCTATCGCACGACATTCGCGGTTCAATCGGAATATGAGGGAATTATGCCGAGCACGATGTTCTCCCCGATAGAACTGCGCAGCGTCACGATACCGAATCGCATCACCGTATCTCCCATGTGCCAGTATTTTGCCGCGGATGGGGTTCCCGGCGACTGGCACATCGCCCATCTCGGGCAGTTCGCCATGGGCGGGGCGGGGCTGATTTTCGTGGAGGCAACGGGAGTCGAAGCCGATGGGCGGATTACGCTTGGCTGCACCGGGATCTACGACGACGCGACCGAGGCAGCCTTTGCCCGCGTGGCAGCGTTCCTGCGGACGATCGGTCACGCGAAGATCGGCATTCAACTCAACCATTCCGGACGGAAAGGCAGCACCGTGTCCCCTTGGGAGGGAGGTGGAATGATTGAAGGAGACCGGGGTTGGCAGACAGAATGCGCCTCGGCGGTGCCGTACCTGCCGGGCTGGCCCGAGCCGCGGGAAATGGATGCGGCTTCGCTCGACCGCGTGAAGGGCGCCTTCGTGGATGCGGCTAGGCGGGCCGATCGCGCAGGGTTCGACGTGATTGAAATTCACGTCGCGCATGGGTACTTGCTGCACCAGTTCCTGTCCCCGATCACCAATCGCCGCGACGACGCCTATGGCGGATCGTCGAAGAAGCGGATGCGCTATCCGCTGGAGGTATTCGAAGCCGTCAGGGCGGCCTTTCCCGAGGAGAAGCCCGTCTTCGTCCGCCTTTCGGCGACAGACTGGATCGACGGGGCATGGGACGTAGACCAGTCGGTCGTCTTTTGCGCCGGGCTGAAGGAGCTGGGATGCGACTTGATCGACGTCTCAAGCGGCGGATTGGATCAGCGGCAGTCAATCACGGTCGGGCCGGGCTATCAGGTGGCTTTCTCCGAGCGAATCCGGAACGAGGCCGGCATTGCGACCATGGCAGTGGGCCAAATCACCGATCCGGTGCAGGCGGAGACGATCCTTTCGAGCGGGCAGGCGGATCTTGTGGCGCTGGCACGCGGGATGCTCTGGAATCCGCGATGGGTCTGGCACGCGGCGCTGGCGCTGGGTGAGGAGATCGAGTTGCCCGCGCCCTATGCCCGCTGCAACCCGGCGCTTCGCAGCAAGCCATTCGTGACGAGGAGCTAGGATCATGGGAAGCCTGAACGGAAGGACCGTTGTCGTGACCGGGGCCTCGAAGGGCATCGGCGCGGCGATCGCTGCAGCCCTTGTGGCGGCGGGCGCACGCGTCATCGCCCATTACGGCGGCGACAGGGCGGGGGCCGAGGATGCCGTCGCTGGCGCCGCGCCAGGACAGGTCACGATTCTGAGCGCCGACTTTCACGACATGGATGCGGTTGATCGCTTCTGGGCGGAGGCGCGGGATGCGGCGGACGGATCCATTGACGTCTTGGTGAACAATGCCGGGATCATGCGGCAGACGGGCGGCATTCCCGACCCGATCGAAGAGTGGGACGCCGTCTGGTCCGAGACGATGACGGTCAACGTCCATGCCCCTGCACGGCTCCTGCGCCACGCGGTGGGTGACTGGCTTTCGGCGGGCCGGCCGGGCGCGATCATCGGGATCGGCAGCTGGGTGACCACGCGCGGCACCGCGAACCCGCATGCCATTGCCTATGCCGCGTCGAAGGCCGCCATTACGGCTGCCACGAAGACCGTGGCGCGGAACTACGCGGACCGCGGGATACTCGCCTACGTGATCGCGCCCGGCGTTGTTCGCACGCAAATGTCGGTGGACAGTGCCGCGACCGTCGGCGGCGAGGCGGCGGTAACGGCAACCCTGCCCATGGGGGAATGGGTGCCGCCGTCGGACATCGGCGAGATCTGCGTCTTTCTCGCCAAGGGCCGTGCGCGCCACCTGTCGGGCGGCACAATCGACGTGAATGGCGCGGCCTACATCCGATGAGCCTACTCGGCGGCGGCTTTCCGGATCTCGATCACGTCGACCACCCGGTCGAGTTCCTCCATCAACGGCACCATTCGCGCCACCCGGTCTCGCCCTTCCGTGCCGAGGCTTTCGAAGGTCGTGATCGGCGGTCGCACATCGCCCACCGGGCACCCCGCCGCCGCCGCGAGCGCCTTGGAATAGCACTGGTGGCCATAAAGCGGATGCCCTTCCGTGATGATCGCGTCGAACTTCGAAATGATCGATTGCACCGCCCAGACATCGTCCCAGCGGCCGTGCTCCGCCCACTCGACGAACTTCACCGACGCCCGCGGGATGTAGTTGCCGTAGGGGTTCACGTATCCCTTGGCTCCCATCTTGTAGGATTCAAGCACCCTTTGGCCGGCCCAGACGTTCATCAGCCCCTCGGATTCGACGATGATGTCGTGGACACGCTCGATCCGCTGCGACGCTTCCTTGATGTACCGAATCTGCTCGAAGCTCTTCGCGAGCCTGCCCACCAGCCTTGCCGGCATGTCCACGTTCGACGTGAACGGGTTGTTGTAGAGCATGATCGGCAGGCCGCATTCCTCGCAGATCGACCTGTAGTAATTGAAGATCTCGTCCTCGGTCGGCGTGTAGTAATAGGGCGGAATGATCATCAGCCCGTCCGCGCCGAGCGCCTCGGCCTCGACCGAGTAGCGCACCGCGTTTGGCGTATAGGCATTCATGGTCCCCACGAGCACCTTCATCCGGCCGGCGGCCATGGCCACGGTCCGTTCGACGAATTCGCGCCGCTCGGCATCGGTCACCGTCAGGAATTCTCCCGTGGTTCCAAGAATGATGATGCCGGGCACGCCGCACGCCGCTTGCCAGTCGAGGAACCTGCGCCATGCCTCGTAGTCGATGGCCGCGCCTCCTGGCGTGAACGGGGTGATCGTGACGGTGTAGCTTCCGGAGAAGTGGGCTGTCATGGCAGGGTCCTTTCGACAGGTGCGACCGCGGCGGCGGCATGGACGTGATGACTCGGGAAAGCGCCGATATCGTCATCATCGGAGGCGGGATCGTAGGGCTGATGACCGCCCGCCTCCTGGCGCTCGAAGGGGCGGACGTCATGCTGCTCGAGGCAGGCGATCTGGGGGCCGAGGCCTCGGGCGCGAATGCCGGGTCGATCCATTTGCAGATCCAATGCCCGGAGTTCGCAGCCTACGGCGAGGACTGGGCGCGGGCCTACCGGCCGTGCCTGGACTTTCTCAAGCGGTCGCAGGCGCTCTGGACAGACCTGCCCGAGCAGCTTGGGGCCGATCTCGGCGTCAGGCTCGCCGGAGGGATCATCGCTGCGCGCACCGACGCGCAGATGGACCTCATAAGCGCCAAGGCGGCCATAGAAGCCGAAGCCGGGGTCGAAACCGAAATCCTGGACAGGGATGATCTGCTGAAGCGTGCGCCCTACCTGTCGCCGGAGGTCGTTGGCGGCGGACATTGCCGCCTCGAAGGGAAGGCCGATCCCCTGCAGGTGATGCCGGCTCTCGCGCGCGCGGCGGTGCGCGCCGGCGCCCGGATCGCGACGCACAGCCGGGTTTCGGACATTGCGCCGGCGCGGGGCGGCCATGTGGTCGTCACCGCGTGCGGCGAAGTCCAGACGGGTCGGATCGTGAACGCCGCCGGGGCCGCCGCGGGTCGGATCGGGGCGATGATCGGCACGGCGCTCGACATCAAGGGGTTTCCCCTTCAGGTGACCGTGACGGAGCCCGTGGCCGCGCTGGTGCCCCATCTCGTCTACTCCGCTGCCGGCAAGCTCAGCCTCAAGCAGTTGGCCAATGGCGGTTGCGTGATCGGTGGCGGTTGGCCCGCGCGGGAGCGGGCGGACGGCGTGCTTGTGACCGATCCCGGAAGCCTTGCCGGCAACATGGGCATTGCGGCGGAAGTCGTGCCCGCAATGGCCCGCGCCCGCGCCCTTCGCAGCTGGACCGCCTGGGTGAACGGCACGCCCGACTGGCGCCCGATTCTTGGGGAGGACCCCAATCATCCCGGCGTGATCCACGCCCTCTTCCCCTGGGTCGGTTTCTCGGCCGGTCCGATGACGGCCCGGGTCGCTGCGGACCTGGCGCTCGGGCGTTCGTCGCCCGTCGCGCTCGGGGGCTTGTCGCTTCTCTGCGACTAGGTGATCGCCTACCGGCCACATCGTTCAGGCGGCACCGCGCTTGCCCTGATCTGCGGCCTCCTGCTTGCGCTTCCAGGCCCGCCAGGTCATCGCCCATTTCGCCGGGTCTTCAAACGCGTCACCCTTGACTTGCGCAATGGCTTGGTTGTGGGGGGCCGACTTGACCATTTCCGGGTCCGAGCGGGCTTCCTCGCAGATCTTCGCGACAACGTCGATCCAGAGGTCGATGTCCTCCTTCGACCAGAGCTCTCCCGGCTCGGGGGTGAACGGCTCGGCCACGATCCAGGGCTCGTGGCTCATCCACCACGGGTCTATCCCGTAATCCGCCATCCGGTTCGCGAAATCGACCGTGCCGATGCCGGTCTCCTCGGCGATGGGGCCCAGCGACCAGCGCGTCATTTCCATCCGCCTCGCGGATACGTCCGGGTTCGAGATGGCGAGGCCCGGGATCTCCGCAAGCCGCTTGTCCATGTAGTTGTTTGACACGACCGAGATGTCGGCACCAAGTTCGATCCCGTCCGCGCCCATGGCACGGGTCCAGGCATACGCCTTCACCACCTGTGGGACGTTGCCCCAATATTCCCGTATCTTGCCCATGGATTTCGGGCGGTCCTCGTCCAGCGCGTAGCGATCACCGGCCTTCACGACCACCGGCGTCGGCAGGTAGGCGGCAAGTTCATCCGAGCAGCCGAAGGCGCCCACGGCCGGGCCGCCGCCGGCCTTCGGCGCGCCGAATGTCTTGTGCAGCATGAACATGCATGCGTCGAAGCCCAGTTCGCGTGCCGACAGCTTGCCCATCACGCCGTTGAAATTCGCGTGGTCGTAAAAGCAGAGCGCGCCCGCCTCCTTCGCGATCCTGACCCACTCCTTGATCTCCGGATTGTAGATTCCCATGTCGTCCGGGTTGTTGATCATGATCAGTGCGGTGTTGCCGCTGACCGCAGCCCTCAGCGCGTCGAGCGACGGATAGCCGTTCTCCTCCAGGGGCAGGTTCACCACCTTGAAGCCGGCAGCCGCCGCGGTGGCCGGATTGCAGGGGTGCGCCTGAACCGAAGTGACCATTTCGGTTCGCTGGCCGAGCATGCCCTTGTCCGCCCAGTAAGCGCGGGCCACGCAGGCCATCGTGTAGGCCGCGTTCGCGCCGCCGCCCGCCTGGAAGATGAACTGGTCCATCCCCGAAAGCGACCGGAGCATGCCGTCCATGTCGTGGATGATCTGCAGGACGCCTTGCAAGGTATCCGGATGCTGGTAGGGATGCACTGCCGCCAGTTCCGGCCGCAACGTCGCGAATTCGGCGGTCTTCGAGTTGTATTTCATCGTGCAGGTACCGAAGAGGCTGACGCCCATCATCCCCAGCGTCATCTGGCTGAGGTGCAGGTAGTGGCGCTGCGCCTCGAATTCAGTGATTTCCGGAAGGTCCGGGCGGTCTGTGCGTGCCATCTCGCCCGGGATCAGGTCGATGCCGACAGCAGACCGGATCTCGTCCTCGGGTGCCGGGAAGTGCTGGCCCCGGCCGCCGGGGCGGCCCAGTTCCATCACCACGGGTTCATTCCACTTCGCGGCGTGAAATTCGGGTGGGCGGGTCATTGCAGAACCTCCGTCAGTGTGTCGGCCAGCCGCCGGATGTCGGCGGCGGAGTGAACTTCGGTGACGCAGTAGAGCGCGGACCGACCGAGGCCGCCCGCTTCGTCCGATATGTCCTTCCCGCCGAAGATGCCCCTTGCGCGAAGCGCATCGTTGATTTCGGAGACGGTCCTGCCGGTGCCGTCGAAGTTGACGACGAATTCCTTGAACGTCGTGTCGGGCCAGACGATCCTCACGCCATCGATGTCGCCCAGGAGCTTCGCCGCGTATCGCGCGCGCGCCACGATCAGGGTTCCGAGTTCGCGGAAGCCTTCGGGTCCGAGGAGGCTCATGTAGACCGCTCCCGCGATGGCCCACAGGTATGTCGAGTTGCCCGTCCAGTCGTTCCCGTTTTCCCGCATTCCGTAGGAGTTCTGATGCGGGCAGGCGAGGCCGAAGCCCAACTGGCCCGGCTCCCGTGTCTCCACGACCGACACGAGGAAGCCGTTGTATGCCCGCACGTAGCGTTCCTCGTCGCGGGAGGCGATGAACCCCCCGGCGCCGCCGCCGCAATGCATGTGGACCCCAAGCGGCTGAACCGGCCCGGTGACGATGTCCGCACCGTAGTCGCCGGGTGCCTTGATCACGCCGAGGCTTGCCGGGTCGACGCCCACGATGGTCTCGGCGCCGGCGGCGCGGGCGAGCCGCGCGATTTCCGCCGCGCCGGATTCGATCGTGCCCAGATAGGCCGGGTTTTCGAAATAGACCGCTGCCACGTCTTCGCCGAGCCTTGCCGCAAGGTCATTGGCATCAAGCCGTCCCGTGGTCGGGTCGGCTGCGATCGTGACGACCTCGATATGGCCGTCCATCTCGGACGGCTGGCAATAGGTGCGGATCACGCTCAGCCGCTCCGGATCGGACAGGGCGGGGACCAGGACCTTGGCGCGTCCGGTGATCCGGGCCGCCATGCGGATCGCGTGGCCGATGGCGCAGCCCCAGGAGTAGACCGGCAACTGCACGACATCGAGGTTGAGAAGCGCGCCAAGTTGCGAGTTGAATTCGAACCAGGCCTGGTTCCGTCCGTGGTCCGATTGGTAGCTGCCCCAGACGTTCGTGGCGAACTCGGTCCGCCCGACGATTTCATCGACGATGGCCGGGACGTGGTGCTGCCAGACGCCGGCACCGATGAAGGAGAGGTTGTCCTCGCAGCTCGCGTTCCTCTTGAGCTTGCCGACGAGGTCGCGCCGAAGCTCGATCTCGGACGTCAGGGCAGGCGGAAGGTCGAGCGGCGTCGATCTGAAGTGATCATTCGGGATCTGCGCGAAAACCTCGTCAACGGAAGCGGCACCAATCTCCTTCAACATCCCCTCGATGATGCCGGGGGCTGAATTCGCCATCCATGGATGGGCCCGTCTCTCGCCTGCCATCTCGGTGCTCCCTATCGAATCCGCAGCGCTTCGAAAAATTCGCACAAATGTTCGCATAATGCGTGATACGGTTCAACTCGCTCCAACGCGCATCATCGTCTCGCGTCCCCGACCCGTCTTCACTCTCAGATATCCCGAGAGCGCCTGGTCCAGCTCCGGGTCGCCCGTATCGACCCAGAGGCGGGGCTGTGCGAGGGTGGCCAGCTTGTCTTCGGAGGCCATCACGATCAGGCCCTCGGGTCCGGCCCGCGCGATCAGCGAGGGGGTGATCTGCTGGTTCCCGCGTCCGAGGAGAAATCCCTGTCGCCCCGTGACTCCGAGGACGATGCGCACCGGCGCTCCGCCTGCAAGCGCCTCCAGCTCTTCGGCCGTCGCATCCCGTGCAACTACACGCCCGTCGCGAACGGCGTCGATCCCAAGCATGCTGGGCGTCGCGCCCATGGCCGTCAGGACTGCACCGGTGCTGGTGCCCGGCCCAATCACGTAGAGCGTACCCTGCGACATGCCTTCGACCAATTCCCTGGCCGCACCCGCGAGAGCATCTGCGGCCAGGGTCGACGGGCCGCCTTTCGAGGCCTGCATTCTCTTGCGTGATACGGGGACGCGGGCATGGCCAAACAGCTGCGGTGCAATACGGCCGGACCGCAACGCCGCCTCGTCGATGTCCATGATCTCCGCTCCGTCGTCCCAGCCAATTCGGTCCGGTGAGGTCACGAGGTCCGACAGGAGCGCGCCGGCTGCCTCGGGCGAGATGGCGAACGCGCCAGAGTGCATTTTCACGCCGCAGGGGATGCCGAGAACGGCGCGACCGGGGCCAAGGCTGGCGGTCACGTCCCTGGCCGTTCCGTCCCCGCCACCGAAGACGACAAGATCGCATCCTGTCAGCGCCTGGGCCGCGACGCGCGTGTCGCGCGCCGTGCCCGAGACCTCGATCGGCGCCAGGGAACGCACATCCAGGTCAAGGCCCTCCAGCCAACCTGCGGCAAGCTTTCCCGGAGCCGCCCGAACGAGCGTTCCCGGCGCACGATCGGCAAGTCGGGCGAATGCCCGTCGCACGCGCTCGCCCGCACGGGGCACGGCGCCACGGTCCAGCGCCTCTGCCACGGTGCCGGGACCATCCGTTCCTTTCAGCCCTACAGCGCCTCCGAGACCAGCGATGGGATTGACGACAAGGCCGAAGGTCAGGGCTTCGGCGGGCATTCTGACAGCATTGCCTGCCGGTTCGGCATGATTGAAGGGATTGACACCGCCATGGCTCTCCTCCGACTATCGTCGTACAAAGGTTTGCCTGACGCACAATGGGTGCGGAGGCAGGCATGCACAAGCCCGCCGACCCATTGCACTGCCGGAGCAGGCCATGATCAAGTTCTACTACAACGCTGCGCCGAACCCGATGAAGGTCGCGCTCTTCCTCGAGGAAAGCGGTCTGGACTACGACCCTGTCCCTGTCGACACCCGCCGGGGCGAGCAGCACGGCGCGACGTTCCGTGCAATAAACCCGAACGGCAAGGTGCCCGTGATCGTCGATGGCGAGACCACGGTCTTCGACAGCAACGCGATCCTCCTCTATCTTGCGGAAAAGACAGGAAAGTTCCTGCCCACTGAGGGTTCCTGCGCAAGGGGAGAGCTCTTGTCCTGGCTGATGTTCGTGGCCTCGGGCGTGGGCCCGTTTTCTGGACAGGCCGTGCACTTCCGGAATTTTTCGCCCGAGAAGGTGCCCTACGCGCTCAAGCGTTATGACTTCGAGGCCCGTCGGCATTGGCAGATCGTCGAGGACCGTCTGGCGGGCCGTCCCTACATGCTGGACGGGGGCTACTCGATCGTGGACATGTCTGTCTGGGGCTGGGCGTCGCGGCTGACCTACATGCTGGGGGATGACCGGATCATGGAGACCTACCCAAACACGGACAGGCTGCTTCGCGAGATTGATGCCCGCCCGGCGGCAGAGCGTGCGCAGGTCTTGGCCAGGTCCCACGCTTTCAAGGCAGAGTTCGACGAGGAGGCGATGCGCGCCCTCTATCCCCAGATCTATGCGCCGGACCCCGACTGATCCATGGCGGTTGCGAAGCCGAACGATCCGCCGCGAACGACCCTGGTCACCGGAGCCGGATCCGGCATTGGCCGGGCCATAGCCTACCGGGTCGCCGAGGATGGCGACTGCGTCGTTTGCGCGGATATCGACGCAGACGGTGCGGATGAGACCGCAACCGAAATCGTGTCGAAAGGGGGCCGGGCGATTCCGGTCACGGTTGATGTTGCCGACGAGGCCTCTGTTGCCGCCATGGTGAATGCGACGCTTGCAGAAGCGGGCTCCCTGGACGCCGTGGCCGCGAATGCCGGCATCATGATTGAAGGTGACATCCTGTCCCTGACCCTGGACGACTGGATGCGGGTCATGCAGGTCAATGCGACCGGCGCGTTTCTGACGGCGCGCGCGACCCTTCCCCATCTCGTGTCCGGCGGCCGCGGCACTCTCGTCTTTACGGCCTCCACCGTCGCATTGAGCGGCATGAAGGGCGTCACCGCGTATTCCGCGTCGAAGGGTGCTGTTGCGGCGCTGACCCGGCAGCTTGCCGCGGACTTCGCAGGCAATGGCGTCCGGGTGAACGCCGTGGCGCCGGGCGCCGTTCGGACCCCTCTGGCCGAAAGCCAGTTCCGGGCCCGAGCCGCCGATCAGGAAGAATTCGAAGACCTCCTGACGCAGTTGATCCAGCGCTACCCGCTCTCGCGCTGGGGCGTGCCGGAGGAGATCGCGGAAATGGTCGCCTTTCTTCTGGGGCCCAAGAGCGGCTGGATAACCGGCCAGATCATTCCTGTGGACGGCGGATTGCTAGAGACGCGCTAGGCGGTCCCATGGTGGCACGAGAAGGCGGGTGATCGCGCGTCGCTCCTGGCCGACAATGCCATCCCTTCTTGGCGTCCTGCGGGTTCAGGCTTCTTGGGAGATGACAAGCCGCATGCCGCGTTTCCGTCACATCAACGCCAGCCTCCGCTTGAACCGGCAGCACGCCTTTGCCGCCCCAAAGTGCCGCTGCGAAGCTTGAGGCTCGTCCTTTCCTTTGATAGCATCCTGCTTGGCGCCGCAGCGGCAGCGACTGTCCCTGTGAACGAGCTGTTCAACGGCGAAGGTCTCGCAACGGCATCGGCGTGTGGCTATGAACAATGGTGTGCAGCGCGGGCTTGGTGCTTCCTCCGGGCCAGAGATATCGGGCAGAGGCGATGGGCTACGAATTCGATCTCGGCAGGTACACTCGACCGCTTGCCACGCGCAATCCCGAGGCACAGCTCTGGTTCGACCGTGGCCTGTTGTGGCTCTACGGCTTCAACCACGAGGAGGCGGTGGTCTGCTTTCGCGAGGCGCAGCGGGCCGACCCGGACTGTGCAATTGCGTTCTGGGGGGAAGCCTACGCCGCCGGACCCTTCATCAACCTGCCCTGGTGCTGGATGAGCGAGACGGAAGCCCAGGATGCAATAACCACGTGCTTCGCCGCCACCCAGGAAGCGATGGAACGGCGTGACGACGCCACTCCGGTCGAACGCGCCCTCATCGAGGCCCTTCCGGCCCGCTATCAACGCAACGCCGTCGTTTCGTTGGACGAATTCTCCCGCTGGGACGACGATTTCGCTGCCCGCATGCGGGAGGTGCATCACCGCTTTCCGGGCGACGCCGACGTGGCCAGCCTCTTTGCGGAGGCCCTGATCACCCGTACGCCCTGGCGCCTCTGGGACCCGGATACAGGGGAAGCCGCCGATGGCGCCGACACCGAAGAGGCGCGAGACGTGCTGGAAGCGGCCATGCGGATACGCAGCGAAGCGAGGCAGGCGCCGCACCCGGGCATGCTCCACATGTACATCCACGTGATGGAGATGTCGCGGATTCCCGAGTGCGCGCAGGCCGCGGCCGACGGTCTTCACCGGCTGTCGCCCGACAATGGCCATCTCAACCATATGCCCTGTCACATCTATCTCCAGTGCGGACGTTACGCGGATGCGCTTGCGGTGAGTCGCAAGGCGGTGCGCGCGGACGTCAAGTACGCGCGCCGCGTCGGGCCCTTCAACTTCTATACCACCGCGCGCTGTCACGACTTCCACGCCATGATGGACGCAGCGATGATGCTGGGGGACCTTGGCGGCGCTCAGGAGGCGGCACGGGGAATCACCCAAACGGTGACACCGGACCTGCTTCGCCAAGACCGCCCGCATTTGGTAGCGACGCTCGACGCCTACTGTTCCTCGACCGTCCATGTACCGGTTCGTTTCGGGCAGTGGCGCGAAATCGTGGACGCTCCCCTGCCCGCGCATCCCGAACTCTACGTCGTGACGACACTCATGGATCAATATGCAAGGGGTGTCGCACATGCCGCGCTCGGCGAATTCGAGGCCGCGGAACGCGAGCTCGCGAGCCTGGAATCGGGCACGGCCGAGCTTCCGGAAACCCGCCTCTACTTCAACAATGCGGTACGGGACATCATGGCGATTGCCCGGGCGATGCTCTGCGGGGAATTGGCCTATCACCGGGGCGAGCGCGAATCCGGCTTTGCCCACCTCCGGGAGGCGGTGCGGCGCAGCGACCAACTGGCCTATAGCGAGCCTTGGCCGTGGATGCATCCGCCGCGCCATGCCCTGGGTGCCCTCCTTCTGGAAGACGGGCAGGTGGAGGAGGCCGAAACGGTCTACCGGAAGGACCTCGGCCTCGACGGCGAGGGCAGGCGGTGTCTTCAGAATCGCGGCAACGTTTGGTCTCTGCACGGCTACCATGAGTGTTTGCAACGCCTTGGTCGACGCCGTGAGGCGGAAGCGCTGGCCCCGCAACTGACTGCCGCCCTTTCGCGGAGCGACACGCGGATCGACTCATCCTGCCATTGCCGGAAGCGGACGCTTGGACGGTTGGCGGATTCCGCAGATCCTGCAAGGCTTGCGGACTAGGGGCGCCCCATTGCGTCACGCTCTCCCGATCAAGAAAATCCTGCCTCCAACGTCTGTGTCCCGTTCATCGCATCGGGGCTTTCGACTGTCCCTGGCTGTTGGCAGCCGGGCTGTTTGGCGCGCCGGCTGAGAATCGAAACCGACTGTCAGGCGCGGCGCTGTACGCTGGCTCAAATTCTGTAGGCCACGCAATTGAACCGGCTTGTGACAAACATGCGAATCAGGCAGGCAAGCTCGCGCACGGTTGCGCTGATCGTTACGTGCGCATCCACTCGGGCGAGGCGTGCTCGATCCCTGGATTTGACGAAAGGCCGGCTTCTGCACACGTTCATGGCGTTCAGGTTCCGGGATTGCGCGACCTCTTCTCCTGACTCCTGAGCCCGCATCATGCATGTTCGCCCGCCGTGAGGCAGAACCTCCTGAAGGACACCAGGCTCTCGTCGTTGGACCTGGCTCACTGGTGGGGCTGCGGCGTCCCGTCGTCATGCAGGTGTGATCCGCCGATCTTACCGCAATTGTCTGTGCAGGGGGCCATAGGCAGCAATTTGCGGTCTCCGGGTAGTCCGAGTAGCCTTGTTCGAAACGGAACCGGGCAACGACCCGGCAGCATGGAGCCAGAAATCGAATGGATCACGCACGAAGCCTCGAGGGCTTGTTGGACAAGGCGGAAATCACGGATCTGATCCACGCGTATTGCTATCATTTCGATCGGGCCGAACCCGAGGCGGTCGTTGCCCTTTTCGCCGAGGACGCCGTCATCGATTACGGACCCGATGTGCCGACGATGGAAGGTGTGGACGAAATCACTCCGATGATATCGCGCGGATTGGCCGAAGTGTTCGCCGCGACGAGCCACCACGTGTCCAATATCGTCATCCGTTTCGATGGGCCGGACGCAGCAACGAGCGTTTGCTACCTGTACGCGTGGCAGCGTTACCTGGGGAGTGATGCCGAGAGCGAACTTTGGGGCCAGTATCACCATTCCTTCCGCCGCGCCGACACCGGATGGCAGATTTCCCGGCTGGTTCTCCGCGCGGTTACAATGAAGAACTTCCACCGCGAGAACATGCACCCAATTGGTCGCCGGAACTTCAGTTCGGAACCAAAGTGACGTGGCATCGCGAGATTTGGGGCGGGGGCTCGATTTCCGATGCTGTCCTGATCCAGTGCAGGATGACTCGTCTCCGCAGCCGGCTCTTGGTCGCTTCCGGGTCGTCACGCTCGATTTTTTTCGCAACGAGGGCACCTTCCGCACCCGCTGCCTGAAGGCGGCCCAAGTTGCCGTGATTCGTGCACGGCACGACACCTGTTACGCAGACATCGATCAACGCGATGATCCGACTTGGATTTCATCCTTTTCCCGCGCGCCCGTGAAGCCGTGACAAATGAACCGCTGCAGCGGTCTCGGCCAAAATCCGCAGATGCGCGACTGACCGGTTATGCCGATATCGGAATAACCGGTCTGAATGAGACATTCGAATGGCCAAGGTCAAGCAGAAGATCTCCGGATGCTTCCGGTCGACGAAATACGCCGACGCCTACTGCCGAATCTCAAGCTACCTGAAGTCCATGGGCTACAAGGGCTACAACCGGTGGAGAAGGCCGAGGTCGCGGAGAGCGCGAAGGCCAAGGCCGACACGAAGCGCACCCCCGACGGGCTGCCTGTCCACAGCTTCACGACGCTTCTTTCCGATCTGGCCACGCTGACGCTGAACGAGGTGACGCTGCCGGGCAGTCCGGACCACGCCTTCCCGCTGATGGCGAAGCCGACGGAACTGCAGAGCCGCGCGTTCGAATTGCTGGACATCGACCCGGCCAAGGATGTTGCCATGTAAGCGACAGGCTGGAACCGCCGGAGTCCGCCCTTGGCCCCTTTGTTTGCGAAGGATTCCTGTTTGAAACCTAAATGAAGATCCGGCTAACGGCCGGAACGAGCCCAACCTGTACCCTGGTTGTTCTCGCTGCGTGCGCTCGCTGAGCCACGTTCGCTGCATCGGCGAAACAGCTCATGCCGCTCGGCAAATTACAATGCGGCCATTCAGACCAAGCGCACCGTGGTTCCGACCAGCAGCTACTTGGCTTGGGAATTTCTGCCGTACGCCGCCCAAGGCACAGCGATCAAAATGTGGCGCAGAAGGCAGGCAAGTCGTGGTGACCGACACCTTCACTACGGTTTTCGTAACCGTGGTTGCCTTGCGAGCCAATTTCTCAGCAGTGCTTCGCCTCCCTCGCCGAGTTTTGGCGGCGGCGTGACTTTAGTGCAGAGCCCTTCGGCGCACACAGGGTAGCGCACCGCGCGCACCTGACCGCCTTCAGTAGAGAAACTCTGCACCAGTTGCCGTTCCTCTGCCTGCTTCGTGGCGAGAGCGTCGGTCACATCGTTGATACGTCCACCGGGAATGTTGACCTCGCGCAATGCGGTCAACCAGGTTTCCGCCGTTCGTTGACGGAACAGGTCCGCCAGGCTCGCATTCAGAAGGTCACGATTGCAGCTGCGCGCTTCGTTGGTCGCAAAGCGTGGATCATCCGCCAGTTGAGGTTGTCCGATCACGTCGCGCGCAAGCCGACCGAACTGACCGTCGTTTCCGACGGCAAGAACAAAAGGCTGATCCTTTGCCTCGAAGACGCGATAGGGCACCACGTTTGGATGACCGTTTCCGTGACGTTGCGATGGCATGTCAGTTGCCAGCGCGTTGGCAGCAACATTGGCCATTGCTGCGACTTGGCAATCGAACATTGAGACGTCGAGATGAGTGCCCTTTCCCGTGCGGTCACGGGCGATCAACGCGGCCAAAATCGCCTGTGACGCATAGAGACCTGCGAATAGATCCGATACCGCGACACCCACTTTCAACGGCTGGCCTTCCGGTTCGCCCGTCGCTGACATCAATCCTGATTCAGCCTGAATGACAAAGTCGTATCCAGCGCGCGCCGCCTCGGGTCCTGACCTCCCATAGCCTGAGATCGAGCAAAGGATCAGACGCTGGTTTGCGGCCATCATGACTTCTGATCCCAGGCCCAGCCGGTCCAGCGATCCCGCACGAAAATTCTCAACCACGACATCTGCCACAGCAATGGCCTGAAGCAGCCGATCGCGGTCTGATGCCGCCTTAAGATCGAGGACGATGCTGGATTTACCCCGGTTCACGCAGGTGAAGTAGGCGGCGTGACCTCCCATGCTCGGAGGCGACCAAGTCCGGGTTTCGTCTCCCACTCCGGGGGGTTCTACTTTCAGGACTTCTGCGCCCATGTCTGCAAAACACTGCGTACACCACGGCCCCGCCAGAACTCGGCTAAGATCGACGATGCGAATGCCCGACAAGGCACCTTTGGTGATTTCTCTGTCGTCACTGTCAGCAGTTTGGTCAGTCATCCTGTTGCGATGCATCCTTGATTTCCTCATTCTATCAGAGTGTTCCGCCCGGACTGATCACATTGCGATCTTGCAGAAGATGCAAAAGATGTGGTGCACCGGATTCGAAGGCCGCGTCGAAGGCGGAGATAAACTCTTCGGTCGTGTGGACTGTAGTCGCAGCAAGGCCGAAACCGCGTGCGACACTGGCAACGTCCGGGCTGGTGACTTCCGTTCCGATGGACCGGCCAGGGAAGTCCCGCTCCTGATGCATCCGAATGGTGCCATAGCGGCTATTGTCGACGACGATCACCACGATCGGCAGTTGGTGTTCCGCAATAGTTGCAAGCTCCCGTATCGTCATCAGCGCGCAACCGTCACCGGCAAAGGCTACGGCCCTCGTTTCCGGGTTTGCGAAGGCCGCACCGATTGCGGCGGGTATACCATAGCCCATCGAGCCCGATTGCGGCCCGAGTTGCTGACCGAACCGCCTGTAGTGGAAAAACCTGTGCAGCCAGATCGCATAGTTGCCTGCACCGTTAGTGATCGCCGTCTGTGGTGGCACTGTGGCAGATACATGTGCCACCACATGCGCCATTTGCAGATCACCAATGTCCCAGATTGGTGCAGTGAACGCCTCGTAGTCGGTTCTTGCTTCGCCTCGCCAGATGTCTCGCGCGGTGACGTCGCCGGGATCGGCAACGGCCAAAGCATCCAGGGTTGCGGCCGGGTCTCCTTCGAGTGCCACACTGGGCCGATAGACGGCTCCGAGTTCGTTCGGATCGGGGTGGAGGTGGATCAGCCGCGGCCCGATCGCCGGCGGTGCCAAAAGCCTGTACCCCGCGGTCGTGGCTTCCCCAAGCCGCGCGCCCGCCACGAGGATCACATCGGCCGAGCGTACGCGTTCGGCCAGTTTCGGATTGATGCCCAATCCCAAGTGGCCTGCGTAGCAGGGATGAGTGTTGTCGAGCACATCCTGACGCCGCCATGCTGCGCCCACCGGAGCGCCAAAGCGTGTTGCGAAACGCTCTAGTGCAAGCGTCGCCTCTGGCCTCCATCCTGCGCCACCGGCGACAACGAAAGGCCTTTTCGCGTTGGCGAGCATTTCCGCTGCCTGTGCAAGCAGGTCCGGGGTTGGAATTGCGCGGGGGCGGACTGGAATGGAGAGCAGAGCATCGAGCGTATCACCAGCCTCTTCGGTGAGCATGTCTTCCGGCAGGCCAACCAGCACCGGCCCCGGGCGGCCTGATATGGCCAAATGGCGTGCGTGAGAAAGTTGTTCTGCGATACGATGGGGATCGCGGATGATCAGGGCATCTTTGCCGATGACCTGACCAAACCCCTGTATGTCGAGTTCCTGAAAGGCGTCGCGCCGCTCGGTTTCGCGCGCCGGCATTCCGATCAATACGACCAGGGGTGTCGAGCCCTGCTGCGCCACGTGGATGCCTGCCGAGGCATTGGTCAGGCCCGGACCACGGGTCACCATCACAAGCCCCGGTTTACCAGTCGCACGGGCGTGCGCCTCGGCTGCCATGGCCGCACTCCCTTCTTGCCGGCAGGCGATGAAACGAAAGCCGTCGATGTCGTGGAGCGCATCGAGAAGCGCCAGATAACTTTCCCCGGGCACGCCAAAGGCGATGTTGAATCCCCAGATCTCCAGCAGGCGTGCGGCGACATCCGCGGCTCGCATCATCTTTCTTGCCCCTTGACTGGAAGCTCTGCCGCCGACCTCTGCGCCTACGCCATTCACGGCCTATTGCCTCTGGTCGAAACGGTGCCCAACGAGGCCGGCGGATATATTGATTTTCTGGATGTCGATGGAGCCTCCGGCAATGCCCCAGCCCCAAGCGTCGCGCAAACGCTGTTCCATGCCATATTCCTTCGCATAGCCGTATCCGCCCATCAGCTGAACGCCGGCCCCCGTCACTTCGCGCGCCGCTTCATTGGCAAAGCACAACGCGACGACATGGACGAAATCTCCGGGATGCTCAGAAGACCTCACGCCGGACACTTGCCTAGGTTGAGTTAGAGTGACTCAGCTCGACCGGGGAGACGATCAAGTCTTCCACGCGCCCAGCATGCCCCCGCATATTGCCAGGATCATCAGTATATTTCCGGCAACGATTGCGAATAACTTCATCGAGAACGCCTGATAAGCATACATTGGACCAACGACGGCAACGACGAACCCAAGCCACACTACTACGGACAAACCTACCCCACCGCTCATCGTCCGCGTACCCGTCTTTTCCATCAACCATCCGAGCGTGAATGCTATCGCCACGCAGCCAACAAACTGCAGCGACGAGGCGACGAACATGCCTGGTCCCTTCGCAAGTTCTTCGGAAGTCTTGCCGAGTTCTTCCAGGTAAGGTCGGGTAAAGAGAACCGTGTACCACAGTGTGCCTGCGGCCATGCTGGCGATCGCGCCCAAAATCACCGGTACAACGTTGACTCCGAATAACGTCATGACACGCCCGATCAAGTTTGTTATCGTCATCATGGTTATAACCCATGATTCCGGAAAATGGTACAAAAAACTGAGAGCAGTCCAGGTTTCGTGTACGTGGGGCGCTTGTGCCTGGACTTTCTGATGACCGGTGGGCGAGGCGAACGACGGGTCTATGAGCGTCTGACGAGCGCTGCCCGTTTGCGGGATTGGCTGGCGGAGTCCTCGCTTGGGCTGCGAATCCGTTCGGTGAAAGGAGCCGATCTGCTCGCCGCCGAAGAACTGCGCGAAGCCCTTTGGTTGGGGGTTAAGGCGACGCTGGAAAGGCGGATGATTCCGGCCGCTTCCCGGCACTATCTGAACGACGTGGCGCGTACTCCGAGCCTCGTCCACGTGCTGACTCCGGCAAATGATCTCAAATGGGATGCCCCAGGCGTCGATGCCGCCTTGTCAACGATCGCCCGGGATGCGGTCGATCTACTCGGCAGTAGCCAAGCGCAACGTATTCGGGTATGCAGCAACCCGGAGTGCGGGATCATCTTCTATGACAATTCTCGCCCCGGGACGCGGCGTTGGTGTGCTGGAAATCGGTGCGGTGATCGAATTCGTGCCCGCACGTATCGAAAAAGAAAGCGACCCTTATGATGCCAAATTTCACGAAGGTAGCCACCCAATTTCACGCATGGTAGCCCCCACCCCCGCGTGGCGCCGGCCCTGTCGCGAAAGCAAAACGGTGCTTGCGGCGGCGGTTCCGAGGATGTGATCTGTCATCAGGTCGGGGCAGTCGAGGTCCGTATTGCAATGGCGCGCCAAGCAGCTCGGCTACCAGCCGGTCAGGATGCCCGAAGACACGGACGGGACAATTGACGCGGAATCAATGGCGTAGGGAAGTTTTGCTCAAGAGCCACCCAGTTTCGCTCAAGGTAGCCACCCAATATCACCATGGTACCCCAACGGGGCGACTGGCCAACGCGCTTTCCTGTGTCATGGCCTCGTCTCGGTTTGAATTCTGTTTTCGATGGTTGGGCTCGTGTTCGTCCTGTCGGAAAACGATGTCCGGCATCAATCAGGCGCAACAGCCTAGGCTTGCTGGCGCCGCCATGACGCCGACCCATCTATGGTCATCGCCCGCGCTCCTCCAGAAGCGCCAGGAGCGGCGGGTTGATGTAGAGGTTCTCACGCCCCGCCTTGATTTCCTCGAGGAAGCCTTCGGCTGCGAGGGCTTTCAGGTAGACGGCGGCGGTCTGACGCTTGGCGATATCCGCTTTGACCACGTCGCCGATCCGGCAGTAGGGATGCACGAAGATCAGTTCCGCCAGCTCCCGGGAGTAGATTCTCGGCATCCTCTGTCGAATCGCGGCGCCCGTCTCGTCGAGAAGCTCCCGGATCGCGCCGATTTTCGCCGTCGTCCATTCCGCCGTTGTTCTGACAGCCTCCAGAAAGAAGAGTATCCATGCTTCCCAGTCCTGCCGCGTCGTCACCTCCAGCAGATACCGGTAGTAGAGCGCCTTGTTCCGGATGAAGTGCCGGCTGAGATAGAGGACGGGAATTTCGAGCAGGCCCTGGTCGACGAGATAGAGCAGGTTCAGCACGCGTCCGGTGCGGCCGTTTCCGTCGACGAACGGGTGGATCGCCTCGAACTGATAATGCATGACGGCAAGCCGGATCAGCGGGTCGATCTCCTCGGTCTCGTGAATGTAGCGCTCCCAATTGGCCAGCTTGCTGCGGAGGACGGCCTCTCCCTCCGGCGGCGTGTAGATGACCTGCTGGGTTGCATCGTTCATCAATGCCGTTCCCGGCGTGTTGCGAATGTCCAGTTCCACTCCCTTGATCGTTCGACAGACTTCGACCGCGATGGCGGTCGAAACCGGCCGCTGCTCCAGCATCTCGAAGCCGCGGTGCAAGGCAGTACGGTAGCGCAGTGCCTCTTTGGTGGCAGGGTCGGCTCGACCGGCCGCGTGGTTGGCGTAGCGGAACAGCCGGTCCGTCGTTGTGACGATGTTCTCGATCTCGGAACTCGCCTGCGCTTCGAGCAGGGGGATCGAGTTGATCAGCATCGCCTGGTTCGGGATGAGATTCCCGGAGACGCGGAGCTCCGCCAGCGCTGCACGCGCGGCAATGCAGCCGCGAAGAATGGTCTTGGTCTCGGTTTCCGAAGCCGGCGGCAGATCCGGAAGGTCATTGAAGGGGCGGCCGGGGTCGAACGTCATGTCGATATATCCTGCTCCCGTCGACACATGGTCCGAACATGTCGATCTCATCGACACTTCATTCGAACATGTTGATGCAGAGTGCTTAAATCGACATGTTGGGCTTTAGCAAGCGGATGGGCCGAAGAGGGTGCGATTCTCGTATGGTTCACCTTTCGATTTCCTGATGTTCTTCTGACGAATCACGCGGCGCGTTCGACCTGCGCCACCGGCCGGTTGTCGTTGGCGGCTCTGTTGCATGAATTTACCGGAGTTGCCCGGTGCGTGATCTGGCACCGCACTTCATCAAAATCCTTGCTGGATGGCGATTTGTTCAAGTTCCGCGCCATGCAGAGACATCAACTCGCTCATCATCTCTGGTCCGATCCCGAAGGCACGTTCGACAAGACGCACTTCGCCACTGTTGCCGGGCTGGAGTTGGAAGGCGTTGGCCTGCTTCTTGAGTTCAGACCTATTCGCTTGCAAGCGTCTGAAATCATTGAGCCCGCTTTCGAGAAAGGGCACTACATTTCGGCGCTCCCGGCGCCGCGGTCCGGGCCGGCCGGACCGTCAGCTCGGCTTCTTCCGCTCCCGTCGCTCGTAGGCGAACGGCGCCGGGTTCCACTTCAGCCCCAGCGTGCGGTAGATTTTTCGCGCGTCGGACGACGCCGCGCTTGGCAGGCCGAACGTCCTCGACCGCCTGGCATCGTGCAGGATGCCGATCTGCAGGTCGTTCAGCGCCCGCCGGATCCGGTCCGGGCTCATCCGGTCCCC